>OZ252015.1:1550000-2039191 GCA_965247525.1 Hyphomicrobiales bacterium
TTTGTATAATGGGTCAGCGACTTAGTGTAACGAGCAAGCTTAAGCCGATAGGCGGAGGCGTAGCGAAAGCGAGTCTGAATAGGGCGTTCAGTTCGTTGCATTAGACCCGAAACCTAGTGATCTAGCCATGACCAGGCTGAAGGTGCAGTAACATGCACTGGAGGGCCGAACCCGTATCTGTTGCAAAAGATTGGGATGAGTTGTGGTTAGGGGTGAAAGGCCAATCAAACTAGGAAATAGCTGGTTCTCCGCGAAATCTATTTAGGTAGAGCGTCGCGTGAATGTCTTGAGGGGTAGAGCACTGGAAGGGCTAGGGGGCTTCACCGCCTACCAAACCCTACCAAACTCCGAATACTCAAGAACACTGCGCGGCAGACACACAGTGGGTGCTAACGTCCATTGTGGAGAGGGAAAAAACCCTGACCAGCAGCTAAGGTCCCTAAATGATAGTTAAGTGTGAAAGGATGTGAGGATCCGAAAACAACCAGGAGGTTGGCTTAGAAGCAGCCATCCTTTAAAGAAAGCGTAACAGCTCACTGGTCTAGGTTCCTTGCGCCGAAAATGTAACGGGGCTTAAACTATCTACCGAAGCTCTGGGTTCATTCATTTATGAATGAGCGGTAGCGGAGCGTTCTCTAAGCCGTTGAAGGCAGACCCGTGAGGGCTGCTGGAGGTATGAGAAGTGCGAATGCTGACATGAGTAACGACAAACAGAGTGAGAGACTCTGTCGCCGAAAGTCCAAGGGTTCCTGCTTAAAGTTAATCTGAGCAGGGTTAGCCGGCCCCTAAGTTGAGGCAGAAATGCGTAGACGATGGGAACCACGTTAATATTCGTGGGCCATGGAGTGTGTGACGAATTGCTTATGTTGTTCGGACTTATTGGATTGTCCGGGCCTCGACGCAGTTCCAGGAAATAGCCCTCCTATTAGACCGTACCCGAAACCGACACTGGTGGACTGGCAGAGCATGCTAAGGCGCTTGAGAGAACGATACTGAAGGAACTCGGCAATTTGCCTCTGTAACTTCGGGATAAAGAGGCCTCATATTTACGCAAGTGAGTATGAGGGACACAAACCAGGGGGTGGCGACTGTTTATCAAAAACACAGGGCTCTGCGAAATCGCAAGATGACGTATAGGGTCTGACGCCTGCCCGGTGCCGGAAGGTTAAGGAGAGGGGTGCAAGCTCTGAACCGAAGCCCCGGTAAACGGCGGCCGTAACTATAACGGTCCTAAGGTAGCGAAATTCCTTGTCGGGTAAGTTCCGACCTGCACGAATGGCGTAACGACTTCCCCGCTGTCTCCAGTATCGACTCAGTGAAATTGAACTCCCCGTGAAGATGCGGGGTTCCCGCAGTTAGACGGAAAGACCCCGTGCACCTTTACTATAACTTTGCATTGGCATTAGTGACGACATGTGTAGGATAGGCGGTAGACTTTGAAGCCCCGGCGCCAGCCGGAGTGGAGTCATCCTTGAAATACCGCCCTTGTTTTTACTGGTGTCTAACCGCGATCCGTTATCCGGATCCGAGACAATGCATGGTGGGTAGTTTGACTGGGGCGGTCGCCTCCTAAAGAGTAACGGAGGCGTGCGAAGGTAGGCTCAGGCTGGTCGGAAATCAGCCGTCGAGTGCAATGGCATAAGCCTGCCTGACTGCGAGACAAACAAGTCGAGCAGAGACGAAAGTCGGTCATAGTGATCCGGTGGTCCCACGTGTGGAGGGCCATCGCTCAACGGATAAAAGGTACGCCGGGGATAACAGGCTGATGATTTCCAAGAGTCCATATCGACGAAATCGTTTGGCACCTCGATGTCGACTCATCACATCCTGGGGCTGGAGAAGGTCCCAAGGGTATGGCTGTTCGCCATTTAAAGTGGTACGTGAGTTGGGTTCAGAACGTCGTGAGACAGTTTGGTCCCTATCTGCTGTGGGTGTTGAAGAATTGAGAGGATCTGCCCTTAGTACGAGAGGACCGGGGTGGAGCTACCTCTGGTGGACCTGTTGTGGCGCCAGCCGCAGTGCAGGGTAGCTATGTAGCGAATAGATAACCGCTGAAAGCATCTAAGCGGGAAACTAACCTCAAAACGAGTTCTTCCTACGAGAGCCGTGGTAGACCACCACGTTGATAGGCTGGGTGTGGAAGCGTAGCGATACGTTCAAGCTTACCAGTACTAATTGCTCCATTGGCTTAATTTTGCTCTCATTAGTCCATGGTTACTTCATGTTTAAGTGACGGATAATGAATGAACGCGTGCAGTAATGTGCGCAAACGGGAAACAACAGACCAGATTTTCAAATAACTTTGCATTTCGCCGACCTGGTGATTTTGGCGAAGGGACAAAACCCGATCCCATCTCGAACTCGGTAGTTAAACTCTTCAGCGCCGATGGTACTATGGCTTAAGTCCTGGGAGAGTAGGTCGTTGCCAGGTCTGCGCAGTGCAAGGTTATCAAGCTTCCTCTTTTAATCTTTTCAAAAACCGCTCCAGCAATGGGGCGGTTTTTTTTATGCGTTATATCCACTCGGCCTCTTATGCGGCTATGTGCAGCGGCGGCAAGATCAAAAACATATTTTTAATAGCAATCAAACGTCAGAGCTGAGCGAGTTCTTTGCATTCGGAGCTTAAGTCTCGTTTGCAAACGGTTTGAGTTCTGCGGTGTGGTTCATGTGAAAATAAAATATTTAACAGCACAAAAAAAGCCGCTTGATAGCAGCTTTTTTCTTAGGATTTGTTTTTTGCTTAATAACAGCGACGACGCGCTCTGAAAGGAAAAACACCAAAGAAGCGCTGCGTGCGGCAGCGATAGCCGTAATTGTGGTTGTCATAGCCGTTGTTGTAGTAAACACCGCGATTGTAATTGGTGCGATAGCTGCGGTTGCCATAGCTGCGATTGACATATGTCCGGCGCGAGCGAGAATTGACCGTTCTTATATTGGTCGTCCTCCCGTTTGAGACAGATCTGTGCACCGAGGTAACACCGCGCTGTACAGTGCGCGCATCAGCAGGGACGTTATAAAGCAATACAAAGCCGAAAAGAGCGAAAACAAGTTTTTTCATATTTTTTCCTTGATGTTGTCTTAGTCAAATCGTTGAAACCATGATTTGTTCATCGCAACTATCAGGCGATGTCGCAAAAAGCGATAAATATATTTTGGCAAATCCATAACAACGATATCGCTTTTGTATGATGTGCTTCAGCAAAGGCTATGTGAACGGAACCATGCCCTGGCTTCAACGTTGTTTTCCAACAGGAGAACAACACATGCCAACACCTCAAGAACTTGAAAAAAAATTCTGGTCATCGATCAAATCAGACCGCACTGTCATGCTTGGCCTGACAAGCGCCGAAAATGGCCATACGCGTCCGATGACTGCACAGATTGAAAATGATGAAGGCGGACCGATCTGGTTTTTCACATCGAATGAGACAGCCTTGGTCAAGCAATTGGGTTCGGCACAATCTGCCAGTCTCTCTTTGGCATCGAAAGGCCTTGATCTTTTTGCCAGTGTCCAAGGCCAGTTATCCATCGACAATGACCGTGCGATGATCGACAAATTATGGAGCCCATTCGTGGCCGCGTGGTTTGAAGGTGGCAAAACCGACCCGAAACTGGCGCTGCTGCGCTTCGATGCCGGCCATGCGGAGATTTGGGAAAATGCACACAGCCTGATTGCGGGTATCAAAATGTTACTCGGCAGTGATCCTAAAAAAGACTACAAGGACAAGGTGGCAGAGGTTAACCTGCGCAACGCCTCTTAAAACCAAAAGGAAAAAGCACATGCCTTATATTGATGGTTTTGTCATTCCCGTCCCAAAAGACAAAATGGATGCTTACAAAAAAATGGCCAAGCTTGCCAGCGAGGTCTGGAAAGAGCACGGCGCGCTTCAATATGTCGAGGCAGTGGCCAATGATGTGAAGCCGGGCAAGCTGACAAGTTTTCCTCAAAGCGTTGATCTGAAAGACAATGAAACAGTTGTGTTTTCCTACGCGGTTTATAAAGACAAGGCCGCGCGCGATGCCTGCATGGAAAAAGTGATGGCTGATCCGCGCATGAAAGAGATGATGGCGCCAGAAAATATGCCATTCGATGGCAAGCGTATGATCTTTGGTGGTTTTGAAAGTTTTATTGCTGCTTAACCGACCGTTTTAAAAAAGCCCTGCAAAATGAAAAAGAAAAGTACAACGCTCATTGCGCCGGGCCAAAAAATCGATCTGTCCAAGTTCGATACAGACGGCAGTGATGGCTTAGAAAAAGACGCAATCAAAAAGCAGACCCGCAAAAATCTTGAGCGCATCTCAGAGCTGCAGGCCATGCTTTATGCCGAGCATAAGCGCTCATTGTTATATGTTCTGCAGGCAATTGATGCTGGCGGAAAAGATTCAACAATTTGTGATGTGTTCGGGTCAATGAACCCGCAAGGCTGCAAGGTGACATCTTTCAAACAGCCAACCGCACTGGAACGCGACCATGATTTTCTCTGGCGCGTGCATCAGGCAGTGCCCGCAAAAGGCGATGTGGCCGTTTTTAACCGCTCGCATTATGAGGATGTCCTGGTTGTTCGCGTGCATGGCCTTGTCCCCAAACCCGTGTGGTCTGAGCGTTATGAGCAGATCAACGCTTTTGAAAATCTGCTAGCATCAAACGACACGCATATCATGAAATTTTTTCTACATATCAGCAAGGATGAGCAGTTAAAGCGCTTTAAAGATCGCCTTGATGAGCCTTCTAAAAACTGGAAGGTCAGTGCCGGTGATTATGAAGAGCGCAAATTATGGGACGACTATCAAAAAGCATTTGAAGACATGCTGGGCAAATGCAGCACTGAGCTTGCGCCATGGCATGTCATTCCGTCCAACCACAAATGGGTGCGCAACTCTCTGATCAGCACGCTTATTGTCGAGCAATTGGAAGGTTTGAAAATGAGTTATCCCAAACCTGTTGATGATATTTCAACACTTCGGACAACATATTTTTAGGCAAAAAAATGCCCCGCATTGCGGGGCATTTTAGTAACGTCGTTTAATTATCTGACGCAAACATTCTGAACGATCAATCGTCCATGACGATGGAAACGCTGTTGTCTTACGACCTCGCAGCGTTGCGAATAATTATTGTATCCATAACCGCCATAGCTTCTATATCCACCATAGCCGCCATAACCCACAGGGTAAGAGCCAGTATAATAGCGCGGCGCATAGCCATATCCATAAGCCGGTGCGCCATAGCCATAAGATGGATATCCATAGCCACGATATCCATAGCCACGATATCCATAGCCACGATATCCATAGCCGCCATATCCATATCCGCCACCATATTGCGAGCCTATGAGCGCGCCAGACAGCAGACCCACTGCGGCGGCGGCGGCATAATCACCGCCATTGTGGTGGCGATAATAACGCGCTTCTGCCTTTTGCGGGACAAGCGACAGACCGATAAATAAGGCAGCAGCCCCAAAAGTTAAAAGTTTTTTCATTCGCATTCTCCTTTTTCTTCTTAAGACAAACACGGCAATATGGACTTTGTTGCGCCTAATTCAGGCGGGAATAAGATCAGTTTTGGGCAAATTGTCGTCCGCATCATCGGGTCTTAAAATATGCTCGATCATGGTCCTTGCAATTTCGCGCTCACCCATAATCACGACATCGGCGCCGAGGCTGTAAAGATGATTGACCTCGGCATCGGAATGCGCGCGCACGATGATTTGCAATGTCTTACTTTGTGCCCGTGCCTGTTTGACTATCTGTCCGGCTTCAAAAGCTTCAGGAATTGCAACAATCAGGCGGCGCGCCATTTCGAGATTTGCAAGGTTTAAAATGTCAGAGCGAACGGCATTGCCGGCAATCACCTCAGTGCCAAAACCACGCAGCGTGCGCACCGTATCATCCGCGTCCTCAATCACAAGATAGGGCAGGCGCGCGTAATCAAGTGCAGGGCCAACAATACTTCCAACGCGGCCAAAACCAATGAGGACGTTATGGCCTGTTTGCGCTGTCGCCGGCTGCACCGTTGCATGGTCGCCGCCTGCGCCAACAGGCGCCGCACTTTGATCATAGCTTGCTTTAAATCTTTTGCGAAACTTTTCGGCGGCCGAAAACAAAGGTGCATTGATACCGATGGAAATGATGGCACCGGCCAGAATAAGGGCGCGCGCCTCTTCATTCAAAAGCCCAAGCCGAACGCCAAGCTCCGCAAGAATGAAGGAAAATTCGCCGATCTGCGCCAGGCTTGCCGTGATGCTCGCCGCAAAACCTTTTGGAATGCGGCAAAGCCGCACAACCACATAAGCGACAATTGATTTGCCGATAAGAATAATGGCCAGCGTTGCCAGAAACGCATAAGGGTGAAGCAGGATAATGGCCGGGTTGAAAAGCATTCCTACAGAGACAAAAAACAAAACGGCAAAGGCGTCGCGCAAGGGGAGAGATTCTTGCGCCGCACGCTGGCTCAGCGCAGATTCGCTCAAAATCATTCCGGCAAAAAAAGCACCGAGCGCCAGCGACACGCCGAAAAGTTTTGCCGAACCGAAAGCGACGCCCAGAGCAATGACCAGCACAGACAATCGGAAAAGCTCGCGTGAGCCGGTGTGTGCCGTCTCATGTAAAATCCAAGGGATCAGCCTTCGGCCAACGAGCAGCATGAGGGCAAAAAAAGCACCGACCTTTGCAAATGTAATTGCCAATGTTGTGACAACGCGCAGGCTGGAAAATGCTGTTGCTGCAGCAGCTGAAGGCGCTTGAAATGCATCGGCGAAAGCAGGCAGCAGCACAAGTACAAGCACCATGGCAATGTCCTGCACGATCAGCCATCCGATCATGATGCGGCCGCGCTCCGTATCGACGAGCCTGTTTTCCTGAAGCACACGCAGCAACACAACGGTGCTGGATACCGACAGGCCAAGCCCGAAAACGAGCCCCGAGCCAAGCGGCCAGCCCATGAAATGCGAAACGCCAAGCCCCATCGCAACAGATGCAGCAATTTGCGCAAACGCACCGGGTATGGCGATGGCGCGAACCGACAACAGGTCTTTCAACGAAAAATGCAGGCCGACGCCAAACATCAAAAGAATGACGCCAATTTCGGCAAGCTCTTGAGCCAACCCGCTATCCGCAATGAAACCCGGCGTGTAAGGCCCCACCAGAACGCCCGCAAAAAGATAGCCAACCAATGGTGGCAGATTGAAGCGATAGGCCAAGACACCGAATGCAAAGGCAAGGCTAAGACCCGCGACGATAGTTGCGATAAGCGGTGTATTGTGCATTGTTTCTTTCCGGTCGCAGTGCTTGTTTTGAGAATGGGCAGACTATGTTTTAGATCGTTGTTTTCGCATTATTAGCCATTGCATCCATAAAAACATTCAGAATATGTAATAAAGTTACAGCCTGTTGCGAAGGAATGTTTTGGGTGCTTACAACGTTATATCAGCGCTCCCATCATACAGAGCAAGCCGCTTTCCTCATTCATTTCCGAAAGACCTGAAATTTCAATGTCCTTGTCCATTGGTAATAAGATTTTGAATGCGCTACATCCCACTCATCAGGCCGAGCTGGGCAAAGAACTTGAGCCGATTACGCTTGAATTAAAGCAGACGCTTGAAACGCGCAATCAGCCCATCGAATATGTTTATTTCATTGAAAAAGGGCTTGGTTCAATCGTTGCACAGGCCAATGAGCGGCAGATTGAAATTGGAATTGTCGGCCGTGAAGGCATGACAGGCCTTGCCGTTGTGCTTGGAAATTCGCAGTCCCCTTTTGAAACATTTATGCAGATTGCCGGTTCGGGCAAACGTATCAGGTCTGAGAAATTGCGTGAAATAATGGTGCGGCATCCGGCTTTACGCGAAGCCTTTTTGCTGTATTCCAGATCCTTTTTAATTCAGACAGCTTATACGGCGCTGGCCAATGGCGGCGCCAATATTGAAGAGCGTCTGGCGCGCTGGCTTTTGATGGCGCAGGACAGGCTCGAGAACAATCGAATTGGCCTCACTCATGAATTTTTATCCGTGATGCTTGGCGTGCGCCGCCCCGGCGTTACTGTTGCCATCCATATTCTTGAAGGCAAGCAGCTTATTCGTGCCACACGCGGGCAGATTGAAATTCTGGACCGTGACGGTTTGAAAGAAATCGCGCGCGAATCTTATGGGCCGACTGAAACGGAATATGATCGTTTGTTTACAGAGATGTCAGAGCAGCACGGCTCAATGCTGAAAACAAAAGCGGCGCTTGGGGCATAGATAAAGAAAAAGCCCGGGCATAACCCCGAGCTTCCTTTGTCCGCACATCTTAAATGCTGCGCCAGTACATCCGTGGTCGCAAAATTGAAATGTGTTGCGCGGCGCTTTAAAGCGCCAGCGCGGGATGTTTACTTTTAAGCAGCTTGAAGATTGACAGCAGCTGATTTTCCGCTGCGCTTGTCTTTTTCGATTTCGAAAGTCACTTTTTGACCTTCGTTCAGCGTGCTCATGCCGGAACGCTCAACAGCGCTGATGTGTACGAAAACATCCTGGCTGCCTTCATCTGGCTGAATGAAGCCGAAGCCTTTTGTGGTGTTGAACCATTTCACGGTGCCTTTTTGAGACATAGGGTCGTCCTTTTTCAAAGTTTCAGATGCGGTACGGTATGTACCGCTTTCGTGTCGAGTTTTGGTGGTCAAGAGAATAGAGATCTGAAGCGCTTTGAAGGCAGCAACGAAGCTTTAAGTCTATAGGCCCGAAATTCGATGGACTGGCTATACATCAAAATAGCAAAAAACTCAAGATAGGCAGGGGCAGGGCCAGACGGACAAGTCGACCTCAAGGCCGGGATAGGCAAAGCCGGCCTAAACATCCGCCCAAATGCCATTTTTTGCCTAAAATTGGACTTTTTCACGAAAAAACTTCGTAGCAAAATGATGGCTGAGGCAAGCAGCAACCGCGCCAATACAAGCGCCGACAGCGACATCGATCGGAAAATGCACGCCGGCTGCAATCCGTGCCCACATTACGAAAAGGAGCAAAGCGACAAGCGCCGACCTGCCATAGCCGTTGCTGTAGAACCAGATTGAAAAAACCAGCACTGCGGCAAAGCCACTATGCCCACTCGGGAAACTCGTATGCGCAAGAACGTTCTGCTTGATATAGCCAACCATATGAACAGTTTCAGGTGGTAGAACCAGAAATGGGCGCGGCATGAAAAACAGAGATTTCAAGCTGTAAATCACAACTGCACTTGTCACGACAGCAAGAACGAAAGAGGCGATAAAGCGTTTCCAGTTTTGTCTGTAGACGTTTGAAGCTGCGTCGTTCTTTTTAAAATGTCTATGGACGAAAGCCATGACGACAAACAGCGCCAGATAAAATGGCGCGTCGACATAATCTCCGGCGACATCAGCAAGCTGGATCATTTTTCCGGCAAGGCTGCCATAGTCGCGGTTGATGATGTAAAACAGCACGGTATTGAGGCCGAACACATCATAGAAAGCAAATTTCAAAACCAAACCTCATAGGGTGTCATGATCGCACTTCGAGACATCCAAACCTTGCATCAACCACGGCGCGCGCAGCGTTCGTCAGTCATTATGACAGCAGAGTTTGTTATTTAAACCTTAAAATGCAAGATAGGGCCATATTTCAAGTACGCCGCGATAGGTCATTTGCAAGGCCACGTACAAAATAATGGCAAGGCCGATATAGGCAATCCAGCGATAATGGTCGAGCAGGCGGGCGATAAAACTTGCCGCAAATGCCATAAGCGCGATTGAGAGCGTCAGTCCACCAATGAGTATATAAGGGTGTTCGCGCGCAGCGCCGGCAACGGCCAGAACATTGTCCAGCGACATCGAAACATCGGCAACAATAATTTGCAAAGCGGCTTGGCGCAATGTTTTGCGAGGCCTTTTGATATTGAGATTTTCCTCGTCGTCCATTGCCGGATCGTGCATCGGGTGCGGTGCGCGAAGTTCGCGCCACATTTTCCAACACACCCAAAGCAAAAGAATGCCACCTGCAAACAAAAGACCAACAAGAGCCAAAAGCTGGACGGTGACCAGGGCAAACAGGATACGCAGCGCTGTTGCAGCGCCGATGCCGATAAGAATGGCTTTGGCACGCTGATCTTTGGGCAATCCTGCTGCAGCAAGGCCTATGACAACAGCATTGTCGCCCGCCAGCACAAGATCAATCATGATCACTTGCAAAAGGGCAACAAAAGCAGGGCCGGTGAAAAAATCAGTGATCATTTAAGGCTCAATTTGGGAAGACGCAGACTTAAGCTAAATTCCGCAGGGGTCAAGAATAGGTTTTATATGTTTTTTGAAAGTTTTAGAAACACCCCTTTTCTTTTGGTGCACATGTTGCTAGATGTATCCCAAGGCGCGTTTTACGCGCCTGTTTTTGTCGCGGTGCATGAGCTTTCCGCGCGTTGAAAGCGAAAGCTGGACACATCCAAAAAGCCACAGGGTTCGCCCTGATAAAGTTAGGTGTCGCGGGGTGGAGCAGCCCGGTAGCTCGTCAGGCTCATAACCTGAAGGTCACAGGTTCAAATCCTGTCCCCGCAACCAAAATACCAAAGCTAATTCAACAGCTTATGCAAAGCCCCGCTTGGCTCTCGCCAGCGGGGCTTTTGCTCGTGTCCGCACTGTGTCCGTTTTTAGGGCCATTCAGAAACACGAATGCTCGGCGACGCTCGAATTCTTTACGAAATCGAGTAAGGTGAATCATCCGCTAGGGAGGCACCGTTTCGAAGCACGTCTGCGCTCTGATCTTCACGCGGCAAAAGGGGATCGTGATCGGCGCATGAAGCTTATACGGAACAGCGGCAATGAACGTGTGATTGATCGGTTGCGCGACTGGCTTGCGCCGGGCGCGTCGCTCGATCTCATGTCGCCGACGTTCTCTGTTAACGCCTTCGCCGAAGTGCGGGAACTCATCGAGAAGGCCGATAAGTGCCGACTGCTCCTGGGCGATGAAGCCACATTGGCAGCTTCGCTTTTCGGTGGCCCTGCCGATATCGCGTTCCGCGGCCAGCTTCAGGGGCGCTGGCTTGCGCGTCTTGCCGCAGACTGGATCAAGAAGAGGGCAGAGGTGAGATGCGCTCCAACGGCGCCGCCCCAGTCGCTCATTGTCGTACAGGGCACGGAGCGGAAACGCGCCTTGCTTGGCACCTGTTCGTTCACATCGGAAGGGCTTGGAATCACGCCGGGCGGTCAGCTCGGGTTGGTTCAGGCTTCCGAAGAGAACGACGAAGCTGCCGCATTCGCGGATTGGTTCCGCGCCAACTGGGACGGCCTAAAGGCGGGTGCCGCAGCGAAGGACAAGCTTGTCGGTCTCCTCGATGAGGCTGGCTCCCAGCGTGCGCCTTCACTTCTTTACTTCCAGATCCTATTCCAGCTTTTCAAGGATCTCGGCGACGAGCTCGATGAAGAGAGGATCATCAAGTCGGCGACCGGCATACGAAATACGGTCGTCTGGAAGAAGCTTTTTCGTTTCCAGCGCGACGGCGTTGTGGGCGCCATCGACAAGCTTGAACGCATCGGTGGCTGCATCATCGCCGATAGCGTGGGCCTCGGTAAGACTTTCGAGGCGCTGGCGGTCATCAAGTACTACGAGCTTCGAAACGACCGCGTGCTGGTGCTTTGCCCGAAGCGTCTGCGTGACAATTGGACACTCTACAAGGCCAACGACCGGCGTAACATCCTGGCCGAGGATCGTCTCAACTACGATGTCCTGAATCACACCGACCTGTCCCGTGACGGCGGCTTGTCAGGTGATATCGACCTGTCCCATGTGAACTGGGGAAACTACGATCTCGTCGTGATCGACGAGTCGCATAACTTCCGAAACAAGGCGACCCACAAGGAACGTGACACGCGCTACGACCACTTGATGAAGCGCGTGATCAAGGCCGGTGTGAAGACCAAGGTGCTCATGCTATCCGCGACGCCGGTGAACAATCGGCTGGCGGACCTCAAGAACCAGATCGCCTTCATGACCGAGGGCAACGATCTGGCGCTGATCGGCCACGGCATTCCGAGCATCGAAGCGACAATCCGGAAGGCCCAGGCGCAATTCAACCGCTGGCTCGATCTGCCCGAAGCCGAACGGCGCCCAGCCCGGCTGATGGACATGCTCGGCTTCGACTATTTCAAGCTGCTGGACATGCTGACGATCGCGCGGTCCCGCAAGCATGTTCAACGCTACTACGGCACGGCCGAGACAGGGCAATTTCCGGAGCGGCTTCGGCCGTTCAACATCAAGGCAGATGTCGATCTGGCGGGCGAGTTCCGACCGATCCGCGAGATCAACAACGAAATCCGTCGGCTGACGCTCGGCGCCTACGCGCCCTTGCGCTACGTGCTCCCGCACAAACAAGCCGCCTATGACGAGAAATACAGCACCAAAATCCGCGGCGGCGAGAGCTTCTTCCGTCAGGTGGATCGAGAGGAAAGCCTCATCCACCTGCTTCGGGTGAACATCCTGAAGCGCATGGAGAGCTCGGTTGCCTCGTTTGCGCTGACGATCAAGCGCCAGCTCACCGACGTGGAGTCCTTGCTTTCGAAGATCGACGCCCACGACGAGGCGGTGGAAGAGACCACGATCGACGACATCGATGTTGACGATCCGGCCTTCGAGTCCCTGCTCGTCGGCCGCAAGGTAAAGGTCCTGCTTCAGGACGTGGACCGGGTGCGTTGGCGCCAAGACCTCATCGAGGATCGCAATCGGCTTGCGACGCTGCTGTCGGCCGCACGCTCGGTCACGGCGGATCGCGACGCCAAGCTCGATGCATTGAAACAGGTGATCGCGAAGAAGGCGCACCAGCCCGTCAACGCCGGCAATCGAAAGCTGCTGCTCTTCACCGCGTTTGCGGACACGGCGGACTATCTTTATCGCGAGCTGGCGCCTTGGGCAAAGAAGACGCTTGGGTTCAACGCAGCTGTCGTCACCGGCACCGGCGCAAACAAGACCACCTTGCCTGGCTTGCGCAGCGACATGAGCACGATCCTCAGTGCCTTCTCGCCGCGCTCGAAAGAGCGCCCGGCGGAAATGGCCGCCGAAGGCGAAATCGATCTCTTGATCGCCACGGACTGCATTTCGGAAGGCCAAAACCTCCAGGATTGCGACTTCCTCATCAACTACGACATCCACTGGAACCCGGTTCGGATCATCCAGCGCTTTGGCCGTATCGACCGGATTGGGTCGCCCAACGCACAGATCCAGCTTGTGAACTTCTGGCCGAATATGGAGCTCGACGAATATCTCGATCTCGAATCCCGCGTGAGCGGACGCATGGTGCTGCTGGACGTGTCCGCGACCGGCGAGGAGAACGTGATCGAGTTCCAGGCGGGCAACCAGATGAACGATCTGGAATACCGCCGCGCCCAGCTTCAGAAGCTGCAAGATGCGGTGATCGATCTTGAAGACCTGTCGAGCGGCGTTTCGATCGCCGACCTGACGCTCAACGATTTCCGCATCGATTTGTCGGGATACCTGCGCGAGAACAAGGAGAGGCTGGAAGCGCTGCCGCTCGCGACCTATGCCGTCACTTCCGCCCCGCGGAGCACCACGGCGAACGGCGACGCCGGCCTTCAGCCTGGCGTGATCTTCTGCCTTCGCGCGGTTGGCGACGCAGCCCTCAAATCGCCGGAGCCCGGCTATCCGTTGAGCCCGCACTATGTTGTTCACGTAGGTGAAGACGGTGAAATCAGGCTCCCCTACACGCAGGCGAAGCAGGTGCTGGACGCCTTGAAGAAGCTCAGCCTCGGGCGTGATCTGCCCGACGCCGAAGCTGGCGCCCGGTTCGATAAGGCTACGCGCTTCGGCCGGGATATGGAGCCCTACCAGAAGCTTCTCGCCCGCGCCGTCGCATCGGTCGTCGGTAAGAAGGAAGAGCGCGCGGTCGCCAGTCTTTTCTCGCCGGGCGGCACGCATGCGATGAAGGGCGAATTCGCCGGGATCAATGACTTCGAGGTCGTGGCGTTTCTGGTCGTGCTGGCCGACGCGGAGGGTGCGGTGGGATGACCACGGATGCCGCCATCGTTGCAATCATCGACGCCCTGGGTTTGCCGCTCGAGGCTCGTGTTGACGCGCGGGTGCCGAAGAAATTGCTGGTCGAACAGGGTGCGCCTACGTCTGCCGACAAGCGCGCCATTCAGGATGGCATCGACGAACTGCAATGGCTTGCCGCCTGCAAGCCCACCACAATCGGCGTACCGAGCTTTGCTGACGACACGCGCGATTACCTTGAGATCGCGGTCGTTGCCTGCGCTTTCCGGCCGGGCGCGAAATCTGCGCGGCTGATCGAATTGATCCACCGCGCCATTCCCTATCCGGTGCTTCTGGTGACAACCGATGAACAAGGTGTTGCGCTCTCGGCGGCGCACAAACGCCATGCCCAGAATGAAGCCAATAAAGTTGTGATCGAGCGCCTCGTTTCTGTTGGGGGAATAAGAACAGAACAGTTGAACACCAATGAAACGGCGTTCCTGCAAAGTCTTGCCCTTGCCAAGCAGTCCAGCCGCGACTTATGCACATTATACGAAGCATGGCTGGCGCGAATCGAAGCGTTGAATGCGGCGCGTCATAACGGCGCCTTCGCCGTAAGCGATGAGCCGGAAGCTATCGAGCGCCGCCGCGAAGCCCTCGAAGCCCATTCACGGCTGACGCGCGAGATCACCGGTCTTCGCGCCAAGGCCAGCCGCGAGAAGCAGCTCAACCGGCGCGTCGATCTCAATCTGGAGATCCAGCGCCTGGAAGCCGACATCGCGGGCCACAATAAGAACCTTTGAATACGGAAAGCGCGCCCATGCCCGAAATCAAGAAGCTCGATCTGAACGACCCCGACACGAAAAGCGCCGATATCGTCTCGGGCAACATCGACGCCTTGAAGGCGCTGTTCCCGGAAGCGTTCACAGAAGGCAAGATCGATTTCGAGGTGTTGAAGGGCCTGCTCGGCGCGGCGGTCGATGAACGCGACGAAAAGTATGGGCTGAACTGGCATGGCAAGCGCCGCGCGCGGCAGATCGCGCTTACGCCTTCGGCCGGCACCCTGCTGCCCTGCCCGGAGGAAAGTGTGGATTGGGCAACGACCCAGAACCTGATGATCGAGGGCGACAATCTCGAAGTGCTGAAGCTCCTGCAGAAGAGCTATAACCGCAAAGTCAAGGCTATCTATATCGACCCGCCGTACAACACGGGTCGCAACCTCATTTATCCTAATGATTACCAAGATGGCATACGCACCTATCTAGAAGTAACAGGCCAGATCGAGGGCGGAGAGAAACTTCAGAGCAACCCCGAGTCAAGCGGTCGCTTCCATACTAATTGGCTAACGATGATATATCCCCGCTTGAAGCTAGCGCGGAACCTTCTGGCAGCAGATGGCGTACTAATCGTCACTATTGATGACAACGAAGTAAGTCAGCTCGGTGTGGTTCTACGCGAAGTTTTTGAGGAAGGTAATTTCGACCACGTCTGCGTGCCGGTGATTCATAATCCACGCGGCGTGCAGGGGAAGAATTTCTCTTACGTCCATGAATATGCGTATTTTGTGTATCCAGCAGGGACAAAGGTTATCTGCGACCGAAAGATTGAGGACGAAGACGTCGATTGGTCGCATTTCAGAAACTGGGGTTCAGAGTCTGAGCGGACCGACGCAAAGAATTGTTTCTATCCTGTATTGGTGAAGGATGGAAACATCGTTGGCTTTGGCGACGTATCCCCTGACAGATTCCATCCAAAGCAAACCGAAATCTTTGATGGCATCGCCTATGTTTACCCGATCGATAAGGCAGGGGTCGAACGCAAATGGCGCTATGCTCGTCAGTCGGTTGAGGCGATTGCGACAATGCTCCGGGCGAGGAAGACCGGTTACGGCTACGAGATTGAGCTGGGCAAGACGTTCGGTCTTTACCGTACTATCTGGAGCGACAAGAGATATGACGCCAACGATAACGGCACAGGGCTGGTTGGCGACCTTGTCCCAAATTCACCATTCACGTTCCCCAAGAGCCTTTGGGCTGTTTATGACAGCTTGCTCGCGGCAACTGGAAACGACCCCGACGCCATCGTCCTAGACTTCTTCGCGGGCAGCGGAACGACCGGGCACGCTGTGATGGAGCTCAATAAGGATACCGGTGGTAAGCGCCGTTTCATCCTTGTCCAGCTTCCTGAACCAGTAGAAGGAAACGACAAATTCCTGACGATTTTTGAGGTCACAAAGGCGCGGTTGAAGGCCGCAGGTCAACGCATCAGGTCTGCAAATCCGGCATTTGCTGGTGACGCCGGGTTCCGGGTCTACAAGCTCGCTTCGTCAAATATCCGTGCCTGGGAGCCAGAACCGACAGACCTCGAAGGCACATTGCTCGCCAACGCCGAGCACCTCGTCCAAGGCCGCAGTGAGCAGGACGTTCTCTATGAGCTGCTGCTCAAGCTCGGGCTCGATCTGTGCGTGCCGATCGAGGCCAAGACGATTGCGGGCAAGTCCGTTCACTCTATCGGTGGTGGCGCGTTGATCGTCTGCCTTGCCGATGGGCTGACCAAGGACGTGATCGAGTCGCTAGCGTCGGGCATCGTCGCGTGGCGCGCGGCGCTTGCGCCCGCCGTCGATACGCGCGTCGTGTTCAAGGATTCCGGTTTCGCCGACGATATCGCCAAGACCAATATGGCGGCGATCCTAAACCAGAACGGCATCGCCGACGTGCGGAGCCTCTGATGAAGCTCCATTTCGAACCCGATCTCGACTACCAAAAGCTGGCGATCGAATCCGTCGCCGATCTGTTTCGCGGCCAAGAGATCAACCGCACCGAATTCACGGTCACACGCCGGCCGGTGGTCGAACGCACCGGACAAGGCAGCCTCGATCTTGGCGGCTTCCTGGGCGCGCAAGGTGAATTGGGACTCGTCGAAAGCGAACTCGGTATCGGCAATAGGCTGACGCTGCTCGATGACGAGATCATCGGCAATCTGAAAGACATCCAGCTTCGCAATGGCCTTGCGCCTTCAACCGCGCTCACCTCCGGCGATTTCACCGTCGAGATGGAGACCGGCACCGGCAAGACCTACGTCTATCTGCGGACGATCTTCGAACTGAACCGGCGCTACGGCTTCACCAAATTCGTGATCGTCGTGCCTTCGGTCGCGATCAAGGAAGGTGTCTACAAGACCCTTCAGATCACCGAAGAGCATTTCAAGGGTCTCTATTCCGGCCAGCCCTTCGACTATTTCCTCTACGATTCCAGCAAGCTCGGGCAGGTGCGCAATTTCGCGACCAGCCCGAATATCCAGATCATGGTGGTGACCGTCGGCGCCATCAACAAGAAGGACGTGAACAACCTCTATAAGGACAGCGAGAAGACCGGCGGCGAGCGTCCCATCGATCTGATCCGCGCCACGCGGCCGATCCTGATCGTGGATGAGCCGCAGAGCGTGGACGGCGGTCTCGAAGGGCGCGGCAAGCAAGCGCTCGACGAGATGAACCCGCTTTGCACGCTGCGCTATTCGGCGACGCACACGAACACGCACCACATGGTGTTTCGTCTTGATGCCGTGGACGCTTACGAGCGAAAGCTGGTCAAGCAGATTGAGGTCGCCTCGATGGAAGTCGAGGGCGGGCACAACAAGGCCTATGTGCGCTTTGTTTCGGCCAGCAACGGCAAGGGACCGGTGACCGCGCGCGTCGAGATCGACGTTCAAGAGGGCCAGCATGTGCGCCGCAAGGAGGTTATCGTTCAGGACGGCGATGATCTTCAGGAGACTACGCGCCGCGCCGTCTATGCCGATTGCCGGATCGGCGAGATCCGCGCCGCGAAGAATGACCAGCTACTCGAAGTGAAGCTTCCGGGCGGCGAGACGTTCCTATTGCCTGGCCAAGCGGTTGGCGATGTGGACGCCGACGCCATGAAGCGGCTGATGATCCGCCGCACGATCCAGGAACATCTGGAAAAGGAAAAGCGCCTCGCGCCGCTGGGCATCAAGGTGTTGAGCCTATTTTTCATCGATGCGGTCGAGCACTACCGGTCCTATGACGAAGACGGCAATCCGGTGAAGGGCAAATACGCGCGCATCTTCGAGGAAGAATACCGGCGAGCCGCGAAGCTCCCGGAGTTCGTAAGCCTCTTTAAGGAGGTTGATCTCACCTCGGAAGCCGAAGAGGTTCACGACGGCTATTTCTCGATCGACAAGGCACGGCGCTGGACCGATACGGCCGACAACAATCAGGCCGGCCGCGACAACGCCGAGCGCGCCTATAACCTGATCATGAAGGACAAAGAGAAACTGTTGGGCTTCGAGACGAAGCTCAAGTTCATCTTCTCGCATTCAGCCCTGAAGGAGGGCTGGGACAACCCGAACGTCTTTCAGATTTGCGCACTGCGCGAGATGGGCACCGAGCGCGAGCGCCGCCAGACCATCGGCCGCGGCCTGCGCCTCTGTGTGAACCAGAAGGGCGAGCGCTTGCGTGGCTTCGAGATCAACACGCTGACTGTTATCGCCACCGAGAGCTATGAGGAGTTCGCCGAGAACCTGCAAAAGGAAATCGAGAAGGACACCGGCATCAAGTTCGGGATCGTCGAGAAGCACCAGTTTGCCGCGATCCCGGTGGCGAAGGCTGACGGCTCAACCGGCATGCTGGGTTTCGACGAGTCCGCCGCCATCTTCGAGCACCTGAAGACGCAAGGCTTCGTGGATGCCAAAGGAAAGGTGCAGGATGCCTTGCGCACAGCGTTAAAGGACGGGACGTTTGCGCTTCCGAAGGCCCTGCAAGGTCACCTTGCTGCGGTTCGCGATGTACTGCGGAAGGTCGCCGGTAAGCTCGATATCAAGAACGCCGATGAGCGCGTCGTCGTTAAAACACGGCAGGCGATCCTTGAGAGCGCCGAGTTCCAGGCGCTCTGGGACAGGATCAAGCACAAGACGACCTATCGCGTTCACTTCGACAACGAGAAGCTGATCACCGACTGCGCCAAGGCCATCTCCAATGGCCCGCCGGTCTCCAAAGCTCGTGTGCGGATCAGGAAGGCCGATTTGTCCATTGGCCAAGGCGGCGTGGAGGCCAAAGAGCGCGACAAGAACAGCGGCACGATCGTGACAATCGAGGAGGGCGACATTGCCTTGCCCGACGTGCTGACCGATCTTCAGGACCGCACTCAACTCACGCGCAAGAGCCTCGTGCGTATCCTGACGGAATGCGGGCGGCTGAACGATTTCAAGCGCAACCCGCAGGCCTTTATCGAAATCGCGGGCGAAGTGATCAACCGCACCAAGCGCTTGGCGCTCGTCGATGGGATCAAATACCAGAAAATCGGCGATTACAGCTACTACGCCCAAGAGCTTTTCCAGCAGGAAGAGCTGATGGGCTATCTGAAGAACATGCTGAAGGACGCGACTAAATCGGTCTTCGAGCACGTCGTCTATGATTCCGGCGGCGTCGAGCGAACGTTTGCCGAGCAGCTTGAGAAGAACGAGTCCGTCAAAATCTACGCCAAGCTTCCGGCGTGGTTCAAAGTCCCGACACCGCTTGGCACCTACAATCCCGATTGGGCGGTGCTGGTCGAAGTCAGCGGCGAGGAGCGGCTCTATTTTGTGATTGAAACGAAGGGCAGCCTGTTTACCGACGATCTTCGCGACAACGAGGCAGCGAAAATTATCTGTGGCGAGGCCCACTTCAAAGCGCTCGCCACCGATCCAAACCCGGCACGCTATATCAAGGCGACTAAGATCGACGACTTGATGGAGCACTGCTGAGTGCAACAGACAGGGCCGTGTGCAAAAACGGAGCCGTGTATAAGGAGGAACCCGATGAGTCAGCCCGCTGAAGCCTTCGGTCGAACAATTCAGCTTTTCCTTGTCGATGGAACGCCGAACGGCCTGACGATCGCCTCTATACACGGCTGGACGGGATCAGTTCTCGTTGCTGCCCAATCAACATTTGCAAAGCTGCTTGCGCGACCGGAGGTGGATCGGACTGGCGTATACATCCTGTTCGGACCCGATCCGGCAGATGCGCTTTCCATGCGGGCTTATATCGGCGAAGCAGACAGCGTTCGCGATCGTATCGCGCAAAGCGCGGCAGATCGGGGCTTTTGGGAAACCGCGGTTGTGATCACAACCAGCGACGAAGCTCTCACAAAGGGTCATGTCCGCTATCTGGAAGCGCGACTGATTGAACTCGCGATCAGCGCCGGGCGGGTAAGCCTAGACAACGGCCAGGCGCCGAGCGCTGACAAGCGCAGAATGCCAGAGTCCGACCGGGCGAACATGGAGGCATTCCTCGCGAATCTGAAAACCGTTTTGCCGGTGATTGGCTTGGATTTGCTCAAGCCGCGCCCCGTCTCAGCGACCAAAGCGGCCGGGCAGACAACGGCTGTGAACGAGACAAGGTTCGAGATACGCCACAAGAGCGGGGTCAAAGCGACCGGTGTCGAGGAAGAAGGCGAGTTTGTTGTCCTTCAAGGCAGTGAAGCACTCAAGGACGCCGGCTATCAGGGCACGAACTCCTATGGCGAGCTGAAGCAAGAGCTCATCGCTCAAGGTGTACTCGGCGCGACGCCTGAAGCGAAGTTCTACACATTCGCCAAACCTTACGCGTTCAAGAGCCCGTCGGCTGCCGCCGCAGTTGTCCTCGATCGCAATTCCAATGGACGCTCGGAATGGAAGGTTGTTGGATCAAAGCTAACCTACCATCAATGGCAGGAAGAGAAGGCCCAGTTGTCGGGGAACCCGACACCTTAACCGTTGCAAGCTCGCGCCTGATCGCGCAGCCGGGCGTAGTCCAGCATCGCCTGTTCGAGCGCCGCGCCGGGTGGCAGGCGTTGGATTTCGTCGGCCAGCCGTGCCTGGAAGGCGCGATCATAGGCAGCGACCGGCGGGCAGACGATGGACGGCCTAAAAGGTGCCGTCGCGCAGGCGGTCAGCGAGAGCGTCGCGATCACGAGGAGCGGCAGCGCCCGCTTCGAGCATCCGGCCTTTGGCATCGGAGGCCTCCTTCTGGGATTTGAGTTCGGCCTCGCGGGCTTTGGCCGCCTCGGCGGCGGCGCCCGCCTTGCGGCCAGCGGCGAAGATCGCCGCGGTGGCGATGACCACCGCGACGATGAGGACAAGAGCGAACCAGCCAATCACTTGTTCGCCCCGGTGATCCCGGCCCGCAGGGTGCCGAGACCGAGCGCGGCGAGGATCTGGGTGAGCCAGTCTGAACCGACATCGACGCCCGGCACGTCAATGCCGAGGCCCTTCTCGACGACCACGACGAGAACGAGCACGGCGGCGATGATGTAGGTGCGGTAGCCCGCACCGAACTGAAGAACGGCGTTCATAGAAATCTCCTTGGTTGGGTTGGATCAGGCCTCGTTGACGGAGAGGCTTCCGCTCGCAGCGAGAGGGATCGGGCGGACGTTTGCGGGCTGGGCGCGGTAAGACGGGCGGCGCACCGCGACGAGCCGGTTGCGCGACAGCCGCGTGATCGAGACGCGATCGGATTGATTGCCGCCGAGAACGTGGAAGGCGCTCGCGTCGTGGCCGACATAGAGGCCGACATGCCCGCCGCCCTTGCGCTTGAAGACGAGCACATCGCCGAGTGCCGCAGCGCCCTTCGGAACCGACGTGCCGAACGACGCCCATTCGAGCGCTGCCAGATAGAGTTTCGGAGGGTTGCGCTCGGAGCGGCGTTCGATGTTCGCGCGATGAGCCACGATTGCCATGAACAGGCCGCACCACGGGATCGCGTCGTGGCGATAGACGCCGGCATAGATGCGGCCGAGACCGGCGGCTTCGAGTTCGTCTTGCCAGCCGATGATCTTCGGATTGTCGGCTTCGCCTGGCACTTCGAGCGTGCCGTAATGCTTCAGCGCTTCGATGATCATGCGCGGGCCGGGCTCGGCTTCGAGCCAGCGGTATTGGGCAGGCAGCATTGCGACCTCCTGAAACGACGAAGCCCGCCGGAGGGGCGGGCTTTCGGTCGGGTTGCGGTTGGGTTGAGGGCGGCGGATCAGGCGTGCTTGCGCCCGTCCTCGTTGGCTTCGATCCGGTCGATGCGTTCCCGGAATTCGATCAGCGTTGCCTTGATCTGGGCGATGTCGCCGCGCGCATCGGCGACGGCGCGACGCCCGGCGATGTCGTTGCCGATATCGGCTTTCAACTGGGCCACGTCCTTACCAACGGTCATGAAGCTGGCGTCGATCATGGTGAAGCGGTGCGAGAGCCACCACGACACGCGAACGAGGAAGACAATCAGGACAAGCAGTTCGATGACGATGCTGCCGACGACGACCCAAGTGAGCGTGAGCGCTTCAGGGGCGACAGCGATTGAAGGTGTTGACGGGTTCATGGGGCGCTCCTGTTCTCACGAGGTCGGGGCGGTAAAGGCGAGCGCGTAAAGGACGACGCGCACCTTGCCGCCGGTGAAGTTGCCGCCGGCCGCGGTAACGCGGATCGGCGTGTTGGCGTAGAAGGCGGACGGCCCAATCACGCCGATATTGTTCGAGCCGAGCGCGATGCCGAGCGAGCCGCCGAACTGGCTGGTGTTGCCCGCCACACCGACGCCGTAGGAGGTCGCGCCGGTGATCGCCTGCGTCGTGCGCGAGGCAACGGCGAGCACGATCATGCGGTCGGCGATCACGGCGGTGGTAGCATCGACGAAGGCGCCGGTGAGCGTCAGTTCCTGTTCAAGCGCCACGAGCCGGATAGCGCCGCCGTTCGCGGTGCCGACGATCCGGTCGCGCCAGGCGCCATCGGTCCAGGCGACGGTGAGGCGCTCGTCCTCGACATGGACGCGCCAGCCGACGACGGGCACAAAGAACGCCCATGCGCCCTCGCGCCAGAAGGCGATCTTGTCGGTCTGGCCTGCCCAGACGCCGGTTGCGCCGGATGGCACGATCCAGCGGTCGCCATTTGCCGGGCTTCCCGGCGGTGTCGCCAGCGCCCGGCTCTTGACGCTGGTTTGCACAAGCGCATCGAGGCGCAGCAGCGCATCGTTGTGGGCGATCTCCTTCTGCGCCTGTCCTTGCGCGAGCGTGGGCAGGCCGAGATTCGGCGTCGGCATTGGTGTGATCCTTCAGATGATGGCGGAGCCCGGCCAGCCACGCCCGACGGAGGCGGAGAGCTGGTAGACGCGCACCGAGACCGAGCTTTGCGCCGATCCGAAATCCGCGACTTGCTGGGCGGTGGAATAGCTGGCGGTCGGCGTGGTCGTGGGAAAAGTGCGGACGACGATTGCGCCGTTCATCACATCGACCTCGTAGCGCTCGCTTTCCTCGTTGAGCGGAACATCGACGCCATCGGCCCAGACGCCGCCGAAGCGGGTGCGCCGAACCCATGTGATGGTGAGATCGCCGCCGCCATTTCGCGCGCCCGCGATCTGGACCGGCGACCACGGCATGCGGCCGACGGCTTTCGCGGAGAAGGTCGTCTGCTGCCAGGCGGGATCGGCGAAATCGAGCGCTTGCGGTCCCCACCGGTAGAAGCGGGCGGCGAGACGTTCGGCAGGCTTGCCGTCGATCTTGGCGACAGCCTCGTTCAGCAGAACCACCGGCGCGCCGAGGGCCAGCGGCGAACGGATGGCGTGTTCGGTGCCGAGGCGTCCGCGCAGCAGCTTCGTAAGCCGATAGGTCTGCGATCCGGTCAGGACCGCATCGGCGAACTGGACGATCTCCCAATCGCCGTCGGGCGTGCCGAGCGCCAGGCTGTTTGTGCCGCCGCTCAGGATCGTGTCGGGTGTGGCACTCGCCAATTCGCCTGCATAGAGCTTCAGCTCGAGGACGGAACCTTCGTCCCAATACTCCGTCGGCCCGGCGGAAAGCGGCTGGATGGTTTCGCCAACGGTGGCCCGCACGGCCAGTGTCGTGTCGAGCGCAAAGTCGGACCCGGTGGCGCTGTCCATCACCACAACGCCGCCCCAGGGCAAGGCGGAGGCTGCGGCATAGGGCGAAAATCCGTCGTCAGTGTCCCGCAGCAACGGCAGGTCCATCAGCCGCAAGACCGCTGCGCCATAGATCGGCGGCGGTGTCAGAGTCGGCGGCGCGATGCCGTTCAGCGGCGGTGCATAGATTGCCGCTTCCGCGCGCACCGCTTCGGCTTCGCGCGCGCCCTTGTCGAGCACGCGAGTCAGCCGGAACGATCGCGCCCGGCCGTTGATGACGAGATCGATCACGTCGCCCGGATCGAGTGCGATGCGTGACGGCGGCAGGGTCAGTTGCGCGGTCTCGCGGGCAACCCATGCTTCCACCAGTGCGCGATCGGCGATCGATTGCGCCTGAACCTGATCCATCACCAGCGCCAGCCGCAGATCGCTCTTGCGCTCGGAATAACCGGCAAGCCTCGTCGCAGAGACCGCGCCGGATTTGTATTCGTCCACCGCATCGGTGAAGCCGACCGCCACCTCGTTCGGCAGTTCGGTTTCCTGTCCGCGCGTCAGCGTGATCTCTTCGCCCTGATCAGGCACGGCGAGTTCCGGCAAGGTCAGCGTTGCGACCGAGGCCCGCCCGCGCGGCACGAAGCGGATCACGCCGTCGGCTTCGACCGCATCGAAGGAATAGGCGGACGCCAGCGCTTCGATCTCGGCGCGCGGGCTCATGGGCCTGTCGCGCAGATATCCGGTGACGACGCCGACCAGCGCCGACACATCGTAAGCCGTGAAGCCGACGCGCCTGCAGCGTTCGGCCACGAGCGCCGCGAGATCGGCAAGGCCGACCTTGCCGTTCAGCCAATGGCCGAGCGGATAGAGATCACCGTCCGACCAGAGATCGGCGCGGCCCGGCCAGGCAGGATAGGGCCGTGCGTCCCATGTCCAGATGCCGAAGGCCTCAATCATCCGGCCGCTATAGACGCCAGAAGTCGGGTTATTGGCGCCTGAAGGCGCCCAATAAGCGAGAACCGCTTCGAGCGCGCGCCGCTGGATCAGATCGTCGCGCGTGCCCTTCGAGAAGTAGGGCAGGAAGCTCTCGGACGACTTCGGATCATAGAAGACGTTGGGCTGGTTCGCGCCCTTGTCGGCCGAGGGCACGCCGAGTTCGCAAAACCAGATCGGCTTCATCTGCGCGAGCCACGCCGTCGGCGAACCGCTTTCGACGCCGCCCGGGCGGTCGTAGTGCCGGTTAAGCCACCAGTTCCGCAGATCCTTCGAGCGGAACACCCAGGGCTTGCCATAGGCGCCGTCGGTGATTGTGGTGCGGCTCTGATTGTTGCGGGCGGTGTCGCTGGCATAGAACCAGCTGAAGAACTCGCCGCCTTCGATGTTCGATTGCAGATGGGCGCGATCATAGATCGACGGCGCGCCTGCGATGCGGTCGAGGTGGCCGGTGCCGTCGCGCCAATCGGCGAGCGGCGCGTACCAGTCGATCCCGACGAAATCGATGTTGCTGTCGGCCCACAGCGGATCGAGATGGAAAAAGACATCGTTCGAACCGTCGGCGAGCCGATAACCGTTGTAGTCAGACCAGTCGGCGGCGTAGCTCACTTTCACACCGCCACCAAGAATACCCTTCACATCGGCGGCGAGGGTCTTCAGCCGGGCGACGGTAGGGAAGTTGGTGGCGCTGTCGCGGACCGAACAGAGCGCCCGGAACTCCGATCCGATCAGGAAGGCGTCGATGGTCCCGGCATCGATCGCGTTCACTGCCGAGCAGAGCTTGGCATAGTGAAGGATAAACCGGCGCAGGCCCCATTCGGCCGGGCCGGAATAGTTGGTCGTCACAGCATCAGTGCTGGCGTTGACCGACACTGAGACGTGTGACGCGAGGCAGGTGCCGAAGAAGGCCGCAACCTGCGTTCCCGCCGTCGCGGTCTTGTCTACCGTGCCGGGTTGACCGGCGGCCGGGTGGCAGGTGATCCGCCCACGCCAAGGATAGACGGGCTGGCCGGTGCCGCCATAGGGGTTCGGCAGCGCATTGCCGGCGGGCACGTCCATGAACACGAACGGATAGAAGACGACGGCATAACCGCGGCCTTTCAGATCGCGGATGGCGCGAACGACGGTATCGTCCGACGGCGTGCCGCCATAGGCGGGCTTACCCGCGCTGAGCGACATCACGAGCGCGCCAGATCGCGCAAGGCCGTGAACCATCCAGGCGTCGGGCGTCGTTACTTTGTTGGCGACCTCGACCTTCGGGCGGATCGTGCAGGAGCCGCAGCGCAGATCGTCGCCGAACCAGCCGACCACCAGAAACACCGTATCGACGTTGGGTAGCGAGGCTTTCAGATCATCCAGCGCCACCGACCAGTCCGATGTCGAGCGCCCGGCGCTGTCGTTCTCGGGCGTGGTCGAGCCGCCGCCGAGATCGCGCTTCTGGACCTTGGTGTCATAGGCACGCTCGCCCGCGCCCGGAATCATGGTCACGGCGCGCACGATGGTCTCAAGGCTGTCGCCGGATGTGGAAGAGACGCGCCGGAACACCTCGAAGGTCAGCTGCGGCAGGCGGTTGCCGAACTTTTCCAGCGCGAGATTGTCGAAGACCACATAGGCGGTGCCGCGATAGGCGGGCGCATTACCGGTGCCTTCGACGCCTTCGATCAGCGGATCGGGCGACTGGCTCGTCGTGCCGCGATAAATCCGCATGGTGATGCCAGCGAGCGAGAGCGGCTTGCCGTCGGCCCAGATACGTCCGATCCGGTCGATCGGCCCTTCGCACAGCCCGACGGCGAAGTTCGCGAAATAGGAATAGGTGGTGGACGTGACCGATCCGCCGCCACCGCCGCCGCCCTTGCCGCCGCCTGAGCGCTGCGTGGTCGTGGTCGCTACTTCCTTGAACTTGGTCGCCCAGATGATCTGGCCCGCGATCCGCACCCGCCCGGCGATCTCGGGGATCGCCGCGCCCTCGGTTGAGGCCTGAACCTGCAAGCTGTCGAGGCGAGGCCCTTCCTGCGTCGTGTTGCCCATCGACGGGCCGAACAGCCGGTTGTCGATGAAGCTGCCGACAGCGGTTGCCGCAGCCGCTGCCGCGATCTGGACAAACGCCGAGGCGCCCGCCGTCAGCGCGGAGGCCGCGGCGGTGAGAAGCAGAACGGCCATTTGAGGATCAAGTCCGGATCAGATCTCGGGAAAGCGGAAAACGAAGCGCAGGCGGTTGCGCCACCACGGCACGAGCGAAACCTCCGCCACCGGATGGGACTCGATGGCGTGGATCATGCGATCAGCCGCGACGAGGATCGCGCAATGCTTGGCGGGCGCGTTGTCGTTTATGGTGAAGAGCAGGAGATCGCCTGGTTCGAAGGCATCCAGCGCCAGCGGGACCATGTGACGGCTGGCTGCATCGGCCAGTGTCTCCTCGCGCAGCGTCTCGGCCCAATCGCGCGAATAGGCGGGCGGGTGTTCGGGGTCGTCGCCATAAACCGCGCGCCAGACGCCACGCACGAGGCCAAGGCAATCGCAGCCGATCCCCTTGAGCGCCGCCTGATGGTGATAGGGCGTGCCGATCCAGGCGCGTGCCTCGGCGATGATGGTTTGTCGGATTGTCATGTGATCTTGCCGCCGTCGTTCCCGGCGCCCTGGTTCGGATAAGACATCGCGAAGTCGGTGCCCGGCATGTGCGGGAAGCCGCCGAAATTGACCGTGTTGGCGAAGCGATCCCGGCAGGTGGCAAAGGTGCGGTCGCAGCCCGCTGTGGCGCTGAACGTGTCGCCGACTACCACCGGCGCGCCCATCGGCAGGGCAATGGCGATCCGTGAGACGCCAGCGCTGGAAGAGTGTGCCTTGATCTCGACTGCGAGGCCGTTGTTCACGCCGGAGGTCCAGACCAGCTTGCCGCGCGTGAGCACGCCTGACGCGACGCCGGAAAGGCCGGAGGCGAGGAATTCGAAGCTATCCAGAACCTGCGTCACCGCGCCAGTGCCGTTGCGCCCGGCCGCATTGAGGTCAATCCCGCAGCGCGCGTCGCCCAAATCCCAGGCGCAGGAGCGCTGGAAAATGCGGCCCGCCGGTTGATCGAGCCTGGCGGCAAGGCCGCGCAATTCGGCGGAGAAGGCGAGCTTGCCGCGCGCGACCTGTCCGAGATTTCCGGCGCGCAGAATCACGCGCTGCACCACGTCCGCCCAGTTCACCAGATAGATCGTGACGGCGGCGTCGTCGTAGCGCCCGCCGTGCAGATCGTCCTCGGTGAGCGCGTCAGACGACAGCGCGCCTTGCACATCGAGGTTCGAGACCGCCAATCCAAGCTGGCCCTCAATCGCCGTCGCGGTGAACCCCGACGCCGCCTTGTAGGTGACGGCATCGAAGACGAGATCGCGGTCGAAATCTGTAAAGCCCATCACCACTCCATCGCGTCGGTCCACCCGCCAGCAGCGGCACAGCGTCGTAAGCCCACCCGCAACGTGGGTTGCGAGCGCGGGAGGGAGAGTTTTCATTCGAGGACTTCCACGAGGTCGATGTTGTTGACGATCTGCAAGTCCCAGGCGTTCGCCTGAACCGGCAGGCTGTCGGTGTCGAAACGGACGGGAACATCGAACTGGAACGAGGCGGTCGGTGCTGATCCCGGCGCGGAGGCGAAGGTGATCCGGCCCGTCAGCGTATCGATTGCGGTGGGCGTAACCGGGCTTCCGGCAATCTTGACAGTAACCGATCCGGCAACCGGCTTGGTGATCGTGCGGACGTGCTCATAGCCTGAGCGGTTGTAGCGCTTGACGATCTGCCAGACGGTCGGTGTGATTTGCACCATCGCCTGATCGGCGGCGTCGAAATCGTTCCAGTCCTTGAAGCGGAACGAATAGGCCCGGCCCTTCACGACATGGAAATGGGCGATCACCGCCGCCATGTCGGCGCGGCTGCGAATGCCGGTCGAAATGTTCCAGCGGCCTCGGGCTTGCGACCAGTTGACGTTGCGCTGCTCAGCGCCCGACGCGAGCGTGACGATCTGGGTCGAAAACCCCGGCCCGCCGGTCGCGCCACGCCCGACAGAGCCGGGGAAGGCGATGTCGAGAAACGGTTGCGGCATCACATCCCTCGCATGCCGGAGCGAACGGCGCGGGCGAGCCCTGCCGCGATCTGGGTGCGGCTGGCGTCGAAGGCGGTCGGGTTCGGCGTCTGGATCGTGACGTTGACGACCGCACCGCTGGATCGCGGATCTCCGCGTTCATACGCGCGCGCCTCCTTGCGGTTCAGCACGCGCTCGCCGCGTTGCAGGATCGCCGGCACCTCGTCGGGCTTGAGATAGGCGCCGTCATGGAAACGCGGCGCCGCGGCGAAGACGCCTGCCGGAACCATGCGGCCGACGCCGCCCGCGCCGACGAGCCCGCCCTCGTGGAACAGCCGCGAGAAGATGCTTCCGAGGATGCCGCTGCCTTGCCCGAAGGTCGGCAGGTTCGAGCCAAAGAGCAGGTTCTTCAGAGGATTGAGGAGCGCGAGCTTGATCATCTCGCGGTTCAGATCCTGAAGCGCGAGGCGTCCTGCATCGGCCCATGATTTCCAGTCGAGTTTGCCCTGCGCCAGCACGTCGGCGAAGCGATCCAGCGCGGACCCGACGGCGGACTCAATGGCGCGATAGGCGGCGTCCTGCCGCTGAAGCTCCTGCGTCAGGCGTTCGATCTTGCCGGCGTTTTCGACGATGGCGCGGCCTTCCTCGCTCGCAAGATCGATCCCGCGCGAGCGCAAGCCTTGCTCGGCGCGCAGCTGGGCGATGATGACGGAACGCTCGGACGCACTTTGGCCGATCAGCCCGATCTGGCGTTGCAGAAGAGTGATTTCGTCCTTCTGGTCTTCGACCGCTTGGCGACCGGCAAGCTGGCGATTGAGTTCGTCGATCCGCCGGGCATTGCCGATGGCAGATTGCCCTTCCGGGCTTGCCGCATCGATCCCGCGCTGGCGCAATTGCTGGATAGCGCGAAGGGTTGCCAGTTCCTCGGAGCGCTTGGCGACGGATGCGCCAACAAGCGTGACCTGCCGTTCTAGCAGTGTGATCTCGTCGCGCTGATCGCGAAGCTGTTCCTGGCCGCGCAGCGTCCGGTTCAGGCCTTCGATCTGGCGGCCAGACTCGATATAGGCGCGGGCCTCCTCGCTCGCGAGATCGACGCCGCGGCGGCGAAGCTCCTGTTCGGCGCGCATCACGGCCAGCGCATCGCCGCGCGCTGCGACGGTCGCATTGATCAGCGCCACCTGCCGCGTGAGAAGTTCGACCTCGCGGCGGCGATCCTCGTTTGCGGATAGGGTCTGCGCGCGTTCCTGTTCGACGAAGAGCCGACCATAGGCTTCGCGCATCCGCTCGATGATGCGGGTGAGGGTTTCCTTCGCTTCGCCCTCGGCCAGCGCCTGGGCCGTCAGGAGCGGGCGAAGCGCCTGCTCCACCTGCATCACCTGCTGGGCCTTGGCCGAAGCCAGCGAGCCAGCTGCGACCGCATCGTTGACGCGCTTCTGCGCGGACGCTTCCGCTGTCAGATCGGTAACCTGCTTTCCCGCTTGCGCGGCTCGTTCGGCGATGCGTTCGCGCAGCGCCTGGCGCACACGGGCTTCGGCATCGATGCCTTCGCGCGCCTGATCGATCAGGCCGGTCTTGCGGGCTTCGGCGCGCTCGGCCGCCGAGGCGCTTTCGAGATAGGCGTTGGCCAGGGCCAGCGTCGAACGGATCGACACCTCCGTGACCGAGGATTGCGTGACGACGGCCTGCGTGGCTGCATCGACCGCCGGTCGGAAGCGGGCCAGTTCAGCCGTCACGCGCCGATAGGCGGCTTCGACTTCGGCGACATCGGCAAGCTTGGAGCGCGAAAGGGGATCATCAAGCGCCGCGCGCAAGGTCGCCTGTTCGCGGCGCAAACGTTCGAGATCGCGCGCGCCGGGAATGATATCGCGGGCGGTTTCACCGGCGCGCACCGAAAGTTCGTTCGCCCGCGCTTCTGCGGCGAGTCGAGCAGCGCGCTGCTGCTGATCGGCAAGCTGGGCTTCGATCTCGGCGATCCGACGCTCGACCTGCGGCAGCATCAGCGGCACGACATTGCCGCGGATGTTCTCGCGCAGACGGTCGCGCTGCCATTTCAGGAGATCGAGTTCTTCGGACGGATTGCGGCCATCGACCGCGCGATCCACCGCCTTGCCGATGGCGTCAAAGGCGTTCGAGGCCTGCCGGGCGACATAGTTCCAGGCGCGTCCAAAGGCGTTGGTCGCCTGTTCGGCGTCGGCAAGCGCCGGCACGAGCGCGTTCAATAGAACCCGCTGCGCCTCGGTGCGATTGTTCTGGTCAACCAGCGTGCGGATATACTGCCGCGTCCGGTCGTCGAGAAAGGCGAGGCGGGAATTCAGCTCGTCGGCGCCGCGCACCGGATCGGCCAGGGCGGTTGCAAGCTGCTCGGCTCCGGCCTTGGTTTCGACGCCCATCGTGACGGCGAAGTTTCGGGCGATGCCGATGGCGCGGCCCATTTCTTCCGCGCCGACCTTGCCGGTGCGCAGGAAGGCGACTTCCATTTCGCGCGCGGCGGTGACCGAGACCTTGCCTGTAACGCTCGATGCCTGGGCAACCCGCTCAAGCTCGGCGGCGGTCGCGCCCGAAGCGCGCCCAGCGCCCATCAGCGCGGTGGTGACAGCGCGCGTTGAGGCGTCATTCGCCACCCAGGCGGCGGTGAGTCCGATGACCGCCGCCGCAACCCCGATCGCGATCCCACCGACCACGCCGAGCGCCGAGCCGAAAGCGGCCAGCGTTCCGCGCAAGCCGCCAAAGGCCTGTGTCACCTGACCTCCCTGCTGCATGAGGATGGTCATCGGCGACATGCCGGTCGACATCGACGCCACCACGTCGTTGAACGTGTATTGCAGCGTCAGAAGCTGATTGCGTGTGAGGCCGGCTGCGCCGCCCACACCCTTGATCGCCTGCGTTGTCTGGTCGAAGCGCTGCTTCGCCAGCGCCTGCGCGGCGGTATGTTCGGCAGACGTGATCGCCCCACGCTTGGCAAGCGTGGCGTATTCGGCGAGTTCCTGGTTGAGGCGGGCCTGTGCCGCGCCGAGAGGATCGAGTGCGGCGCGCAGTGCATTCGCCCGTGCCGCGAAGCTTTCCGCCTCCCGCGTCGCTTCCTCGAAGACACCGGCGGAGTCGCGGGCGGATTTCGGGATCGGGCGGTCAACGTTCAGAACGGTGTTGAACCGCTTCTGCGAAGCGTCGGCTTCGCCGGCCATGCGCGCGGCTTCGGCCAGACGCTTCAGCCGCGCGACCTCGCGGTCGGTTGCGGCGCCGGAACGGTCCATCGCCTTTTCGACCGAGCCGAAGGCCGCTTGCCCGGATTGGCCGACCTCCTCGAAGGCGCGCTTGATCTCCGCCTTCCCCTCAACGCCGAGGCGGATGGAGACGTTGGTGGCGCTCATGATGGATCAGCGTTCCGGCGATAGGCGTTGACGACGATGGGTTCGATCTCGGGCAGTACATCGACGAGAAGCGGGTTCAGCGCGCCCATGGCGTGGGCGAGCATCAGGATCGACCCGAAATCGAGCGCATAGACGCCGCCCATCACCGCCCGAACCTGGCCAGCCGAACGGCGGATCACTGCCCACGCCAGCATTCCCTCGGAAGTCTCGGGTTCGTGCTCATCATAGGGACAGCCCGCACAGCGCAGCGGACAGGCGGCGCAATAGCTTTCGCCGCCGTCGAAGTGCCATTCGGCGAGGGCGATCAGACGTTTTTTTCGTCGAGCCTCGTCAGCGCCGGGCCGACATAGAGGCGGTCGATGGCGTCGAAGGCGGGCCAGAGTTCAAGCAATTGCTCGATGGCCTCATTGTCGGGGTCAACCGGCTTGCCCTTGGCGTCGCCGATACCCTCCCAGGCGACAATTCCGGTATGAGCGAGCGCGCGGGTGAAGGCCGCGCCCGCCTCGATCGTGGCCTGTTCGCCGCCAGTTTTCAGCGCTTCGCCCGCAGCGCCGCGCGCGATCAGCATTGCGGCGACCGAGACGGGGCGGAACTGGATGCGCACGCCGGGCAGCACATCGAGCCAGAAGGGTTCGGCGGACACGGGTTCGAGCTTGAGCATGGTGGCTCCTTGGTTTGGGTGGCGATTTCGGGGAAGGAAAGATCAGTAGGAGGCCACGTCGTTGGTCAGAACGACGGTGCAGGTCTTGGTCAGGACCGGATCGAGCGCAGCCTGCCAGGCGAAGGGCATTTGGATGCCGCCCGGCCCCTGAATTTGCCGGTTGCCGCGCGGCAGGAACACGCGGTGCGCGGTGAAGAGCAATGAGCGGCTGGCGTCGATGGTCCAGCCGAAGGCGATCTCGCAGGGCGTGCGGGCGGTCGCCTGATCAAGCAGGCTCGTGTCCTGAAACCGCGCATTGAGATTGCCCGAGCATTTGACGATACCGGGATCGATATCTGCGATGCGCCCGTCGGATCGAATGACCTCGATCTTTTCGAGGTTGTTCGAATACATCAGTTCCGCAGAAACGATGTTGCCGAGCACCGCGCCGTTGCGGGTGATCGACCCCTGAAACTGGCTGAACCGCTCGACATCGAGAACGGTCGGCGTGCCTGCCGCCGTCGCTGTGGCGGTCGCTTCGCCTTGGGCGATCACGTTGACCGTCGCGGACAGAAGCCCGGAACGCTGCGCCTGGACGGACAGGCTGTTCGCCCGCGCGCCATAGTTCATGCCGAAGAACGGCACGTCGGGAAGGCCGACTTCGATCGACATCGACGGCAGATTCTGCGTGCCCGACACGAAGGAGTGGCCGTTCGCGCCGCCGGAGAGCGTTGCGCCCGAGACCGTGCCGTTCGAGGCGGGCGTGGTGGAAGCCGCGAGGGTGAACGTATTGCCAGTCGGGCCGAGCACGGTGCGGGTGATCACCAGCGTGTTGCCGCCGGTCTGGGTATAGGTTGCCTGCTGAACGGCCGGCACAACGCTCGCGCTGAGTACGGTCACGATGTTGGTCAGCGTCGCGGCGAGGTTCGCGCCGATGTTGAACTGGTTGCCGGTCGCGCCGGAGGCGACGGCAGTGAACGCCGTGCCGCTGATGGTGATCGTCGCGTTCACGGCGGGCTGCGCCGAGAATAGGATCGAGCCCTTTGCGGCGACCGTCGCAACCGTGGTCGGATTGCCGAAAAGACCCTTCAGCCAGAACCCGATGTTGCGGTGATCCATCGGAACGACGATGTCGCTCTCGTTCGACACCACGTCATAGGCGGGCGTCAGCGGATCGCGGCCATAGCCGAGGAGATCGCTCTCGATCAGGGATTGCTCTTCGCCGAGGTTGGCCGAGACGAAGGGCAGCTTGCGAAAGCCCGTGCCGGGCGTGACGCCATAGGTGGCTTCAAACACCGCAGCCATGACGGCGTTGGCGCCGCGTGCGCGTGCCATGGGAATACTCCTGTCGTTGTTGGTTCAGTTGCAAAGGCCCAAGCGAAGTCGAAGGGCCGTCGATCAGTTCAACGGATCGGTCGTCGCGTAGACGGCGAGGATCGCGAGATCGGCGAAGCGTCCGGGCAAGGCGCCGAGCGCTTCGATATCGTCCGTCACCGGCGCTTCTGCTTCGATCCAGTCGCAAAGCCCGCCGAGCGTCCGGTTCCCCGTGACCGCCGCGCCGATCGCCCCTAGCATGGCGTCCACAACCTGTTCGCGGGTGAGCGTCGCGCTCTCAAAGGCGGCGATCTCAAGCGGGATGCGGTGCGAATAGAGATAGGTCAGTGGCGAGAGGCTGACCTCCGGTTCGCCCGGATCGCCGTCGCGGATCACGACCAGCCCGCCGGGCGGAATGCGTTCGGCTTTGGCCAGATTGCGCTTCACTTCCGCGCCCGGCAGGGCAGCGGCGACAAGCGCCTTCACTGCCGCAAGGACGGTTTCGCGTTTCGAAGCCATGGATGACGAGCTTTCAGGATTGCGGCCAGTGCCGCGCGATCAGCGAGGGCACGCGCGCGGCTTGCCGCTTGGCAGCGCTCTCGACATCGAGCCGCTTCTTCAGCGCGACCTGCGGAACTAAAATGAACACGATGACGCTGGCCTGTCCGGTCTTGCGGCGATTGCGGGCGGCAAGCCCGCGCGTGTTTATCCGGGCATCATCCGCGACCAGCAGCGAAGGACGGCCGCGGCGATAGACGAACCGAAGCTTCAGGCCGGTTCGCCGCCGCCAGCCTTCTGGCGTGATCTTTTCGCGCGAGCCAACGGCACTCCGTCCGCTCTTGCCGGCGGCGGCGGTCGGGATCGCCAGGAACAGGCCGCGTGCCGAGCGGATCATCACGCCCCGGTCAAAGGCATCGACGATCTTCGGCGCGCGCGACCAGACGTAGGCTGCGGCCTCGGCACTCTCGCCCACCTCGGGGAAGGTCTTTCCCCGCCATGTCCGCGACAGCCGTTCACCGAGCCCGGCCGCGACGACATCTTCGCGGAGATCCTGCTTCAGGCCATCAGCAGCGTCGCGCATCCCCGACGTGACAGCGCGTTCGATATCCTTCTCGGTTTCAGCAAGCGCTTTGCCGAGATCGGGACGCTGGATGGTGAAGCGCATTGAATACGGCGTCAGTTAGATTGATTGTTGTGCCCGGCTGGCCTAGCTCGATTTCTATATGGATTGTTGGTCAAGCCATGTCCGAACATGCTCAATTCGATAGACCAAGAGCGACTTTGTCTTCGTATCCCAACGGCGGAGCAATCCGGTTACTACGGCGTCCAGTGGGGTCCAATTTCGGCCACTTGCAACTGTTTCAAGATAGCGGGTGTTCCAGACAAGTGATCCGCTGAAACCGCCCGGATCGTCATACTTGATCGAGGATCTGATTTCGTCTGGGGTTCCTTCAATGAAGGCTGTTTGTTGAGGTTCCCAGAACATCTCGAAAATCGATTCGTCGCCGGAGCCAAGAATTTCTTGCGAGCAATATCCGGTCGCCTTGGCTTCATACGTGCCGAATGCATGATTTGCATTCTCGTTCGCAAAGCCTCTAAAGAAAAGTAGTTCAGCTTGTTCGCTCACATGGTGGTTTGTGGCAAAATCCTCGTAAGAAATTGCTGCAGCTCTGTGTGCTTTGGCCGTCCAGACGTTGCTGCCCAGTGGGGCAAATGCGATGTCGATCGGATGTGCCTGTGCGGTCCATGGACCGGGATGTTTATAAACTTCAAGCGCCCCATTGAAGCTGAAAGACAGCGGAGCGAACTTCGCGACGTGTTCGCATGTGAGTATGAAGACGCGGCAACCTCGTTGCACATACGAGCCACTTCCCTGAAAGATAGCTGCCTTTTCAGTTTCCTGAAATAGAAACGTGCCAAACTGACGTGTATGTTCAAGCATTGCGTCAGTTACATGATTGATGACGCTCATCCATTCGCTTTGATTCACTGTATCTTGTCCTGGGAAAAGGATGGCCAACGCCGCATTCCAAATAGATGGAGAGCTTCACCTCATTTTACACAAATGTGCCCTCGCAAGCCAGCACAAGCCCGAGCGCATCGCCCATCGGTTCGCTGATGATCCGATAAGTCTCGGCGCCGATCAGGATCAGATCGCCCTCGGTGATTGTCGCGGTCTGAGAGCGCCGGATATCGATACCGACGGTCGGCAACACGGCGCGGCTGTCCCCGAATTCCGCCATGCGGTCGGGCGACTTGCGGATGATGCGGACAGCGACGCCAGCGCCGACGCCGCCCGCCTTCCACAGCGCGTCTTCGCCGATATTGGGATCGGCGAAGAGCGCATCGATGGCCGAAGCGAAAGCGTCGATCACGGATCGTTCGCCCGGAAGGAGGCATTGAGCCGAACACGGCCGGTGGTGTTGCCCGCGCCGCCCGCGACCGCCGCCGCTGCGACGCCAATCAGAAGGTTGGCGGTAGCAACGGTCGTGCAGCGCTTGTTGGTGTCGTCCCAATAGACGAGCGCGCCGACCGTCCAGGCCTGCGAGCCGATCTTTGTGAGTTCGAACACGCCGGTAAGATCGAGTGCAACATCGGCAGACAGCGCGGCATCATTCGTGGCGACGCCGAAGAGTTGACCGACCTTTGCGCCCTGTCCTGAAGTGAGCGCATAGGGCGCGGGCACCACCATCGTGTTGCCCAGCATGATGAAATTCCGCATGGGATGGGTCTCCTTGAGTTCGAGTTAGGACAGCGCCGCCGTCAGACGCCGGCGTTGAAGAACAGGCCGCGGAAGTCGATCGCCTTGGCGGCGAAGTCGTGCCTGATCTTGAATTCGACGCCATCGACCTCGAACCCTACGCGCTGATCGAGGAAGGGCTCGGACTGGCCTTCGAGGCGGCAGTATTCGATCGTGTCGATGGTCGCGGGATCAGCCGCCAGCCACCAGCGCTGCGCACCCGCCGTGTTGAAGAGGCGCGGCTCTTCGATCACGTCGAAGGCGTTGGCGTAGGGGTTGACCTGAGACGCCTGGGCAGGCGTCGTCTGTGCGATGATCTTGCGCGCCTCGATGGCTCGCGTGCCCGGCGCCACCAGAATATAGCGCGGGTAGTTGTTGATGATCTGATCGCCGGTGACGCCGGCAGGCGTCATCTCGCGCTGCTGCGTCATCAGTTCGATCGCCTGCGTGAGCGATGTCTCGGTGATTGCCGCCGCCGTGCCCTGGTTGGCGCGGCCCGCCGCCGCCGAGAACAGGGTGACGCCATCGGCCAGGAGCGGGTTCGAGAGAATCTCGTTGTAGACGAGACCGCTTTCGAGATCTGAAGCCTTCATGCCCGCCGTTCCGAGCGCCCGGTCGAAGGCGCGCAGATCGTCATTGACGATGGCCTGCCGGGTGAGCGCGACGATGCGGCCGAAGGTGGCGAGGCGATAGGTTTCCCGGCTTTCCGCGATGGTGCCATAGCTGAACTCGGCGCCTTCCATGACCGGCAGCAGGCCGGGGAAGTTGCCGATCTGCGTCGGGAACAGCGGCTTGAAGTCGGTCGTGGTGATGCCGCGCGTCCAGCGCTCGAAGGTGCGGGGCGCGGTCGTGTAAGCCTGCCGCAGACGCTTGCCAGCAACATTGGCGAGGATCAGCGGAAAATCGCTGGTGCCATGCGGCCCGGCATTACGGAGCGCGAGTTGCACCACCTCGTTTGCGGTCATGCCGCGGGTGCGGACGCCAACCTGTTGCAGGGTTTCGCGGGCGATTTCGACCAGCGACATGCCGCGATACTCCCGGGCGCGATCCGGCAGCGCATTCGCCGACGGTGCGAGCCGATGGACAATCGCTTCGGTGATGGCTTCGCGTCGGGTGACGGTTGCATCGAGCCCACCTGCCGGGAAGGAGATGGCGGTATGACCGACGCCGCGCTCATCGCGTTCGGCGAGCTTGTCGAGAATAACGCGGCGGGCTTCCTCGATGGCGACGCCGCGCGTGACGAGATCATCGGCAAAGGCGCGCTCGAGCCGGAAGCGGTCGGCAAGGCCGAAGATCGCCGCCACACGCTCGCGCTCTTCCGCGCGAACCTGATCGGCATTCGGCCCAGCAGGCGGCGGATCGGTCGGCGCGGGATTGGCGCGCTCGTTGGCGGCATGCGAGGGCGGCGCTTCCGGCGCGGCATCACGGTTCTGGACAGGTTCGTCCATGGCGGCAGTCTCCATCGTTCGGGTGTGGGAAGTGACGAGTTCAAAGGGAAAGGTCGGCGCTTCGTCCGCCGCGCGGACTTGCGCGCCGGGATCTGCGCCGACGGCGACGAAGGACAGTTCGTGCGGCGTCCAGCGCTCGACAAACCAGCGTTCAGGTTCGCCAACACGTTCGGGCCGTTCGACGCGTACCTTGTCGATGCGGTAGCCGACCGAGATGTTGCGGACGATCCCGTCAGTCACGAGCGCGAACAGGCGATCGGCGGCTTCATCGACGCCTGGCTTCGGGAAGCGCAAGCTTGCGCGGCCTTCGCCCTTGTCGATCCAGGCGCGTTCGACGACGCCGACAATGGCGCGCGTCGTCCATTGCGAATGGCTGTCGAGCACCGGCGCTCCGGCATCGAGGCGCGAGAGATCGACCGCATCGCGCGAGACCACAAGGATTTCCTCGTAATCGATCGCGGTATCAAAGCCGGTCCAGCGACGGCGGCGCACGGACGCTCCGGTGGTCCAGACGACTTCGACGGTTCGGGTCTCGGCTTCGATTGAGGCGACCGGCGCAAGCCGGGTCTGCATCGGCAGCGCATTCGCCATAGGCGGTGCGCCGCGCGAAGGCGGATGGGCAGGTTTCATGGTGTCCTCGAAGTGGATCAGTCGCCGGGCTTGGGCTTCGGCTTGCCCGGCAGCTCGTTGTCGGCAGCGTCGCTGGCCGGCTCGTTCGGATCGGGCTGCGCAGTTCCCGCCTTGGTCATCATGCGCGGATCGCTATCGAGCACGATCTTCAGCCGATCGAGCAGCGCATTCATTTCCGCGATTTCGCCCAGCTGTGAGGCGGGATCGTAACCCTGCCGGGCGATAGCCTGGGCGAGAGTCATGGTGCCCGAGCGCAGCATCAGAAGATCGGCCTGCGCGTCCTTCAGGGGATCGACGGCATCGAAGCGCGGCGGTTGCCATTCGACTTTGACCACGGGGTTCGGGATCAGGCCGGCGACCCAAGCCGCCTCGGTGAACCAGCGCCAGACCGGTTCGCAGAAGCCCGGGATCACCAATTGCCATTGCAGGGCATCGACCATGCGCCGGAACTCGACCAGACCACCGCGCAGGCTCGAATAGTTGACCTGAGACAGATCGCCGGTGAGCAATTCGTAAGGCACGCGGTATCCGGCGGCGATGATGTGCAACTGCGCCCGAAGCCATTCCGAGACGCCAGCCGTTGAAGCGGGCTGGTTGAACTTTATGTCCTTGCCGCCGCGCGCATAGGCGATCAGTCCGGGCTCGAATTGTTCAATGGTCTTGCCCTCGGCATCGACGACGGTCGGCGCCACGCCCTGATCAGCCTCGTCCGCACCGAGCACCACGCCAACGAGGCAAGCTTCGGTTTTCTTACGCACCAGTTCGGCGTTGGTCCAATCATCGAGATCGCGCATCGCCCGCATGGCCGGTGCGCCCCAGGGCACGCCGCGGCTTTGCACGCGCTGGCGCTCGAAGAGATGGGCGATGCCATCCGCAGGGACGCGCGCCGAGGTGAGGCTACGCGAGAGCGGCACGCTGGTATCGCCCGGATGATCGGGAAACAGCCAATAGGCGCGGCGTCGTCCGATAGAGTCATATTCGATGCCGCGCACGATCCGCCCGCCGTCGGGAAGTGCGCCGATCTTGGTGTCGTCGAGGTGATCGGCTTCGAGAAGCTGAAGCTGCAAGGGCACGGGCAGCTTGTCTTCGGTGCGGCGGATGCGACGGCGCAGGAACACGTCGCCGCCTTCAATCATCTCGCGGACGGAAAGCGTGGTGAGTCCGTGGAAATCGGCGAGACCATCGGCATCCGATCGCGCTGCCCAGGCTTCCCAGAGTTCATTGATCTTGTTGTCGAGCGCATCCGTTCCGGTCGCCGCGCGCGGCCTGATCCCGGCGCCGACAATGTTGTTCACCAGCACCGCCACGGCCTTCGCCGCGTGCGGATTGTTGCGTGTCAGATCCCGCATGCGGTCGCGCAACCGCGACGCGCCGGAAGCGATTTCGCCATCGGCGGAGCTGGACGACGACCGCCAGCCGTCGGTGCGCCGTCCAACCGCTGCGCCGTCATAAGCGCGCGCCAGCTTCTCGAACGCCTGGCGTTCCAGAAGCCGCTTGCGGGCGGCGCCCGGCGCGACGCTGGCGATGGCGCGGTCGATCCAGTTTGCGGCCATCAGCGATCACCGCGGCCGAAGCTGGCAAATCCGGCGATGGGGCGCGGGTTGCCGGACGTGCTGGCGATCTCGGTCTCGATCGTGCGAATGCGCTTCAAGAGATCGTCCGCCGAGCCATACTCAACCGTCTTGCCGTCATAGGTAACCCGCAGCGTTCCGCCCGCGAAGGCGCGCTTCAGCGCATCGAGTTCGGTCTGCGTCCAGGGCATCGGAAATCCCGCGAAAAGTTCAGAACCATTTGTCACGTCGTCCGAGCCAGTCGGAGCGGCGCACGGGCGCGGTCGTGGGCGTGAGACCGCGCTGATCGACGGGCCTTGCTTCGTCCTCGGCTGCTACCCGAAGCTCTTCTTCGAGTGTCTCGAACTTGGCGTCGTCGAAGCGGTCGATCCCGAGCAGCCAGGCGGCGGCGCGGGCATAGACTCGGCAATCGAGCGCCTCGTTGCGCTCGCGCATCTGCCGCCATTCGAGTTTCGAGAAGCCGCGGCGGTCGCGAACCGTCACCAGCTGCTCGGCGACAAGCTGCTTCACCCATTCGGCGGTCACGCTCTTCGGCAGGTGCACGAAGCCGTCCGGAAACGGCGTGTCGGCGGCGAGTTCTTCATCGGTAGGGCGGTCAAGCCGCAGGAAGCGATAGGTCTCCGACTTGAAAACGGCGACCGAGACCTTCCAGAGCTTCACGCCGCGCCGGATCGTGCGGCCATGCTCGTTGACATCGACATAGGTCGGGCCATCGACCGGGGTTGATCGGTCGAATCCCTCGACGCCCTTGATCGCGAGCGCCTGGCCGACACCGACGCGCCGCACCCAGCTATAGACGGCGGCGGTGTTGCGCCCATCGCCCGAGTCGATCGCAAGCCGCGCGATCCGCATCCGTGCACCGTTCTCATGGCTCCACGTTTGGCCGAGCAAAGCGGTGAGATTTCCCCAAACCTCCTCGCGGGACGTGTCGCCTTCGAGCACGATGTGTTCGACGAGCGCGCTGGTGAGCCGTCGGCCCCACGCCCAGATATCGACCTCGATCCGGTCGTGCTGGACGTCGGCGCCTGCCGTGAGGATCAGGCCACACATTGGCACCAGCGGCGCGAAATCTTCCCGCCGCTCGTAGAGGCGCTGCCAATCCGGCGCTTCGCCGCGTTCCTGCCACGTCTCGCCGAGCAGCGTGTTCTTTGCGGCCTTGAGCGCCGCATCATCGCCCTGGGCGGCTTCCCATTCGCGGGCGATATCGGCCCAGCCGAGCCAGCCCACAGGCGAATAGAGCCCGGAGATGTGAAAGCCGACGCAATGCGGATCAGCTGGCGTGGCGGTCGCACGCCATTCACCCGCCGACAGCATCGCCGTCTTGTGGTGCTCGGCGATCGGTTGATCGCAACCCTCGCAATGATAGGAGGCGCTCGCCGGTTCACCGCTGGTCCACTTCAGTCGCTCGAACTTGAGCCATTGCAGCATCCCGCAATGCGGGCACGGCACGAAGAAGCGGCGCTGATCGCTTGCCTCGAATTCGCGTTCGATCCGCGAAAGGCCCTTTATCGTCGGCGTTGAAACCAGAAACACCTTGGCGCGGTGGCCGAAGGTGCGCGTGCGGGCGATGGCGAGCGCGACTGGATCGCCTTCGCCATCCACATCGCCCTCATAGGCGTCCACCTCGTCGAGGAAGACGTAACGCGCCGGCATCGACCGCAGACCAACGGCAGAATTGGCACCGGTCAGGACGAGCTGCCCGCCAGCGAATTTCTTGGCGAGCACCGTGTTCCCGCTATCGCGCGAGCGCGACGGCAGGATCAGCGCCCGAAGTTCCGGACTTTCATCGATCAGCGGCTCAATGCGCTGTTGTGACAGGCGCTTTGCGAGATCGGTCGTCGGCTGAACGCCGAGGAACGGACCCGGCGCCTGATGGATACAGTAGCCGATCCAGTTGTTACCGGCCTCGGTCGCGCCGACCTGCGCCGCTTTCATGAACACGATCCGCCGGGCCGAACTGCCGGGCGAGAGCGCATCCATGACGCCGCGCATGTAGGGCGTCCGGTCGGTGCGATAGCGGCCCGCCTCGGACGAGGCGCGCGAGGACAGAAAGCGATAACGATCCGCCCAGGCCGAAACCGTCAGCGCCGGATCGGGCGCAAGGCCGCGGCTCCATGCGGTGATGATCTCCGCGCGTCCGTCGAAGCCTTCATCGAAGCTCGATGCCGATTTGGCTGAGTTCTTCGAGATGGCGTCGGACATGGGCTTCGAGAACCTGCTCGCAGCGGTGAGGATCGATTTGCAGTTCGGCGGCGATCAGGGCGGCGGCGCGCGCCGGCCATTGCACCCAGGCGTCGCGTTCGCGCCTGGCGAGCGCAAAGACCGTTGAGACAGCGCGCGAGCGATCCACGAGGTCGCCCTTGAGCTTGCCAAGGCGGATGCGGCGCTCCTGCGCCTTGATCACCTCATTGGCGGTGCGCGCCTGGACGAAGGTCATGTTGCCGGCGGCGGGCGCGGGCTCGCCGCTTTCGCGCAAGGTTTCACGGACGGCTTCGACTGCCGCCATCGGCACCGGACGCGGCGTGCCGCGCGGTGGCGGCGGCGATTTCGCCACGGGGCGAACCTGCGCGGGATCAGAGCTCGATCCCCAGGCGCGATCCGCCTTCTCGGGATCGATCGTGCCGTCGTCCTCAACGGTGATCCGGCCCGAGGCGATGGCCTTTCGAACCGCCATGTCGGAGACGCCGCGATGGCGCGCATAGGCCCTTCGCGACAGACCCATGGGCTGCGCTCCCAATCGAAAATAATGAGCGATTAGAGCGACTTAGGAGTTGCTCCGATTTGTGTGTCGAGGCTGTCTGCGACGCGTCCTAACCCACGGAGATCGCTCATGAAAAGCCGCCGCAAAGTTTATCCCGCCGACGCCGCCAACGCTGCAGTTCTCGCCCAAGCCGTTCGCTTCGACGTTGCCCTGTTCCTCGGAACCGGGCGCTACGCGAGGGCAAGCGCACTGAGCCTTGAAGATGCGCGGATCGAAGCGATGCGCCTCGTCGCCGAGAACCCGACCCCGTTCGGCAAGCGCCTTCCGCTGATCTACGGCGTCACCGCCGAAGGCCGCTCGGCGCTTGTCACTTCGAACTGAACCCAATCCTGAAGGAGCACGACCATGACCACGGAAGCCACGACCTACGACAAGAAGTTCAACGCCCAGCGCGGTGCGCAGCGTATCGGGTTGAAGCCCGGCGAGTTCGAAGTTTTCAAGACGCCCGATGGCCGGTTCGGCTGGCAGGCAATTGCGCCCGCCAGCGACGACCAAGCGCCGATCCAGATCACTGAGCCCGAGCAGGCAACATCGCCGACCAGCCCAAAGCCCGGCAAGCGCAAGGCGATCATCGAGCGGGCGCAGGCTGGCGCGCTTCCGGCAGCGCCGGATTTCTCAAAACCGACGCATGCGCGGTTTCGGGCGAAGCTCGCCAAGCTGGTAGCGTTTGCCGAGGCGGGCGATGTCGAAGGCCTCAAGGCCATCGAGATCAACCCGGTTTCAACGAGCCCGAAGGCGATGGCGCGTTATCGCGATCTGGCGATCATCGCCATCGAGGCGCGCCGCATGGCGGCATGATCAGGGCCGAGCAGGCCCAGCGACATTCCAGAACACGACGCGGCCCGGACCTTTCCGGGCCGTCATCGTCTCCCAAGCCTTCGCATCATAGTGCGGATCGGACGGAAACGGCGATATCGCTTTCGCGACATAGGAGAATGGGCGCGGATAGACGTGAATCGTGGCGTTCGCCACGTCCTCGCGCGCAAGTTCCCGCCCGACCTGAACGGCATGACGCCGGGCACGAGGCCATGCTTTCGCCAGCGCCCGGGCAAGCACGCCGGAACCAGCCGCACACCAGACTTCATCGGGATCAAGCCCGGTTGCGAGCGCCGCGTCCGCGAGGCGCGTGATGGCCTCCGGCAGATCGACGCCGAACGGCACCAACTGTGCGCCGTTCGCTTTTGTATAGTCTTTCGCGCGGGCCTGAACGACCGAGAGATAGCCGGGCCGAACCGGCACTACCTTCGCGCCGAGCCTTGCCGCTTCCAGCGTTCGCGGATGGAGCTTCGCCCGCGCCGCGACGAAGATCGTCGCGCGCTTGCCGAGATCCTTCGCGACGGTCGCGAGCGCGGTTTGCGCGCCGCCCTCAGCCGGGCTGGCGTAGACGGCTTCCTCAACGCCTTCGAACAGCACCGGCATGAACCGCGCTTTCGTGCCGCCCGGATAAAGATCATCGCGGATCACTGATACGCCGCCGTGCTCACGGACAATCGGCGCCGTCATAGCTGCACTTCCTCGATTTCGCCGAATTCGACCTCGCCGCAGGCTTCCGTTGCGCGCCGCGGATCGCCCTTCACGAACACCAGCACGCTTTGATGCGTGCGCCCAAGTTTGCGCGCGGCGGTGAACTGGCGGCCTGTGCGGATCGGCAGCGAGCCGACGGCGGTCACGAGGATCGCCTCGTTGTAAAAGCGCGCGCCCGCCGCCTCGAAGGCTTCGACCGTTCGGCCTGGCAGGTTGACGTAGAAGCCGCGGTCGTCGCGCACATCGCCGACAACCCAAACCGCGAAGCGATCCTCCTTCAACCGGGCGACAACGGCGGCAATGATCGCGGCCTGCGCTTCGAAAAATGACGCCTCATCCATAGTCGAAAGGTCGGCGGGATCGTCGGAATAGCGTTCGAGATTCCAATAGGGCGGGCAGGAAAAGATCAAGTCGGCCGAGACATCCGCGGCAATAGCGCCGAGATCGCGCGCGTCGCCGACGCGCCATTCCGGCAACGGTTCGGCGGCGATGGCGCCCTGCGCGCGGTTCGCCTCAACCTGCTCGGGCCGAAGTTCGATCCCGACATAACGGCGACCAAGCCGCGAGGCGACGATGCCTCGCACCGAGCCACCCGCGAAGGGATCGAGCACGGTTCCGCCTTGCGGACAGAACCAGCGATAGGCGATCTCGCACAAGACTGGATCGAAGATCGAGGTGCCGGAAGCGGTCGGCGCGTCCGACGCCTCATAGTGACCGCCAAGGAATTCTTCCGTCGTCAGCTCGCGGCCAAGTTCGGCTTCGCGGGCGCGCTTCTTCGCATAGAAGCCCGGATCGGCCGACGTGTGCGAGGGCATCAGCACGCCATTGTTGGTCTTGGCATTCGTTTGCGCGCCGACCTTATGCTCGCCGCGCATCAGATCCTGGCCGAAGGTGCGGGCGAGGCATTTAGCCATGGGTGGATTTGTCCTTCTTTCCGGTCCAGCCCCGATCCAGCGGGCGGGGTGAGCCGCCAGGCGCCGCGCTGTTCCGGTTGCGATAGTGATTGAGACCGGGCTCGGTCACGCCGTCGGCGACGCCGTAGGTCGCGCCTTCGCCGCGTCCAAGTTCGGAGCGAATGCCGAGATCGATCCAGGCGCGCTTGCGATCCTGCCACCAGCCCTTGCGGGCATCGAGAACCGAGAACGGCGGAACGCCGAAGCGCTCGGCAAGGGTCGCGCGTTGTGTTTCGGTCGAGGCATCGGACGACTGCTCGCCGTCCGCCGCGCCATCGCCGCCGGTATCGGCGTCGAGGCCATCGAGCAACCGGCCGAGCTCTTCCTCGGCAAAGCCGAGAAGATCGAGATCGAAGGCGTCTTCGTGCAGGGCGGCGATCTCGGCCTTGAGCATCGCATCGTCCCAGCCCGCATTTTCCGCGATCCGGTTGTCGGCGATGACCAGCGCCCGGCGCTGCGATTCCGAAAGATGCGAAAGCACGATGATCGGCACCTCGGCGAGCCCAAGCTTCTCGGCGGCGAGAACGCGCCCGTGGCCAGCGATGATCACATCGTCGGCGCCGATCAGCACCGGGTTCACGAAGCCGAACTCGGCAATCGATCCCGCGATCTGCGCAATCTGATCGCCCGAATGGGTCCGTGCGTTGCGGACATAGGGGATCAGCCGCGCAATCGGGCGGGTCTCGATGGCGAGCATTGTGTCTCCGTTGAATGCGAACCGGGGTGCGAACCCGCGAACCTCAAGGGCGGGTGCGAACCCGGTTCGCGAACCTGCCGCTAGCAAAGGATCGCGCTGCCGCCGCCCGCATACGTTGAGGGCCGGGAAGAACCTAGAAGGGGCGGGGATCGCCGGTTTCGCGCCGCGTGCGCGCGTCGAATGCGCTTTGTCGTCGTGTTGTGCGTTTGAATGCGAGTGCGCTGGGGATCGTGGTGTCGATGCCTGCACCTCTCGCGATCATGCCAACAAATATCGCCAAAACAGCTGAATTTGTCTCGCTCGAAGTTCGACGATCTGGCGTCGATATACGCCTGTTGAGCGCAGTCGAGAGCCGCGCCCGCGTCGTCGAATGCGCGTTCAAGTCGCCCCTACGCGCGCGCGAAGGATGAAAGCGCTTCCGCGCTGAAGGCGGGACTGATATGATCGAGCCCTTGAATTTTGGGGAGGTTGTCCGTGACGTCATGGCCAAATGGCGCTAAAGCTGCCATCAGTTTTACATACGATGATGGGCACGGGTCTTGTTTGGACTTTGCCATACCGCAACTGGAATCTCGTAAGTTTAAAGGAAGCTTTTTCATAACACCAACATTATATGGTGTAGGATCTCGTATTCACGAGTGGAGGGATGCTCATTCAAGAGGACACGAAATTGGTAATCACTCGTTTAGCCACCCGTGTATGCGTGGCGAATTACGTCTACCTCGCTATCTTGACTGGAGAGTTTTTGCCTCCGAGGAAACCGGACGGGCAGAGCAGTGGCTGAACGATAACATCTCGGTAGATAATTACAGGGCCTACGCTTATATTTGCGGTGAAACGAAACTCGGACCGGGGCCGGATGACGAAGCTGAATCAAGATATCTTGAGTTGGTTCAGCACACGTTTAGTGCTGCTCGCACCGGTGGCGGTGGGCCTGCTTCGGTCGAAGGCGTTTTGAGCGATAGACTTAGGATACCTGCTCAGGCTCTGACATGGGGAAATAATAGCGCAGACAAGTCGATCGAATACTGCCAAGCGGCCTTGCGAACAGGTGGCTGGGCCAGTTTAATTTTTCACAAGATTGGCAATCCTTCGATCGATGAATCATACACTTCTTCGGATGTGCATCAAACGATTATTGATTTCGTCGCCTCCACTCCAGAAAATTTTTGGGTAGACACTTTTTCGAATGTTGTTAGATATATAGTAAAATAATAGTTTTAGACTTTAAGTCTTCTTTGGTCCAACACGGACTTCACATGCAGGCGATGGCTGATCTTGATCAGCGCGGTCGCCCACCAGCGCCAGGCTGTCGCCCTGCTCACGCCGAGCCTTCGGCAGATCGGCTTCCACCGCATGCCCTCGGCGCGCAGCCACACAACGCGCGCCTCTTCGGGTTCGAGCCAGAACAGCCAGGCAAAGCATTCGTCCATGCGGTCGATGGATTGCGGCGTTGCCCAGACCTTCATGGGCTGGCGCTCCATGGCCATGATCTCCCATGTCGTTCGCACGATAGCGGGCCAGACGTTGAAATAGCCCTGCGGCTTGTCGTCAGGCAGGCGGCGCAGGGTGCGTGCCGCTTCCTCGAAGCGGTCCTCGATCTCGTTCGGCGAAAGCGGTCCAGACAGGCGCTTGCTCATTATGCGCCTCCGATCTCATTGGCGATGGCCCAGGCGAGAAGCGCCAGAGCATCGGCCTCGTTGTCGTCCTTCGGTAGGAAACCTTGCGCCCGCACGGCGCGGATCACGTCCTCCTTCGGCGCATTGCCCTTGCCGGTGGCATGGCGCTTGATCGTGGCCACAGGCACGCCGAGATAGGGCGCGGCCTTGCGCTCGCACCATGCGGTAAGATGGGCGAGGAAGCCGCCATAGACCTGCGCGGCAAGTGTTCCGGCGTGGGCGCGGACTTCCTCGAACACGACGGCGTCGAACGGGCCAGCATCGCGGTTGAGATCGGCGAGAAATTTCTCGAAGCGCAGGAACGCCATGCCAGCGCCTTCGAAGCGGCCAGGACGGAATTCGGTCACGCCCGAGGCAATCCGGCCCGAGCGCGGCAGCACGGCCCATCCGGTTCTGGTTCCAAGATCAAGCGCGAGGATCGTTCGCGACGGCGGCGGCGTCACGGCGGGCGCCGGCGGGATGGAAGGGTTTTTTACGGCGAGGGCAAGCATGGGTTCCTCCTGAGCTAGAACGGGATGTCGTCGCCGCGTTCCCAATCGATCGGCGGCTTGGTGGATGGTGTTTCTGGGCGGGAATCGAGCAGCGGTGCGTAAAGGCCAGCGAAGCCAACAGAACGGCTTCGGCGATTGCGGGCAGGCAGTTTGCGGGTGGGCTTCGTCTCGCGTTCTGTGGCCACGACAGGCGCGGCAGAACCGATCGTAAGTTTGGCGGTTGTGCCTGCGGGCCGAACCGCGGTGACTTCGGCGCCGGGGAAGGCCTCTTTCGTCGCGCGCACCGTGTCGCCGAAGGCTTCGATTGCAATCGCCACTTCGGCGAGCGTCCAGACCGCGCCCTTGCGTTCCTTCGCCAGAGCGAAGGCCTCGTCGGAATCGCGCACGATGGCGATCACCTCGCCGGTTTCGGGCAGCACGGTTTCCCAGACCGTCGGGGCCAACGGTTTCCAGCCGCCGGTGATCGCAGCCGCATCGAGCGCATTCCACGCCCGCAGCATGGCTTCGGCCTGGGCCGAGACCGCGGCCGAAACATCCGAACGGATCGCCTCGTCGAGACGTTCGGCTTGCGACCGAAACCGAACGGCGAGCGGCGCATCGACAAGCTTCGGGAGGCGATCAATTCCCCACTTGCGTTCCATGACTGAGGCCACCGCATCGAGGCGATCGAGCGAGGCCTTTGCCAGATCGGCGGCGGGCATTGGGTTCAGAGCGGCGGTCATGCCAGCGCCCTCCGCCAGAAGCGCGGCGCGGCACGCCTTCGCGTGCGCGCCCGCGCGGTATCCCCGTAGGGGATACTGGCCTGTCTCCGTTTCCGTCTCCGCTTTGAAATCAAGGGCTTAGCGCGACGTTTCCGCGTCTCCGCGATGTTTCCGCCTTCAATGAAATCAAGCACTTGGGCTACGTCTCCGCCCTGTCTCCGCCGATCCGTCGCGGTCATTCGAACTCCTCCGCAGGTTCATGGTTTCGGCGCTGGTCGGAGCGCATATCGCGCTCGTCCAAAGGGACGATCCGCAGGCCGTAGGTTTTGGTTTTGGCGTCGAAGAGCGTCCGTTCGATCGCACCGCCGCCCATCAGCCGGGCCAGCACATCCGCGACGGTTTCGGCGGCGACGCGCAGCGCCTTTCCGACGATCCCCGGCGCATAGCGATCCTTCGCCCGGGGTTGTTCGGAGAGCGGCGAGCCTCCGTTCCAGGCGGTTCGGATCGCTTCGAACAGCGCGCTTTCGATTTCGGTAGAGCGGTCCTGTTGTGGGGCGCGCTCATTCGGATCGCCGGGCACCAGTGCGCCGACTTCCTCGCCATTGGCGATGATGATCGACACGCGCTTGAACCAGCGCGCCGAACCGGACGCGAGCGACAGGTTCGCCTTCGCATCATCGAGACGCACCCACAGGCGGCGCTCATCCGCATCGAGGCCAAACTTGTCGGCGTCGCTCTGCGACATGGCGAAGAGCGTGCGCATGATGCGAGCGACACCGCCGAGGGACGACGCGCCACGCGAGGCCGACAGCGAGCCCGTCCAGGCATCTGGCGACGCCGACGGCGGCTTGCCGGTGTGGTGGACGATGACGACCGCGCAATCGCCGCGCCGGGCCACTTCGCGCCACATGGCGGCGACGGCCTTGATCTGGGCGTTGTTGTTTTCATCGACCTCGTGGGTCTCGACGAAGGGATCGACGATAAGGAGGCCGATGCCTTCGGCCTGCACGCGCTCGATGATGGCTTCGATATCCGGCAGGCGCACCACCGCGCCGTCCTTCGTCGCCTTGGCGATGACGAGCGGGCGCTCCGAGCCGGAGTTGAGACCGAGCTTGCCGCGCAGATCAGCGGGCGCGACGTTCCATTGCTGCATGATCGCAGCCAGGCGACGACGCAGTTCATTGCGGTCGTCCTCGTTGTTCCAGACCCATGCCTTGATTGTCTCGTGAACGGTTTCGCCCACGATCTCGCCACGACCGGTGACGCCGGCGACCGCCAGCGCAATGCCGAGCGTGGACTTGCCCGCACCGGGCGGCGCCACGAGCACGGTCAGATGGCCGCGGATCGCAAACGAGCCGACCAGCCAGCGGCGGCGCGGGATCATGGCGGCGCTTGCGCCGTCCTCCCATTCGATCGTGAGCGGAGGCGGCGGAAGCTTGTCCTCGATCGTCAGGACCGGGTTCGGCAGGTTCCACTTGCGCCGCGCGCCCGTGATCATCGAGTTGAGTTGAAGGCACGTCTGATCGACCGTGTAACTTCGCCCGTCCGGCCCGTTGCCGATGGTCAAAGCGGGCGCGAATGCCAGGATCTCGGCGTTCGACAATCCGCGCGCCACCCAGTTGCCGACGAGCCGAACGGCGTTCTGGTGCCAGTGGTCGTTGCGCTGGATCGCGGCCAGCGTCGCCTCGACCGACAGACTGCCAATAGGCAGTTCGAGCGGCCTCGGCGGCGAAGGCGCCATTGAGGGCGCTGACGGCTCCGAAGCTGCCGGAGCAGTCTGCAGGAGCGGCGCGGGCGCGGCGAAGGCTTGCGCGAGCGCCGACGCCCAATAGGCCGGCGGGCGATCATCTTCGGGGATATGGACTTCGGTAGCTTCGACAACGCGGCCCGGCTTTAGCGGCCAGGCAATCGATCCGCCGAGTCGCAGCACGCGGCCGGGGTTCGAGACGGTGCTGTCGCCGCCGAGCGCGAGGCCGATGCTGGAGCAAAGCGTCTTGATTGCCGCGCCGTCCCGCTCGGCGTCCACAAGCCGCCACCAGAATTGCGCGCGCATGTGGGGATGGCGACCGGTGACAACGGTCATGGTCGCCGGAACACCTGCCGCCTTCGCCGCTTTGATGGCCGCTTCGACGCAATCATCATCGATATCGGCCCAGGCGAAGGGCGCGGAATGGAAATCGGAATCAGCCGCGCGCTTCGCCAGCGCGGTGCCCGGTTTGCGGAGCGCGGCGCCGACATAGACGTTGCATCGCTCGGTGCGGTTCAGTTCAGCGGCACGCTCGACCAGTTCTTCGAGCTGATCGGTGCCGAACATCTGCGCGTTGCGAAGCGAGCCGGTCGCCGGATCGGTCCACGCCAGTTCGACGAGCCCATCGAGCGCACCGTCGAAGCCGCCGCCGAACACCAGTTCGACATGGCGGAGCATCGCAATGGGATCGGGCTGAATGGTTGAGGCCTCGCTCATGGGCGGGCCTCGGAGGTGAGGATGGCACTAAGGATTTGCGCGGCGACTTGCGGAACGATCGCGTTGCCGAGCGCCCTTAGTCGAGCCACCCGTTCGGATATCCCATGAGCCAGCAAACCCAAGCCGGGTTCAGTGCGCCGGAGTTTTCCGTCGGCGCATTCGACCCAGACGGCATGTCCCCACGGATCGCTGTCTGCGCCGCTTGCGCAGGCAGTGGTTGACCGCCCGCCCCAAACGCCTGGTTCGGCCCACCCTTTGCTCCGTCCGTCGCGCGGGGCGTTGACCAGTTCGCTTTGGCCTGCACGTTCAGCGCCTGGCTGTTCCGGCAGAACTGGCTCGGCGCTCCCAGGTTCGCGGAATCGTTCTGTGTCGGCGTTGACCACGGAGCCACCGCCGAGCGCCGCGCAAGTTGATCGAGCCCCATCTCGTCTTTGCGCTCGCCGCTGCGGCTGCGAAAGCTGTCCGTCCCCGGCGTCGGCCAGTTCGCCGGTCCCGCCCGATACATCTCCGTCCGGTTCATCCCCGACGACCGCTCGCCCGAGCAAACCCGGGGCGTCGGCCAGGGCGCCGACAGCGCGAGCGTTTTCAGCGCCGGACCTCCCTGCCGTCCGGGCGGCGGTTGCGCTCCGGTGCTTTCGTTCGCCCTCGGCGTCGGCCACGGCGATACGGCCATCGCCACCTCGTCCGGCAGGTTCGCCCCGCCATGTTTCCCGCCAAACCTCCGCCACCGCTTCGGATCGCCCCGGCCCTGCGCATCGTGCGCCTGTGGCGTCGTCCAGCCCTTTGGCGACGATCCAGACCCGCATGCGGTCATGGGGCGCGCCGACGGCGCAAGCCGGAATCCAAAACGGCCGGCCGGCGTAGCCCAGGGCTTCCAGATCAAAGAGCGTTCGATCGAGCCCCAGATCGCGATGACCATCAACGTTTTCGAACAGGCACCAAGCGGGTCTTTCTTCGAGAGCCCCGAGGAGGCGAGCGCATTCCGGCCAGAGGTAGCGATCATCCGACATTCCGCGCCGGACGCCTGCGACCGAGAACGGCTGGCACGGGTAGCCGCCGGTCCAGAGCGGGCGGTCGTCGGGCCATCCTGCGAGGCGGACGGCAAGGCCGAAGCCGCCGATCCCGGCGAAGAGATGGACTTGGGCGTATCCCCGAAGATCGGCAGCTTGAACTGTTCGGATGTCACGGTCGTCAACGTCCCCTGGCGGCAACGATCCGTCGGCGATCCGGCGCTTCAGAACGGCGACGGCGAACGGATCGATCTCGTTGTAGTAGGCGCGCAGAGGCATGGCGTGATCGCCCACGTGTTGAAGGGATTGGTGGATGGCAGAGCGATTGCCCGCGCCGGTTCTCGGCGCGGGCGGTGCGCGTTCAGAAGTCGGTCTCGTAGACGGGTTGTGGCGCAGGCTTCGCGGCGGGCGGCGGCACATGGCCAGCGGGCGCGGGCTTCGACGCTGCGGCGACGTTGCCTTTCCAGACCTCGCTCTCTTCGACCGCCGAGGCGTCCGGGAATTCCGCCGGGCGATCGACCCACTTCGTCAGTTCGAGCTTCGGCCGGTAGTTGGTGCCGTATTTGTCCTTCATTGCGTCAGCGCCGGTACAGGCGATCACCGGCACCTTGCCGCGGTTCTCCGTGCGCCCGGCCTGTTCCTCGAACACCGCATAGACATCGCGGATCGCATTCGAGACGTGGATCGAGGCGGAGGCCATTTCGACGGCGCCGCCGAAGAACTTCGGCGAGAAGGCCATCACGACGAAGCCACGCTTGAAGCCCTCGCCGGGAGTGGGCGCGACCTTATCCAGCGCAGGATCGATCAGCCGTTCCGGCGCCTGGCCTTCCTGAAAGCGCAGCCAGCCGGTGCGGATATTGGCGAGATCGAGCAGGAAGGTGGGACGGGCGATTTCCAGATCGCCGCCGCCCTCCGCGCGGATAAACCACTTGTCCGATTTGGCGTTGTATTTGACGTAAGGGCGGATGATGCCGGAAGCGCCGATATTGAGTGCCATTGTTTGTCTCCTTGAGCGTTGAGCCTTGAGCGATTGAGGGTTCAGAACCCGAAGACGTCCCGGCCAGCCGCGCGAACGGATGGGTCCGACCAGTAGAAACTGTCGAAGTCCGGGACGATGAGACCCGCGAGTTCGCGGGCGTCATGGGAGAGGGCGAGGAATCGCCCGAGCGAGAGGGCGATCAGCCGAAGCGCCGCCAGATGGGCGCGCACGTCATCGCCTGACATTTCAAGAACCTGGACCTGCCGTCCATCGCCTTTGGCCGGAGCGGGCTTGGCGTAGGCGAAGCGCATCCCGAAATTGCCGTGGGCGGTGGCATAGACCGCGCCTTGGCGGCCGTGGCTTGCGCCAATCGCGGATGGCAATCGTTCGGTGGTCTTGAGATCGACGATCAGTCCGTGGGCCGAGAAACGCCAATCGACGAAGCCGATCACCGGAACGGCGATATCGTCCAGGCGGATTTCGACCTTGCCCTGGTAGCCATCGGCATCGGGCAGGCCATATTGTCGGAGTTCGGCCAGCGCACCCCGAACATAGCCCGGCAGTTTCTTGCGTTCCTCATCGCGACGCGGATCGGGATTGAGCGCGGTTTCGCGATCGAAGGCGCTTTCCGCTTCTGCGATGCAGGCCTCAATGGGAAGCGTCGGATCGTGCAGGCCGATATTGACGCCGGCCTCGACCGCCTTGCCGCGCGCGGCCGGAATGCCGGAGGGCGAGCGCCTCCCAAGCAGGCGTTCCATGATCCAGAGCGCAGGTTCTGCCGCCCAGAGATTGAGCGATGAAGCGGAGAGATGGCCTATACCGTGCCGTTCGAAGGGGTTGCTCATCGCACGCCCCCACGGATCAGGATCTCGGCGCCGCGTTCGATCAGATCGGACGGGGTTTCGAGGAATTCGACATCCTCGTCGCGGAAGGCCACGCCGAGCTTGAGTTCGACATCGCCGACGAAATCCAGCCGGGCGATCGGATCGATCTGCCACAGGCGATCTTCAGCGGAAGGGTGTTCACCGAAGCGCTCATAGAAGGCGGCGCGGACGGCTTTGGCGGCGAGCGCGCGGGCTTCAAGCCGCTCGGCAATCATCAGGGGCGCGATCATCGGGCGGACCCCGTGCGCTTCGAGACCACCGGCCCGCGTTCCTGGGAGATCATCCATTCGCGGAAGGCATCGGCGCGATAGAAGACGCGGCGGCCGATCCGGACGCAGGGCGGGCCGATCCGGCGGGTCTGCCAGCGTTGCAAGGTCGCGGTCGAGATTCCCAGCGCTTCGGCGACCTCGCGCCGCCCCATCCAGCCTTGCATCAGTTCGGCAGATGCAGCTCCGTTTCGTTGCGCGTTAACTTGATCGTCCATGCCCGTTTCCTTGTGTCCTTGCGGTTCCGATGACCGCAAAGGGACCACGGCGAGCCGGCGTCAGGCAGGGTTGAAACGGGCGCAAACGGGGCAGAAACAACAGAGCGAGGGCACAAAGACGGGCCGAATACGGGCGGAAACACGGGCATAAACAACCGCAAGCGTGTTTTGGCCGCTTCAGTCCACCGTCGGAGGCGGCGTGGTCCCTCGTACCAATCCACAACGCGAAAGCTCTGGCGCCGAAAAATCGACTCGACTCCGGAGCAGAAAGAACATATCAAGAACTGACTGTTGACCAATCGGGTTATGAAAGGAGGCGGAGATGGTTCTGGCCATCGCGTATCCAAGCACGGCTGCGGGCGATCCCCATCGCTTGAGCGCCCAGAAGATCGCGAGTATCGCCAGCGATATCCGCAGCCGCCTGTTCGGGATTCAACCAAGGCCGGTCGATGTGGCGGCGCTGATCGCAAAGACGGCGCGCCTTGCGGTCAACGGCAAGCCGATCACCCTGTCCTGGGGCCTCGATCGACCGATCCACGACGAGAACGGCCACGAGGCGCTCGGCGTTTGCGAGAACGATCCCGAGCTGCCCGACACTGTGATGATCAGTGTCAACGCCAGCCTGCTGGCTCATCAGCCGGAGGTGATCCGTTCAACCGCCGCGCACGAGTTTGCGCACGCCATCTTCGACATGCCGGCGGCGATGGGCGGCAATATCCGGCGGACATTCCGAACATCGGTTGCGCCCGCCATTGCCAAGCCCGGCGCGCCGATCGATTGGGTTGAATGGCGGGCCGACGAGTTCATGGGCGCGTTTCTGGTTCCGGCCGACAAGCTGGCGCGCGTGCTGCCAAAGCACGCAAGCGCCCTTGATCTGCCGTTCCGCTGGCGCGCCGCGCCCGATGGCCGCTCCGTTCCCTTCGTCGATCTTGATCCGAGCGAGGGCACGCTCGGCCTGCTGGTCGATGACCTCGCCGAAGCCTTCGGCGTGACCGCCGCCTTCATGTCGGTGCGGTTGGCGAAGGGCGGTTTCATCGGGCGGAGCTTTGAAACCAGGAGTGCGATCTGATGGCCTTCGGTCAAACCGTCCGCTTTCACCGCAACGACAAGGGCTTCGGCCTGAACGAGTTCGCCGAGCGTCTCGGCGTCTCGCCCGCGTATTGGAGCCGCGTCGAGCGCGAACAGGAAAACCCGCCGCGCGACGATCTCGTCGAGCGCGTCGCCGCCATCCTTGAAGTGAAGCTCGACGATCTTTTCTGCGAAGCAGGACGCCTGCCGCCCGATCTGCGCGGCGACATCAAAGCCGTGGTCACGCTCTATCGACGCAGCCGCGACACAAGGAATTCCACCAGCAAATGATGACCATGACCAAATAGCGAGTGTTTCAAGATGCCAGCGCCGCCCCGTTCCTTCCTGACCGTTACCGACACCGCGATCCGCTGGCAGGTTCCCGCCCTCGACATCGCGGGCTGGGCGATCGATGGCGAGATCGCGCTTTCCGCCGTGCTGCCAACCGTTGAGACCGCCGATAAGCAGATCGCCTCCGGGATCGTGGAGATCGACGGCGCGGACGTGGTCGCCTTGTTCCGGCGTGACGGCGCATCGCGCAAGCCGGCGCTGGTGCGGCGCTTCCGCCGTTCGAAGAAGACGGAGTGGGAGTGGATTGCGCGCCCGGTCGATGGCGTCGCCGTCACCTCCGCCGACGTGATCATCCTGCGCAAGGAGTTCGAGCGTTGCGAGCGCGCCTGGGGATTGTTCGACGCGGGTGCGGCCGAGAGCGGCCCGAAGGCATCAACACAAGCCAAGCGCGCCGCCGGGCCGGGCGCGCCGCCCAAGCACGATTGGGACGCCTTCGCAGGCGCCATCGCCCGGCGCGTGCATGATCACGGCATGCCGGTCAGCCAGGGCGAGCTGGTGCGCGATATGATGGACTGGTTCGCGGGCCGGGAGGATTTCCCGCCGCCTGATGAGCGGACGGTGCGACGGAAGGTGTCAGCGATTTGGAGGGAACTGGTCTCGCATTAGGACAAAGCCGATCGAGACCCAGCTCTGCTGCACTTCGCAGCGTCAGTACGGTGCAGGCTTACGGCATTACTCGAATTGATATAGTCTGCGAGTTCTTTGGAGGAGATACATGGCCCGCAAGGTGTTCTTCAGCTTTCACTATGCCCGTGACGTTCGTCGAATCGTCCAGGTTCGGAATTCGTGGGTCGTTCGGGCCAAGGGCGATGCACCTCCCTTCTATGACGCGGCCGAGTTCGAGGAGGCGAAGAAGCGCGCAGGCGGCATCGAGAAGTGGATTGAGGAACAGCTAAAAGGCACCTCCGTGACGGTCGTCCTGTTCGGGGCGGAGACCTATGATCGCGAGTGGGTTCGGCACGAGATCAAGCGCAGCTACGAACTAAAAAAGGGCATGCTCGCGATCGACATTCACAAAGTGAAAGACCCGCAGGTCGGAGCCGATGTGCAAGGCAGGAACCCGCTGGACTACTGGCAAGTTGAACAAAACGGCCAAAAGGTGCCGTTCAGCAGGCTCTACAGGACGTACGATTGGGTCGACAACGACGGCTATAACAATATCTCGACTTGGATCGAGGCAGCCGCCAAGGCTGCTGGCTACTGAGGCTCCTATGAGCTTATACGAACTCGCGATTTTAGGGCATGTCACGCCGGATGACAGGCAGAGACTCACCGAAACCCTGTGCGGCGTCATCGACGATTTCGGCTTGGTCCTCGGTATCGAAGTGCTGGTGCATGATGGCGCTACCGTCGCGGGTCGAGACAAGCGTGCTGCGTTTGCCGCCGTGTACTTCGGCGGGGACATCACAGCTGACCAAGAGACGGCAAAGGAGCTGCTGCGGGCCAGCGCGCCCGTTATTCCGACTGTCGCGACCGACGGCGATTTTGGGCACCAAATTCCGGAGTTTCTCCAGTTCTCGAATGGATTGAAGCGGCGCGCCGACGACCCCAACATGACAGAGCTCGCTGCGGCGTTGCTCGAGTGCGTTGGCCTACTGCGCCGTCAAAGGCGTGTTTTCGTCAGCTATCGGCGGATCGAGTCCCGCGCCGCCGCTCTTCAACTTCATGATCTTCTCTCTGCTCGCGGCTTCGATGTGTTCTTGGACACGCACGATATACGCCCCGGCGACCCTTTCCAGGACGTACTCTGGCACCGTCTGGTCGACTCCGACGTAATGGTGATGCTAGACACGCCGGGATACTTCGATAGCCGATGGACCCGACAAGAGATCGGTCGAGCCAGGGCGAAAGATATCCAGGTGCTGCGGGTGATTTGGCCCGAGCATACGCCCAACAAACTCACCGATATGGCTGAGACGGTCTATCTGGACGCCGGTGAGCTGGAGGGTCCTGACGGCCCGATCGCGGACGTTGTCGCGGAAACGATTGTGCTTGAGGTCGAGCGGCTGCGGAGCCGAAGCATTGCTGCGCGCTACATGTCGATTACTGGGAAGCTAAGGGCTGACGTGGAGAAGATCGGCGCTTCTATAGAGGGGGTTGGTGCTCATAGAGCAATCGCGGTGCGCCTTTTAGATGATCGCCGGGTCTGGGCATACCCGGTTGTTGGCGTTCCAACAGCAGAGATACTGAACGATATTGCAGACAAGGCGAACAGGGCGGATCAGCACGAGGTGCCGGTACTAGTTTATGATCACGTCGGTATACGCGATGCCTGGAGCGCCCACTTGAAATGGCTTGACGACCAGATTCGGGCAGTGCGCGCGATCAAAGTATCGGAGGCGGGTTGGGCACTTGCCGCGTGGGAGGCATGAACATGGCGGACGCCATCTTTCTCTCAGCGGGTGTTCCAGACCCCAGGCGCGGCCCGGAATACGCGGTCACGGCAGATAGCGTGGCGATCAGCGCTGCTGTCTCTGCGCTAGTGCACGTCACGCTCGGCCGCCGCCTTCTGGTGTGGGGTGGCCAGCCTGCTATAACACCGATGATCTGGGTGGTCGCCCAAGACATTGGTGTCGACTATGGTCGTTGGGTGCGGCTGTATCAATCGCGCCACTTCAAGGACGATTTTCCAGAGGATAACGAGCGTTTCAAGAACGTCACTTTCACCGACGATGTCGAGCGGGATCGAGAGAAGAGCCTACTACTGATGCGCGAGAGGATGTTCTCTGAGCATGCTTTTAAGGCTGCGGTCTTCATTGGTGGGATGGGTGGCATTGTCGATGAATTCGAGCTGTTCCGTCGCTTGCAGCCCAAAGCTGCGGTCGTGCCGGTCGTCTCGACAGGCGGAGCGACGTTGGAAGTGGCGTCCCGCGCGGGCGCTCTTCCGGCTGAACTTACCGATGATCTGGATTACGTAGCGTTGTTCCACCGTCAGCTGGGCATATCCGTGAAGGAAGAGCGTTTCAGGAGTCCTGAAGATCAGCCGACCGAGATGGACGCGCGCTTTTGGCGTCCGGCGCCAAAAACCTAAGATGGTGAAGGCGTGAACCGCTACTTCAAATCCGCGTGGCTAGTCACCAATGCTGGCGCTTCTTGGCCCGCGCCTACATGGTCACTGCCTGAACCAGCCTCGGCTTCGCCCGCAGCATATCGCCGACCTGTTCAAGCCCCGCGCGAAGGGGATCGTCGAGCAGGTGGGCGTAGCGCTGCGTGGTCTGAACCTGCGTGTGGCCGAGCAGCTTGCCGATCATCGGCAGCGTCATGCCACCCGAAACCAGCAGCGACGCGAACGTGTGGCGCAGATCATGGATGCGTACGGCGGGCAGTTCGGCCTTTGCCCGGACATCTTCCCAGAACCGCTTGATGTCCTGAAGCGGCTTGCCTTCGGCATCGCCCGGAAACACCCACTCGCAATCTTCGGGCACGCGCAGCCGGATCGTGCGCAGCAACGCGGCGGCGGAAGCGCTGATCGGCGCACGATGCAGACGGCGCTGCTTCGTAGTGGCGGCAGGCTTGATCCAGACGCCGGCGTCGAGATCGAATTGATCCCAGCGAGCGTTCAGGACTTCGCCGCGCCGCGCGCCGGTTAGTAGGATCAGCCGCACCGCATCGGCGGCGCGCCGGTTCGGATGCGCATCGAGCGCGGTAGACAGCCGCCCGATTTCATCGGGTGAGAGATAGCGGTCCCGAGGCGCCTCGGCGTTCCGGGCAAACCCGGCGGCGGGGTTGTCGGCGCGAATGCGCCAGCGGATCGCAAGGTTGAACATCTTGCGCAGGATTTCGCCGAGCCGGTTCGCGCGCACTGGCGTCGGCTTGCGGCCTCGCTTTCCCGGCGTGCCACCGGCGATCTGGCGCAGCAGCCGATCAACATCATCGGGCTGGATCTCTGCCGCCTTGCGCGGTCCCCAGGCAGGCTCGACCAGCTTGCGCAGCATCGACGCCTGATCGTCGCGGTTGCGCTTCGCAAGCTTGGCGGCGTGCTCTTCGAGATAGCGGTCGATCAGTTGTCGCACATTGGGCGACTCCCGGGCTTCGTCCCGTTCGGCCATAGGATCGCGGCCCTGATCGATTTCGCGCTTGAGGCGCTTGGCCTCTTCCCGGGCGGCTGTGACCGACCAATCCGGCCATGCGCCGATGGTGAGGCGGCGTTCCCGCGCCTCGATCCGATAGGTCAGGATGAAGGCGCGCGTGCCGCCACTGGTGATGCGCACGCCGAAGCCGACCACCTCCTCGTCATAGACGATGATGTTCTTCTGCTTCGGCTGAAGCCCTTTCACGCTGCGTTCGGTGAGATGCGCCTTCATGCTTTCGACCCTTTCCGCAGCACTCAGCCGCGGTCATTTCCGGTCAGCAAGATGCTCTCGGCGGGTCTCCCTATGAATGGCGGGAACGGGTGCAATCAGGGCCGAAAGCCAACGATGCGGAGATAGTGGGGCGGGCTTTCGGCCCGAGCCCATCGTTCCGTGTCCGCACTGTGTCCGTCGCCTTCCGTGCCTCGAACGGCTGTTCGCGCCGTGTTCCGCCGTCGAATGCGCGCGACGAAAAACGCCGCCAATCCGGTGAGCGCGCGTTCTCGAATTGCACCTGAACGACGCCGACGCCGAAATCCGAATGACATCAAAGTGTTATGAAAGGTGTTGCGTTTGCGAACAGCGGCGCATACAAGCGCGGTTCTCAGTGACGCGGGGTGGAGCAGCCCGGTAGCTCGTCAGGCTCATAACCTGAAGGTCACAGGTTCAAATCCTGTCCCCGCAACCAAATTTTTTTGAAAGTGCATATTTTTTCAGCGTATATTTTTTACCTTATGAGTTCCAGCATCGACGTTTTTACGCAAACTCGTTATAAAACCTTTCAAATCATACGCGCACCTTACGGATTTCGTTCATGTCACAGCCAATCCGTTTTTTTCTAAAAGATGCGACCGCAAAATCTCACTTAAAGCTCGATACGCTGGTCTCGCAGCTCGACCTCTCAACAAAAACAGGACTGTTGGCATTTCTCAAAATGCACGCGCTTGCGCTGTCAGCCATCGAGCCTTTTTTGTCCGCCAATGGTGTATCGAAACTTTTGCCCGACTGGAATGAGCGCACACGGTTAGGGGCGGCACAAAATGATTTGCGTGCACTGGGTGAATGCGGCGAGCTATCACAGCCTCCTGTTTTTAAAAGTGAGGCAACGATCCCGGATCTTCTCGGCATGCTTTATACGATTGAGGGATCACGGCTTGGCGCACGTGTGCTGCACCAGCAGGCTGGCGAGCATTGCATTGCAGGCGGTAGCCAGTTTTTACAACATGGGCTTGGGAAGAAGTTTTGGCCGACATTTCTAGGTGTGCTTGAAGGGCATGACATGAAAGCAAATGAGGCTGAGAGTGCCGCGCATTCTGCCAACCGTATTTTTAATTTTTACGTACAAACATTTGAAATGTCTTATCTGGAGCCCGTATCATAGTGGTTGCTGCACAACGAGAAACGCTTTCGCCGCAGGATCCTGTTGATCTGACAAATTGCGAACGCGAACCTATCCATCTTTTGGGTAAGATCCAGCCTGTCGGGTTTCTGGTTGCGGTGTCATCGGACTGGATTGTTCAGTTTGTGTCGCAAAACATCGCGGAGTTTGTCGGCAGCAGCGCCGATGCCATTTTGGGCCTGCCTTTGTCGCAACTGTTTTGCGAGGCTTCGCTTGTGAGGTTTCGCGCCTCCCTCCGCCTTCTTAACAATAACAATGATCTTGAGCGCATTTTCAATGTGCAGGTGAGCGCGGATGGGCCGGAATTCGACGTCACACTGACGCTCAACCAAGGCCGCGTTCTTATTGAATGTGAGCCATCAACGCCAGCTGATGTGGCAACGCGCGATGCCTCGGTGCGCGTTATCATCAGCCGTTTAAATGCGGCACCCGATGTCAACACGCTATGCCATACGGCAGCGCGCATGGTCAAAATGATGACCGGGTTTGACCGCGTCATGATTTACAGATTTCTTCACGACGATTCAGGTGAAGTCGTTGCGGAAGCAAAGCAAGACACGTTGGAGAGTTTTCAGGACCTGCGCTATCCGGCGAGCGACATTCCAAAGCAGGCGCGAGAGCTTTACAAAAAAAACCTCATTCGTATTATTGCCGACGTCAATGGTCAAACGGTTCCTATCGTTCCGCAAAAAGACCCGCACGGGCAGATACTTGATCTTTCAACAAGCGTTCTGCGCTCGGTTTCACCCATCCATATCGAATATTTAAAAAACATGGGCGTTGGCGCATCCATGTCAGTGTCAATTCTTCTCAATGGCGAGTTGTGGGGGCTTGTTGCCTGCCACCATATGACGGCGATCAAGCTTAATGTGCATCAGCGGGTCATGGCCGAACTTGTCGGGCAAATGCTGTCGCTGGCACTGGAAAGCCGCGAGCGGCGCGAGGATCTTGAAGATACTGAAAAAGCGCAAAAGTTTCATGAGCATATTATGCGGACGGTGGCATCGTCACAAAACCCGCTGACATCATTGACGCAAGGCATTGAAGAAATGCGGGTGCTGTTAAAAGCTGATGGTGCCGCTCTTTACATTGATGGCGACCTGCAGCTTTTTGAAAAAACACCATCGCCGGATGAGTTTAAAGATCTTGTTCGGTTTCTGAACCGCACGGCTTCTGCAACTGTCTTTCACACCTACCAGATTGAAAATATTTATGAACCTGGGCGGGATTTTACCTCGCGTGCCGCCGGGCTGCTGGCCATTCCAGTGTCGCGTCGGCCGCGTGATTATCTTGTCTTCTTTCGCGAGGAGATTGCCAAATCCGTCAAATGGGCTGGAAATCCTGAAAAAGCGGTAACTTACGGGCCCAATGGCGCGCGCCTTACGCCTCGTAAAAGTTTCGAGACGTGGCAGCAAACGGTACAAGGCCAATCAGAGCCGTGGTCGCGCAATGAAATCAGGCTTGCCGAATCTTTGCGCCATACTTTGCTTGAAGTTGTTTTGAGGCAGACAGACTTTCTCGAAAAAGAAAGAAAAGCCGCGCAGGAAAAGCAAGAGCTTCTCATTGCTGAGTTGAACCACCGCGTTCGCAATATTTTGTCGCTTATTCGCGGATTGATCAGCCAGAGCCAAAATGAGCAAAAATCAACCGAAGATTTTGTCGACACGCTTGATGATCGTATTCGCGCACTCGCGCGCGCGCATGACCAGATTACAAAACAAAACTGGTCGCCAGGCTCCGTGATCGAGTTGATTAATATGGAAACAGAAGCTTACCTTGGCGATAAGGCCGACAAGGTGCGAATAACGGGTGAAGACTTTTTGTTGCAGCCTGAGGCATTTTCAACATTGGCCTTGGTGATCCATGAGCTAACGACAAACTCGGCCAAATATGGTGCCTTGTCGGATTTTTCCGGCATTGTTGAAATTTCTCTTTCGGGCGACGGCGACAATAATTTTATTTTGAATTGGAAAGAGCGAAACGGCCCTCCGGTAAAGCCGCCAACGCGCCGCGGCTTTGGCAGCACAATTATCGAGCGCTCGATTCCACATGGATTAAAAGGCGAAAGCGACATTCACTACGCGCTGGGTGGTGTTGAAGCTAAACTGCTTATTCCAGCAAAGCAGGTGGCAGAGCGTCAAAAGCCGATGGTAAAGGTTGCGAGCATAAAGCCAAAAGAAGTTTCAGCCAGTTTACGTCTCAGCGGCGAAGTGCTTCTTGTTGAAGACAATCTCATAATTGCTCTTGATACGGAAGCCATGGTTGAAACACTTGGGGCTGCAAAAGTTTATACGGCAAGCAATATCAAGGAAGCGAAGGATTTTATTGAACAGAAAAATTTAAGTTTTGCGTTTCTTGATATTAACCTTGGCGACACAACAAGTTTCTCAATTGCCGAAACGCTAATCAGCAAAAACGTGCCTTTTATCTTTACGTCAGGCTACGGAGATGACACGTCCATTCCTGAAAACCTGCGACATGTTCCGCGCGTCTCTAAACCTTTCGACATACACACGCTTCGCACTGGCATGAGCGCCACCAAAGCGCTTTAAAAAAACAGCTCCAAAAGGAGCTGTTTGAAGGGCTAAATAACCTTGAAAAGATAAAGAAGAATAATAATCGGGATTGGCAGTCCTAAAAACCATAACAAAATACCGCGCATATGACTTTTCCTCCTGTTTAAGATGTATTTTAAACTTTGGGACGGCATCTATGTTCCAGCAAAGTTTTTTTATCCCGTTTTAAATTCTGTGTTAGGCCGCAACACTTTTAGAGATTTGGGCAAGATTTTAAAATTTAGGATTTTTGGCAAATCTTGCATTTCGCCATCAATAATCATCTTTATTTGCCGCATTCTTTTGGTTTTGATTTTCAGCGTCAATGACTGGCCTTTAAGAACCTGTATGTCGCGGTTCGATTGCCAACGACCGAGAAGAATATCAACACCAAGGCGGAAAAAATCATAGGGCGACCGCGAGGTGCAGACATAAACACCCAAAAGCCCTTCATCGAGACGATCGGCATAGGGAAGGTGTCCCTCCCCAAACAGATTGTTGGAAACTGAAATGGCAGGTGTTTCGCTTAGTAGCGTCCGACCATCAAGTTCAAGCTCGGCGCACAACCTTGGAGGATTGGAAAAAGCAAAAAGAGCGGCGCGAAAACTGGCATAAATTTTTTGAAGTTTGGAATGATGTGCCATGGTTTTACGTTTTTTGACCAGTTTTGCATGGAGGCCAATGCTAAAATTCAAAATGAAAACCTGATCGTTGAGCATCGCTGTATCGATGGCTTTTATTGACCCTTTTGCCAGTGCCTCTGCAGCATTTTCCAGTTCTTGATTTAGTCCAAGACTGCGTGCAAAAAGATTCATTGTGCCCCCTGGCAAAACACCAAGCGCCATTGATGAACCTACAAGCTTAGCGGCCGCTGATGAAATTGTACCGTCACCACCCGCAGCGACAAGAACATCATAATCCTGTTTAGAGGCCGCAATAAGAGCGTTATCCATGTCCTTTCCGCTAACAGTCTGACATGTTGTGGTGTGGCCGTGTGCTTCAAATCGCGACGCAATCCTTCGCGCAATATCAGCGCTGTCAGCTGTTTTGAGGCTGCCGCCATCGCAATTTAAAATGCAGTGAACGCGCATGAGATCAGATAGCTGAAAAACATCAATTGAGTCTGGCAAAAAAATAAGGCCATGAAAAGACCCGATAAGTTTAAGCAGCCTGTAATTTTAAAATATTATGATCTGCTGTCCGGACAAAAGAATGTGCTTTTCGAAGATCTTCGACAAATCGCTTTTGTTGCTCTTCTTTTCCAACAGGCAGGCGCAGCAGATAAGAAGGGTGAACCGTCATCATCAATGGCGTTTCGTCTTCAAGTTTAAAAAAAGTGCCGCGGGTTTTTAAAACCTTTTGTGCTTTGCCAGTTATAGAAAGTGCCGCTGTAGCGCCAAGTGTTACAATAAGCTTAGGTTTGACGAAAGCGCGTTCTAAATTGACCCAGAAACGACAGGCATCGACCTCTGCTTTATTCGGTGAGCGATGAAGCCTTAACTTGCCTTTTGGCTCGTATTTGAAATGTTTTACGGCATTGGTAATATAAACGGATTTACGATCAATCCCTGCTTCGCTCAAACAAATATTAAACAACTGCCCGGCAGGGCCGACAAAGTTTCGCCCTGCCAAATCTTCCTTATCGCCTGGCTGTTCGCCGACAAAAAGAATGTCTGCATCAGGATTGCCTTCGCCAAAAATGGTTTGTGTCGCATGACAATAAAGATCGCAGCGTTGGCAATGTGCACTTTCAGCTTTTGCCGTTTGAAGCGATGAAATATCAACGCCTGATGCTATGTTTTTTTGCAAATGAGTTTTCCATTTATGAGATTTGGAAGAGGGTGTCGATGCTGGTGCATCCACCATTTCTTCCAAATGGCGCGAGGCCTGTTTGATAAGATCTGGAATAAGACGGGCTTCGGGTAAGTTGGCCCAATATTTTTTTGGCATCTCGCTTTGCATGGCCTTTATTTTCAAACGCGCTGGGTTGAATATATTGGCATAATAGGTTTGCCACAAAGCTTCGTTGTTATCGCTGACATCAAATTGAGGTTTGGGCGCGCCCGCAGAAAAGGCAAGTTTTTTAAGATCCCAAGACATTGTGCAATAAGGCGTCATTATCATAAAGTTCATTGTGCTGAAGCGCCGCATAAAAAATGGCGCTGTGCGTTCGACAATAAAATGCTCCGGTTCAAACCATGCGACATAAGTCTCATTTTTCTCAAAGGAAGATATTTGGTGAAAGCGCACAAATGCTTTCATCTTATGACTGTCGCGACGGACGCTTTTTGCAAAACGCTGAAGCATCAAAACATCTTTATCGGAAGCAATTTTCAAAAGGGTTCGCTCTGACTGTAGTCGCCATAAAAGACGATAAAGCAGGCCAAAGCGACGCGGGTCTGAATGACAAATGACAATTTGCGCAAGCTCAAGAAATTCGGCGGGAACAGACACTGGTCTCGTCTGCTCAATTAAAGAGCTGTTGATGTCGACAATAAAATCAGGGTTGGAATCTTCGGCTAGCCAGTGAACAAACGACGGATCAATACCTTGCTGGCACAAGTCACGTGCATGACTGCGCCATTCATCAAAGTCATTCATGCTTTTAAGCCGTATAACTGTCATGCCAGCAGTTCCAGCTGCGCCGGCTTGGGTTTGAAACGGTCTACAAGATAAGGGTCATCAATCAACCCATGCGGCGACCAGTCATCCGTTTTGACGAATGGACGTATTTTTTTGAATGAAACGCAAAGGCGTGAAACGTCGTCGATACGAAGACGGCGGTGACGCCGCTGCTTAAGAAGCGCATTCACCGATTTTGCTCCAAGCCCGGGAATGCGCAGCAACATTTCACGCTCTGCCATATTCACGTCAACAGGAAAGAATGAGCGATTTTTTAAAGCCCATGACAATTTCGGGTCGATTTCAAGATCAAGCATGCCACTGCTGCCGGGCGGAGCAATTTCATCAACCGTAAAATTGTAAAAGCGTAGAAGCCAGTCTGCCTGATAGAGACGATGCTCCCGCATCAAAGGCGGCTTAATCAGGGGAAGTTTTAGCGATGCATCAGGTATCGGGCTGAAAGCCGAATAGTAAACGCGTTTCAAATTATAGCTGCTGTAAAGCCGTGTGCTGCCATGCAAAATATTTCGATCATTGCAGTTGTCCGCACCAATAATCAGCTGCGTGCTTTGACCCGCAGGAGCAAAAAGCTTTTTCTTTTTTGTTTGTAACGAAGGCTCGCTGTTTTCATCAATTTTCAAACGCAGGCGCGCCATTGCCTTTCGAATTTCGTCAGGATTCTTTTCCGGTGCAAAATTTCGAACGCTTTGATCAGTCGGTAACTCAACGTTTATCGAAAGCCTGTCTGCGTAAAGGCCAGCCTCTTCGATGAGGGCAGGCGACGCATCCGGAATTGTTTTCAAGTGGATGTAGCCACGGAACTGATGGGTCATCCGCAATTCACGCGCGATGCGAACCATGTCTTCCATCGTCTGATCAGGTGAGCGAATTATGCCCGATGACAGAAAAAGCCCTTCAATATAATTTCTTTTGTAGAAATCGAGTGTCAACTTCACAACTTCATCAACAGAAAATCTGGCGCGTTTAACATTGCTGGACGCCCTATTGATGCAATAAGCGCAATCAAAAATACAAAAATTCGTCATCAGAATTTTAAGCAGCGAGATACACCGCCCGTCAGGTGCATAGGAATGGCAAATGCCGTTTCCTTCGGTCGAGCCTAAACCTTGCTTGCCAAGCGAATTGCGTTTTGTCGTGCCACTGGAGGCGCAAGACGCATCATATTTTGCAGCATCAGAAAGTATTTCAAGCTTTTGTTGAATTGTGTGGCGAGTCATTCGTTCACTATATGTTCTTTTTTTAAAAAGGCAACAAAAAGCCGCTCTGCGCAAATGCGAAAGCGGCTTTTTATTTTAATTTAGATGCGGCCTGTAAGAACCAGAATTAGCAAAATCACAAGAAGCACACCAACAATGCCAGAAGGGCCGTAGCCCCAGCCACGTGCGTGCGGCCATGCAGGCACGGCGCCTACTAAAGCAAGAATAAGAATAATGATAAGAATGGTACCAAGTGTCATGACTACATATCTCCAATTGTCAGTTACCCAACATGCAGATGTAAATCTTGTTCCGATATGCGCAACGAGCTTATAAAAAAAGCGGGGTACAATGACCCCGCTTTCACTCTAAATGTTTAAAATCAGGCACGGCCGCGGCGCATCAAGCCAATGATCAGCGAGATGATCAAAAACGCGACGAAGATGTAGAACAGAAACTGGGCAATTCCTGCAGAAGCCCCGGCAATACCGCCGAAACCAAGAGCGCCAGCAATAAGAGCGATGACGAGAAAAACGACTGCGTAATATAACATATTGATCTCCTTCTATGATGAGAAGACAACGTCACCGCACTCTTGAAGGTTCCGAAAACTTATGCTGCAAGTCTTGCATCTTGATCAAAAAACAGCGCCTGGCTTATTAATGCTTTTACCATGTCGGGGTTGAATGGTTTTGTCACCAAAAACGCGGGTTCAGGGCGTTCGCCCGTCAAAAGCCGTTCCGGAAAAGCGGTAATAAAAATAACTGGAATAGGTGCCATGCTCAAAATTTCATTGACGGCCTCAACGCCTGAGCTTCCGTCAGCAAGCTGAATATCCGCCAAAACCATTTTCGGATTTTTGGCGTTGTACATTTCGACAGCTTCTTTGTGCGTGCGTGCCGTGCCGACAACATTGTGGCCAAGGCTTGTGACCATGTGCTCCAAGTCCATCGCAATCATCGGTTCGTCTTCAATGATCATGATGTCTGTGTGCACTTGCTCGGAAATTTCTTTCGATGCTTTTTCAATCAGTTTAGAAAAAGCGTTAGCATCCACGCCCAAAATCTCAGCGGCTTGCTCTGTGTTAAAATCTTCGATCGTGACGAGAAGAAACGCCTGACGCGCGTCGGGTGTAATGGCGCGCAGGTTGGCAGCAGCATGTCTTTCCCATGCATACATTTGTTCAGGTTCTGGAATTTCCAAATTCAGCTTGTCAAAGAGCTGGGTGAACACTTTATAAAGTGCAACCTTGTCATCGCTCACTTTCGGAAAAAGTGAAATATCAGCCACGAGCGCTTCAAGCAAAGCGACAACGTAAGAATCGCCGCTGGACTGCGAACCGCTAATTGCGCGTGCATAGCGGCGAAGAAAAGGAAGATGAGGCGCGATACGAGACGAAAGTGACATGTCAATTTCCCAATTTGTCGTGATAAATCTTCTTTAACTATAAAACCTTTATTCACGCAAATCGTATTTTCACGAGGAACGATATCGTATGCCGCGGCATTGGTTGATTAAATACATTCGCGTGAAAGTTGAAAATGGACCAAAGTCCTAACAAGTCCTGTCAAAACCCTAGAAGAGTAACAAGGCCTGATTTTGGCTCTAACACTCTGATAGGAGATGCTTTGCGCATAATGTATAATAGAGTTGTTGCAGAAGATGTGCCTGAGAGACTTACCGATCTTCTTCGCGAACTGGAAGACGCCGAAAGACATTGATATTTGATATTTATTTCTTCCTGCCTTTTTAAGGCAGCTTTGTTGTTTGAAAGTTTAAAACGTTCTTTTGTGGCAGAAGGTTACGTGCGACAGCGTAGCATATTAACAGGAACGGGACTGCGATAAATCCACCGATTGGCCCCCAAAGCCAAAGCCAAAATGTAATGGTCAAAAATACAAGAAACGGGTTCATTGTCATTGTACGCCCGATGACATGCGGTGTTACGGCTTGCGCCTCTGTCATGTGCAATCCAAGATAGACAATTCCAGGTAACAGGCCTGTGACGAGATTGGGCATTGTTGAAAGACCAATGGCCAGCATCGTTACAGTCATAATGGCCGGGCCGATATAAATCACATAGTTCATGACAAAGGCGAGAGAGCCCCACAGCGCCGGAGACGGAACGCCCAGCGCCCACATGGCAAAAGCCACGCTAAATCCAAGACCGGCGTTCACAATTGTGATCGACAGCAAATAACGGGAGACATGGCTTTCAATGTCGTTAAACATCCGCGTTGCTTGCCAGCGGGAGCGCCGGTTGTAAAAGAGCTTCAACACAGATGTTTTGAATTTATTGCGCGTTGCAACGTAAAAATAAAGGCTCGCAAGAAAAATAAGAATCTCCGCAAAAACAGTCGGCGCTAAAGTTGCAAGCTGTTTAACCGTGCTATTGTCGTCGACAATCACTTCCATCTGGCTTGTCGCACCGTTCCCTGATGTCATAGTTTTTACCTGCGCGCCAAAGTTGCGGATCGCCTGTAGAGGTTCACGTAGCGCCGAAATTTGCTCGCGAAATTTCACCCACATTGCAGGCGCACGCGCGACCCATTCCGACAAAGGTGCTGAAAAAAGCGCGCTCGCTGTTAAAATCATGCCTAGCAATAAAAGCACGACAATAAGGGCAGACAGACCTGAAGGGACGCCAAAACGCTCTACGCGCGCCGCGACCGGTCCAAACATAAGGCCAACAACTATTGCCAGCGTCACAGGTGCTAGAAAGACTTTGCCAAGGTGTAAGGCAACGATCAGCGTGAAAATGCCTATGAAAACAATCGCTGTGCGGGATGAATTTGTAAGCCCAAGTTCTGAGCGGCTTTTTTTTGCCAACTGCACAACCTGAGGGACCTGTGGGCGAATAATTTTCATGAGATGTCCAAAATCAACAAAATGCCATTGATTCAGCATCTTACGGCAAATAACATTTTTTATTCGGTTTTCGTTCCGAGCGCTGGAACTTTATAGCTTTAACACGCATTTAGCTTGGGAAACCAATTAATTCAGGAGCGTCAAATGAATACTTTTGTCAACAAAGCAGAAAACGTAAACGACAAGATGAATGATAAAATCAAATCAGGCATTTCTCAAATTCGTCCAAGCACAGGCAACATCGAAAACGATCTTGCAGCCCTTCGCGAAGATATCGTTACGCTTGCAGAAACCGTTGGTCGTCTTGGTTCCTCTAGCGTTAAAAACCTAAAAAATCGCGCCATGGAGAATTTTGACAGCCTTAAAGAAAGCGGCAGTGATGTAGCGGGCTATTTAAAAACACATGGTTCCGAAATGGAAAAACAGCTTGTTGAAACCGTGCGTGACCGTCCGCTGGTAGCTATTGCAGCAGCGGCCAGTATTGGTCTTCTTATCGGCCTTATTACAAAGAAATAATTTGATGTTTGGTACAGCACTTATCGGCACGGCAGCTAATGAAACAAAAGCGGCTGCCGTGCGTCTTGCGCGCTACACAGCGGTATATGCTGTTGCGGCAGGACTTTTTATTACATCGCTTGTCTACGCCGCAGGTGCGGCTTATTTGCAGCTGTCATATATATTTGGCTCAATCAATGCCGGCTTGATGCTCAGTGCCGGTTTTATGTTGCTCGCAGTAATCGCTTTTTTATGTATTCACATCATCAACAATAAAAACAAAGTTGAAACGCAAACAAGGGTTAAATCCGAAGCGGGTTCTCTTGCAACTGTTGCAGCGATTTCGGCTCTGCCGGCCTTTTTGCGCCGACGTAGCTTTGCAAATTCGGCAAGCCTTGTGTTGCCTTTGGCGATAGCAGGGGGAATGTTTTTATGGGCAAAATCGTCAGACGGCACTTTAAATGATCTTAAAAAATATTTTCCAAATCTTTTTTCACCCGAAGAATAACGAAGGGGTTTAACGCTTGCCAGACCAGATACAAACGCAAAAAGCCAAACAAGGGCGCGGGGGCAAGGATGTCGTTATTGTCCTTGCTTTCTCGCTTGCTTTAATCATTGGGGCTTTCACGGCTGTTTATTTGTACTGGCAATAAGACCAATTGCTAAAATGGTTTGAATTTTTCGACGGATGAAGTAGACCTGACGTCTCTTTTAACTGACAGGTTCAAGCATGCTGATCGGCGTTCCTAAAGAAATCAAAAACCATGAATATCGCGTCGGCCTAACGCCTGAAAGCGTAGCAGAGGTCATCGCCCATGGTCACAAAGTGATTGTTGAGGCAGGGGCTGGCGATGGTATCGGCGCTGATAACGCACTTTATCAGCAAGCCGGTGCCGAGATTATAGACACTGCGCAACATATTTTTGCAAAAGCCGACATGATCGTGAAGGTCAAAGAGCCCCAAGCGGGTGAGCGTAAAATGCTGCGTGCCGGTCAAATTCTTTACACTTATCTTCACCTTGCACCCGATCCCGAGCAGACAAAAGATCTGATTACATCCGGCGCTGTCTGCATTGCATACGAGACCGTGACCGACGATGCCGGCGGCCTGCCGTTGTTAAAGCCGATGAGCCAGGTTGCAGGGCGTATGTCGATCCAGGCGGGTGCAACCGCATTGGAAAAATCACATGGCGGCCGTGGTGTGCTGCTAGGAGGCGTGCCGGGTGTTGCACCGGGGCGTGTCCTCATTATTGGTGGCGGTGTTGTTGGTTACAATGCCGCACAGATGGCTGTCGGAATGCATGCCAATGTCACAATCCTTGACCGCAACCAAACCATTCTTGAAAAACTGGAAAGCGAATTTGCCGCTGGTGCCAAGGTGCTGTATTCAACCAAAGCTGCGCTTGAAGATCTTGTCGCACGTGCCGACCTTGTGATTGGCGCCGTTCTTGTTCCGGGCGCTGCTGCGCCAAAGCTGATTACGCGCGATATGCTCGCAACCATGAAGCCCGGCGCTGTTTTGGTTGATGTTGCCATCGATCAGGGCGGCTGTTTTGAAACATCACACGCCACCACCCATGCCGATCCAACCTATATGGTCGACGGCATCGTGCATTACTGCGTTGCCAATATGCCGGGCGGGGTGGCCCGCACCTCCACCTATGCCTTGAACAATGCGACTTTGCGCCACGCCGTTTCAATCGCGAACAAAGGCTGGAAGAAAGCTCTTGCCGACGATAAAAACCTGCGCAATGGCCTCAATGTCTGGGACGGCAAAGTCACCTATGAAGCGGTCGCGCAAGATCTCGGCTATGCTTACACGTCAGCAGAGCAGGCTGTGGCCGCATAAAGTGCTGGCGGTCGGCTAGATAATTTTTGCGGCCTCTTGAATGTCACTGAGCGAAGGAAGGCCCGCTTCATTTCCCAAATGGCGGATTTTGTGCGCCGATGCGGCGCGTGCAAAACGGAAATGCTGCTCCCATTCCGCATCGGGATGTTTCAGATAAGAATAGACATAAGCGCCATGGAAGACATCGCCCGCGCCATTCGTGTCAATGACATTAACGTCAGGAACCGGCAATGCAGCCATTGTGCGTGTTGCTCCCGTTTCATCGAACCAGACCAGACCTTCACGGCCAAGCGTGACCCCGCCAATTTTGCAGCCTTTGCTTTTAAGATGGTCAAGCATTGCAGACGCGGAGAGCTGCATCTGCTCGCACAACCGTTCCGACACAATTGCAACATCAATAAACTCAAGAAGCTCTGTTGTGTTTTCGCGTAATCCCCCGCCATCAAGCGAGGTCAGGATGTTTTGCTCCTTGCATAGTTTCGCATAATAAATCGCGGCATCGGGCTGGTGGCCGTCGAGATGGAGCGCCCTGCAGCCTTTGAGATTAAGCTGCGGAAACGGATGAAGATAATTGCTGTCGCGGCAGCGCAAAATGGCGCGCTGGCCGTTATGCGGCATCACGAATGAAAGGGAAGATTCTTTCACCTTTCGCGGGTGGATTGGCATGCCGTAGCGCGCTGCCATGGCGCTGAACATCTGGCCAAGCCAGTCATCGGCAAGCGATGTTAAGAGATCAGGCTTGATGCCAAGCTTGGCACAGCAAAATGCGGCGGTGACAGCGTTGCCGCCAAATGACACGGCATAGTCATCAGCCACCGCTTTTTCATCACCAGTCGGGATTGATTGGGCAATGAAAACGATGTCGATATACGTCTGGCCAATAAAAAGAGCATCCATTATAAAACACCAGAAGTGGTTAAAGCGTCACCCTTCACCCAGCTGTTAATGACATTAAGGTTTTCATCAAGCGCAGTGAAATTTGCAAATGCGTTTTGCGTGATCCGGCCATGGGTTTTATCAACTCGCAAGAACGCCGCCGGCGTTGAGGTTGCCATCTGCAGTGCCTGCGCGGTTTCAACCCCGACCTCATTCACCATGAAACGCACGGCACTGGCCATATCGAGATGCGCTCCTGCAAGCGTTCCAGTCTTGTCGGTAAGGCGGCCGTCGCTGACAAAAATCTCATTGCCGAAAAGGTTAAATGAGGTTTGCGCGGCGCCGATGCTCGACATAGCATCGCTGACAAGTAAAAGCCGCGCAGCGCCAAGCGCGTTAAATGCAGCGCGGATGGCTAGCCTGTCGACGTGATGGCCGTCAGCGATAAGGCTGGCAAAACAGCAGTCGCTGGCAAGTGTAGACCCGACAACGCCGGGTGCGCGTCCCTGTAACTGCGACATTGCGTTGTAGAGATGCGTCACTCCGCTTAATCCCGCTTGAAATGCCGCCTGCATTTGCGCGCCATCGGCATCGCTGTGCCCTGCGCTGACAATCACACCATTTTTGACAAGCGTTTCAATAAACGCATGGGGCGTGCATTCGGGTGCGAGTGTTAAAAGCGTGCACCCATTTTTAAGACTGCTGATAAACGCGCCATCATCATCGTTTGGTTTTAAAAAATGCGTGTGCCGATGAATGCCCTTGCGGGCTGGATTTAAAAAAGGCCCTTCAAGATGAATGCCAAGAATAGAGAAATGCCCATTTTCGATTGCCTTGTCGACCGCCGCGATGGCGTCACGCATAACCTCGCGCGTGTCGGTAATCAGGGTTGGCATAATGCTTGTTGTGCCGCGCGCGCGATGGCTTTTCGCGATGTGTGCCAAGCCTTGCACAGTGGTATTATCATTGAACATAAGGCCGCCGCCGCCATTGACCTGCGCATCGATAAATCCCGGAGACAGGATATCATTTTTGCCAAGTTTCAATGCATTCGGGCGCGCACCTTTTTCAAGCCCGCTGACAATGCCATTTTCAAAAATGACAGTTGTATCGTCTTGAAAGGATATGCCGTCGAACAAACGCGGCGCATAAATCGCACCGCTTGTCATAATGTTTCCGTCACTTTTTGAAGCCCGTGTGGGTTGTCAGGATTGCGGCCGCGGCGGCGCGCTTCCTGTTCAATCGCGAGATAAGCGGGGATCAGCATCGCAATAGGATCGAGCACTGCATTGTCATCGCCAATCCAGGGCAGCTCGCCATTGCCGCCGCACAGCGACACAGGAAGCCTGTCATGTTTTAAGGTTGTGACGAGTGTATCGACGCTTTGCGCCATCGGGTCATTTTGCCGCAAAGCCAAAACCGGTGTTGCAGCGCTTAAAGCCCCGCGCGGGCCATGAAGAAGCTCTGCGGAACTGTAGGCAAGCGCTGGAAGATTGAGCGTTTCAGACATTTTCAACGCGATCTCGCGGGCAGGGCCGTAGCCATAGCCGCGTCCGGTCACATAAGCCGCGCTCGCCTCTCTCAAGGTTGATGTCCATTGCTGCCAGTCGAGCGAAAGCGCCTGTTCAAAACGCTCTGGTGTCTTTTGCAGTGCGGCAAGCAATTGCTGATTGTTTGAAAGTTTGGCAACAAGACACGCGCCAGCCACCATTGAATTGACGACCGTTTTGGTTGCGGCAACCGCAATTTCTTCGCCTGCGCAAATATCAATCACATAGTCTGAAATTTGCGCAGCAGGCGAATGCGCATCATTGACAATGGCCAGCGTGACCGCGCCGCCATCGCGTGCGGCCTGCGTCGCTGCGATAAGGTCGGGGCTGCGACCTGATTGTGAAATCACGATAAAAAGAGCACCCTTCATTTTCGGGGCACCGTGATAGCCGGTAATGACAGATGGTGCGCTGTTTGAAACACCAAGTGCGAGCTGCGTCTCAATCAAATAACGTAAATGCACCCCTGCATGGCCTGAGCTTCCACGCCCGCAAATAATCGCATAAGTAAAATTATGCTGCGCCAATGTCGCCGCAACCGCATTGATTTTTGTGTCGCAGGTCGCAAGCAGACGATTGGCACAGGCAGGGATTTGCCGAATATCCGCGGCCATGAGAGTGGGCGTTGTCATCATGCTTTTTTCAAATTTATCGCAGGCGCAATTTCAGCCATGGCAAAGCGCAAATTGCCCTCATGCCGCGCAAGCAGTTTTTTTGCGGATTCAAACTCAACGCCGCAGGCCAGAAGGGCTGCAAGCTTCACGTCGCCTTCAGCCTGTGTCACGGCGCTTTCCGCAACATCCTCGTCGCAGCCTGTAATCGTTGCCACCATCTGTGTCGAACGGCGGCGCAGTTTTGCGTTGGTGGCGCGCATATGCACCATCAGGCCGCGATACACCTTGCCTAGGCGCACCATTGCCAGCGTCGAAAAAAGATTAAGCACCACTTTTTGCGCTGTGCCTGCTTTCATGCGGGTGGAGCCGGCGATGATCTCTTCGCCCGTATCGACGAGAATGGACAGCTCAGCGGCGGCAAGAAGTTTTGAACGTGGATTATTGGCAATGCCAATTGTCAACGCTCCCAGCTGGCGTGCTTTTTCAACGGCTGAAATTGTAAAAGGGGTGTTGCCGCTGGCCGCAATGCCGATCAGCACGTCTTTTTCACACACTGAAATTTCGGCCATCCGCTCCGCGCCGCCAGCCGCGCTGTCTTCGGCGTTTTCGATGGCGCGCAAAATGGCATTTGTCCCGCCCGCGATCGCAAAAGCGAGTTGTGAGGCAGGCCAGTCAAAAGTTGGGGTCAGTTCTGCGCCATCCTGCACACCGATACGGCCGGATGTTCCTGCGCCCGCATAAATCAGGCGTCCGCCAGCGCGCAGGCGCGGCACGGCACGCTCGACCGCCAGCGCAATGGCAGGCAAAGCAGGCCCAACGGCTGAAACGGCCGCAAGTTGACCTTCATAAAGCGCTTTCAGCGCTTCGACATTGTCCCAGAGGTCAAAGTCGAGATAGCGCGGGCTGATATCTTCGGTGGTCATGTTTTTTCACGTATTTGTCTGTGAGAGATAAGAGCAGCACGGATTGAATGGCAAGCAAAACCGCGCCAAAAGAGAGGGATGGACACTCCTCTCTACCTTGGAATCGACGGCGGCGGAACCTCGTGCCGCGCCAGACTGGAAGACGAGGATGGGAAAATTCTTGGTCAGGGTCTTTCAGGCCCGGCCACCACACGCCTCGGCATGAACAATGCCCTTTTATCAATTATGGCGGCGGCAAGAGGCGCAATGGCGCAAGCGCAGCTGAGCGACGACGCGATGGCCCGTGTGCGTGCGGGGATTGGTATTGCCGGCATGGGCCGAAAAGGCGTGCCGCAATTTCTTGAAAACTGGGCGCACCCGTTTCACTCGGTCGCTTTTGAAGGCGATGCTTACACGGCGTGTCTTGGCGCACATCAGGGGCATGATGGCGGCATTATCATCATCGGCACGGGCTCGATTGCCTATGCACGCCGCGGCACCGAAACGATCAGGCTTGGGGGCTACGGGTTTCCTGTGTCTGATGAGGCAAGCGGCGCCGATCTCGGTCTGAATGCCTTGCGCCTTGCTTTGCAAGCGGTGGATGGGCGCATTCCATCAAGTCCGCTGCTTGATGCCATGCTCAACCAGTTTTCGTACGATCCTTTCAAAGTCGTTGACTGGATGGATGCCGCAACCGCGACAGATTATGCCGCTTTTGCCCGTATGGTTGCACAGCAGGCCGAACACGGCGACACGGTTGCCGTCAATCTCATGGCCGAGGCTGCAGCTCACGTCGGCAATATGGTAAAAGCGCTTAATGCCAAAGGCGTCGTGAATATCTCTCTTCTGGGGGGCTTGGCCAAATATATGGTGCAATGGTTGCCAGCTGAAATCGCCATAAAAATCACGCCCGCCAAGGGCGATGCCATGGCAGGGGCCATTTTGTTTGCTAAGCAAAGACAGGGCTAATCTGCATGATTTGATGCGGACTTGTGTCTTGCATTCGCCGCCACCTTGCTTAAAAGAGAGCCAAGATAATTGAAGAGGTTTTCATGTCGTATTCGCTTGCACTTTCCCAGCCTGTCCTTCGCCAATGGGCCGGTCAATCGCTCGCAAAAAATCTGATGCTTGTTGTGCTCGGTTCGCTGCTTCTGGCAGCAAGTGCCCAAATTCAGGTGCCGATGATTCCTGTTCCTATGACCATGCAGACGCTTGGCCTTCTTCTTATCGGCGGTTTTTCAGGCGTGCGTATAGGTTTTGCGTCGGCCGCGCTTTATCTGCTGGAGGGCGCGCTTGGCCTTCCCGTTTTTGCTGGCGGTGCCGCCGGTCTTGGTGTTCTGATTGGGCCGACAGCTGGCTATCTGATCGCGTTTCCTTTTGCCGCAGCTCTTGCAGGTTACGCGGCTGACAAAGGCTGGCTACGCAATATCGCGGTCGGCTTTGCAATCATGATTGCGGCGCATACTATGGTTTTTCTTGGCGGTGTTGCTTATCTGGCAAATTTCATAGGTTTGAAAGCGGCGATCGCTGCAGGCCTGACGCCATTCCTGCTTGGCACAGTTGTGAAATCGGCGCTTGCCGCTTCTGCCGTGCGTTTGGACCGCCCCCGCGTCTGATATGAACGTTCGCCTACGCGGACACCATCTTTTGTGCATGCTCACCTATGAAGGCAAAGGCTACAGCCCTGCCTTTATTACCAATTTTGACTCTATCGTTTCACGCGTGAATGATGGCGAAGAGATTGAACTTCACAAAGGCCCTGACGATATTTGCGCGCCGCTTCTTCAAGAAGATGCTTGCGCGCATTGCGTGAATGACAGCGTAACAGCACGCGATACATTGGCGCTCGAACAGCTTGAGGCGCAAAATCTTGTTCCGGCACGTGTTCCTTTTGCGCTCGACGATGCTCATATTACAAAAATGCGAGAGGCCTTTGCGAAGGGGCTTATTCGTCAGGCCTGTGAAGGTTGTGAATGGCATGGGTTATGCAGCGAGGTTGCCCAAACGGGTTTTAAAACCGTGCGTTTAAAGTCACTCGCATCTTTTTAACGCGTTTGGTGTTAAATCACATGAAGGAGATTTGCCATGACAGCCTGTATCGTCGGCCTTGCCCACACACCATTCGGCAAGCATGAAAATGAAACTGTCGAAAGTTTGATTGTCCGCGTTGCAAAAGAGGCGCTGGTCGATGCCGGCATCGAGGCGTCTGATGTCGATGAAATTGTTTTGGGTCATTTCAACGCAGGGTTTTCCAAACAGGACTTTACAGCGTCGCTGGTTTTGCAGGCCGATCCGGCCTTTCGCTTTAAACCTGCAACACGCGTCGAAAACGCCTGCGCCACAGGCTCCGCCGCGGTGCATACCGCGCTAAAAAGTATCGCTGCAAAACAAAGCCGCATCGTTCTTGTGGTCGGTGTCGAGCAGATGACGACCACGTCAGGGCCGGAGATTGGCGCCAACCTGCTCAAAGCCTCTTATCTGCCGGAAGACGGCGACACACCCGCAGGATTTGCCGGTGTCTTTGGTAAAATTGCAGGCAGCTATTTTCAGCACTATGGCGATCAGTCAGATGCGCTGGCGATGATCGCGGCCAAAAACCACGCCAACGGCGTTCACAATCCGTATGCACAAATGCGCAAAGATCTTGGCTTTGAGTTTTGCCGTGCTGAATCTGAGAAAAATCCTTACGTTGCTGGGCCGCTAAAACGCACGGACTGCTCGCTTGTCTCCGACGGGGCGGCAGCGATTGTTTTGACTGATACGGAAACAGCGCTGCGCCTTGGCAAGGCGGCGGTTGTCTTTCGCGGCGCGGCGCATGTGCAGGATTTTCTCCCCATGTCGAAGCGTGATATCGTCGCTTTTGAAGGGTGTGCCATGGCATGGTCACGCGCTTTGAAAACGGCAGGGCTTTCGCTGGATGATCTCGATCTGGTCGAGACCCATGACTGTTTTACCATTGCCGAGCTGATTGAATATGAGGCGATGGGGCTTGTGCCAAAAGGCCAAGGCGCGCGTGCCATTATGGAAGGCTGGACACAAAAAGATGGCCGCCTCCCAGTCAACCCGTCAGGCGGATTGAAAGCCAAAGGGCACCCTATCGGCGCAACGGGTGTGTCAATGCATGCACTGTGCGCGATGCAGTTGCGGGGGGAAGCTGGCGGGTTTCAGATTGAGAACGCCACTATGGCTGGCATCTTCAATATGGGCGGCGCAGCTGTTGCCAATTATGTGTCGATTTTGGAGCGCTTGAGATAACTCAGGCCGACATTTTGAGATCAGACGGGCCAAGCGCTTCAATGGCAGGCATATCGCTTTCGTCATTGGCGGGTTTCAGCGTTTTGGATGGTATTTTTGAAAGCGTTTTTGAAATGGCTTTTAACAGCTTTTTAATGCGCGCTTTGTCTTTGCTACCGAACCCTTTCAGGGTTTCCTTGTCGAGGCGTTTCCAGATTTTATCAATTTCCCGCGCGCGCTCTTTGCCAAGTTTTGTCAGCTTGATTTTGAGGACACGCGAATTTGTTTTTTTCCAGCGTTCAACCAGCTGCTGCGCTTCAAGGCGGCTAATCATTTTTGTGACCGTGGGTGGTTTCACGTCCAGCCTCTCGGCAAGCGCTGTCATGCTCAGCGCCTTTTTCTTGAGAAGCAGCTTCAAGACTGTTTCCTGTCCCGGATAAAGCCCAATATCGCTCAAGGCATAAGCGGCGCGGGTGCGATGAAGACGGGCCGCTTGAGGGAGCAGGGTTGAAATGCAGTCTTTATATTTTGCCATGGCGAACCATTGCGCCGAAGATGAGTCGCGTCAATTCATGTCCTGTCTTTTTGCAGAGGTTAAGCTGCAGGTTGTGATGAATTTTACGCGCGCGCACTGTCGTGCCAGCGCCGCAAAAGCGAAAACGAAATCAACGCGACAAGGGCATAAAGAACAAGGCCACTCAGCGAAATAAGTGTCAGGCAGGCAAACATGCGCGGCATGTTGGAGCGATAGCTGGCCTCGATCAGGCGGTAGGCAAGCCCTTCGCCGCTGCCAAGTGAACCTGCCGCAAACTCGGCAACGATTGCGCCAATCAATGACAGTCCTGCCGCAAGGCGGAGCCCGCTTAAAAAATCGGGGAGGGCCGCGGGAAGGCGCAGCAGGACAAGGCGCTGCCAGCGTGATGCGCCATAGAGCGCAAACAGGTCTTTCAGGTCGCGATTGGTTGATTTAAGGCCAAACATCGTCGTTGTGAGAACCGGAAAAAAAGCCACCATCCAGGCGATGAACAGCGTCGCGCTTGCAGGGCCCGGCGCATAGACAAGGATCAACGGCGCAACGGCGATGATCGGGGTTACCTGCAAAAAAACTGCAAACGGCAAAAACGCATATTCGATTGGTTTTGCGCTGGTCAAAACAATCGCAAACAAAACCCCGCTGATGACAGCAAGACACAAGGCGGCAACCGTGAGGCCGAGCGTTGTGAAAAGGGCAGGCGCAAGCAGCGGCCAGTCCGTGACAAGCGTCGTTGCAACAAGCTGCGGCGACGGCAGAAGATAAGATGGCACGTTAAAAGCCATGACATAGGCCTGCCAGGCGCAGACGAAGAGTGCGAGGCTGATAAACGGCACAATGTAATAAAATTTCTTCATGACGAGGCGTGTTCTGCGCAAGACTGTTCAAGCGCTTGCGTCACCGTTTGCACATTTTCAAAATATGTTTTGGAAATCCGGTCGCGTTTTTCCCGTCTGTCACGCGGCAGGTTGATGATTTTTGAAACGGTGCCGGGGCGAGGCGAAAGAACGGCGATGCGAGAGCCAAGGTAAGCGCTCTCTAACACGCTGTGCGTTACGAATATAATTGTTGTCGATGCCGTCTGCCAGAGTGAAAGAAGGTCATCATTCAGGTGCTGACGGCTTATTTCATCAAGCGCCGCAAAGGGCTCATCCATCAATAACAATTTTGGTTCTGTGATGAGGGCGCGCGCGAGCGAGGCGCGCATGGCCATGCCCAAAGACAGATCATTTGGCAGCGCCGATGAAAATGAAGACAGGCCAAGGCGCTCCAGCATTGTGTTGATTTTTGCCTGTGCTGCGCTGCGCGATACGCCGCGAATGCGAAAAGGCAAATACACATTTTCAAAAATGGTAAGCCACGGCAAAAGCGTCGGCTGTTGAAACACATAACCTGTATTATAGGGTGTTTCCAAATCATCCGCACGCCAGATGGTTCCGGAGGTTGGTTTTTCAAGCTGCGCCATCAGCCGTAAAAGCGTGGTTTTACCGCAGCCGGAAGGCCCAAGCAGGCACAAAAATTCCTTGGGAAAAACACTTAAGTGAATGTTGTGAAGCGCTGTCGTGCCGCCTTTGTAAATCTTGGCCACACCGTCAAGATTAATGAGAGTGTCACCCGAGGAGCTATTTGCCATCGGGCTCAAGGCCTACATGTTTATTCACGAACTGAAGCGTATATGCTTTTGTAAACGGCAGATTTTCAGGAAACAGGCCGGCTTTCACCAGCGTTTGAAAAAACGCGCGATGATGCGTGTCTGTCATTGCGCCAATGCCGTTTGTTTTTGCATCGCCTGACTCAACCAGATCATAGGTCTTCATTTTATCGAGCGAGTTTTGCAAGCGCGCATCGCTCATTTCAGGATTTGCTTTTTTGATGAGCGCATTTGCCGCGCTGTTGTCGCCATGAAGATAGTTTTTCCATCCTATGATGCTGGCGTCGACGAAGCGTTGAACAAGATCGCTGTGTTGGTCGATCATGTCCTGCCGCGTTTCAATGAGCGTTGAATAGCTGTCATATCCGGCATCACTGACAAAAAATATTTTTGGCACAAACCCACAGGATTGCTCAATTGTATAAGGCTCGGATGTGGCATAGCCCTGCTGCACACTGTTCTTGTCGGCACAGAACGGGGCAGGATTTGAAGCATAGGGTTTCACATTTGCGGGGTTAAATCCGTAGGCCTGTTTCATCCACTGAAACAATGTGGCCTCGATCATGCGGCTGATGAACAGCGTGCGCGTTTTAAGATCCTCGAATTTTGTTGCGCCAGTGTCCGGATGCGCCATTAGAACCTGCGGGTCTTTTTGAAAAATGGCGGCCACGGCGCGGGTCGGTACACCGTTTTGCACGGCGGCGAACGGCTCTAGCATTGTCCCGCCCATATAGAAATCAATCTTGCCGACAGCCAGCAGCAATCTGGGGTTTGACTGCGGGCCGCCGGGAACAATGGTCACATCAAGGCCATACCTCTTATATGTGCCGTCAGCGACAGCTTGATAAAAACCGCCATGCTCGCCTTGTGCCAGCCAGTTGGTGCCGAATGTGACCTTTTGCAGTTCTGCGGCATGGCACGTACAGGCCAACGCAAAAAACACAGCGACAGCAGAAATACGGGTAAAATGTCTCACTGTGTTTTCTCTTAAGTGTTGAGAGGCAGTGCTGTTTCAACCAGCTCCACCCAATAGGCAATGCCCGTTGGCAGAAGCGCGTCGTTAAAATCATATTGCGGGTGATGCAGCGGCGCGCTTCCACCATTGCCGGCAAAAATAAACGCACCCGGCCGTTCCTGAAGATAGAAGGCAAAATCTTCTGCGCCCATCATGGGTGTGACATCAACATCAACGGGCGCATTGCCGGAAATGCGCTGCGCCACGCGCGCGGCAAAGCCGGTCTGTGTCTCATGGTTGACAACAACTGGGTAGCCGTCCGTCAGCGTCAATCTTGCGTTTGCGCCGAATGCGCGCGCCATGCTTTCCACAAGCGTCAGCATTTCGTCCTGCAGCTGTGTGCGGACATCCTGCGAAAACGTGCGCATTGTGCCACGCAGATGCGCGCTTTGCGGGATCACATTATCGGCGTTTCCGGCATTGAACTGGCAAATGGAAATGACGGCCGATTGCAGCGGGTCAGTGCGGCGCGCCACAAGGCTTTGAAGGCCGGTAACGATCTGGCTAGCGATGAGAACAGGGTCGATCCCCTGATGCGGCCGTCCCGCATGCGCGCCTTTGCCGTTGATAATGATGTCGATTGTGTCGGAAGCCGCCATTAGTGCGCCGGCGCGAATTGCAAAACGACCCGCCGTCAGCCCTGGCATGTTATGCATGCCATAAATTTCATCTATGGGAAAACGTGACAACAGCCCATCATCGATCATGGCTTTTGCACCCGCGCCGCCTTCTTCCGCAGGTTGAAAAATCAGGACTGCGGTGCCGGAAAAATTGCGCGTGCGCGCAAGCTCCTGCGCGGCGCCAAGCAGCATCGCTGTATGGCCATCATGTCCGCAGGCGTGCATTTTGCCTGCAATTGTTGATTTATAAGTGAGTGTGCTGTCTTCGATAATTGGCAATGCATCCATGTCCGCGCGAAGGCCGATGCCTTTTTTGCTGGTGCCTTTTCCGCGGATAAGCGCGACAACCCCTGTTTTTCCGATGCCGGTGACCACTTCATCGACGCCGTAGTCTTTGAGTTGTGTCGCAACGAGTGACGACGTGCGGTGCTCTTCATAACGAATTTCGGGATGTGCGTGAATGTTCTGGCGCAAAACTTTAAGAGCCGGGATCAGGTCACTTGTGCGGTTTAAATCCATTTATGTCTTGTAACCGAGCAAAATGCTGCTGCCAAACTGCAACAATAAGTTGTATAAAATTTTAAATAAACATAAGTTGATGTGAATCATTTCGAATTGTTTTATTTAAAAAACAAGTCTATATGAATTTATACAAGGCTAAATTATATATTTAAAATTTTATAGACTTTAGTTTTGCTTTTTTATTTTTATTGGAGACTTATATGTCAGCATCGATCAACTCAGCATTCTGCGGCGCACCGGTTCGCGCCTATTGCCCACCCCCTGTGCAAAACTATTGCCCACCTCCACGCCCTTATTGCCCACCACCAGTGCAAAATTATTGCCCGCCAAAACCCTATTGCCCATCACAGCCCCCACGTTGCCAGTCCAACTTCTATGGCAACCAGGGCAGCTACAGCTACAATTACAGCTATGGCGGCAGTTATGGTGGAAACTACAACAGTTACGGCGGCAACAATGCTAATAATTACGGCGGTGGTTACAACAACAACTACGGCGGTGGATATGGCAATAACTATGGCGGCGGTTATGGCAACAATGGCGGCTACGGCCGCAGGGGCTAAGCCTTTTAAATAAACCAGAACCAATGCGTCAGATGTCATATCTGGCGCATTTTTATTATGGGTTGATGCGATCCATCTCCGTAACGACGGACGTGTCCAGTCGATTGTTGCTGTCAAATCTGTTTGGAAAATTCAGCGCCTTTACTTGCGACTGCAATGTTAAAAGCGGCAGCGCCGTTTTTTTCAATTTTTTTCGATCCTGATTGAGGACGGTTATCATCTGGTTGGCTGCATCCAGGCTCTCTGGGGTAAGTGCAAACCCGCTATAGCCCGGGCATGACAAAGTTTCTGTCTCTCTAAAAAGAGACAGAACATAAGGTTTTCCATCCTCCCCGACATAAATACTGGCCGACGCCAAAGGCAGTCCATTGCCGATACCTGTCTGGTTATATCCAAGCCCGCCCGGCAGGCGTTCGTGATAGTTGCCCAAAACATTCACACCTGTGCCTCGAACCTCAAGATCGAGGCCTGAAGGCATGTGTATTTTATACCTTCCCTCAAGGTTCTGGTTTTCAAGGTGTCTTTCAAAAATGGAGACTGTTGGTGAGGTTAAGCCGCCAGTCTGCGCCTGTTTTAAATTATAGGTTTTCAGGGCGGATTTATAGGCCGCATAGTATGCTGCATATTTTTCCTTCATTTCAGTCATATAAAGTTTGAATGATGTTAAGGGCGATTCATAACCCTTTGACTGCATGACGATGTTCGGGTCGTCCTTGTCCCTGATATATTCGGTTATAAAAATTCTGTCATCTGACAGTTTGCCGCTAAAGAAGCCAGTAGGCACTTTATACCCACGGCTGGTTGCAAGTGCTTCAAGAAGGCCTGAAACCCGCGACATTTCTCCGTCGTCGAGGGCCCGGTTGCCGCGTGAATACAACCAGCGTTTCTGCATATCTTCCTTGTCTTTTAGGAATTGCAGCAACTCCCCATCATCAAAGCCAAAAATTTTATCAGCGTCCAGCTTTCCATAGGTTTCATCGGGATGCCGTTCAGTGATCTGAGATACTGAATTCAGCCATGAGCCAGGATTTGCGGAATTGACACTCATCAAACCATTACAAAAGATCTAGGGTAGAGTGTAAAGCATCACGGCAGTTTAGAGTTAAATTCCAAGGCTACGGGGCGGGGGCGAGAAAAGATCTATAACGTCTTCAGCGCTTTCAATAATCTGCGTGACTCTTATTTAAAAGGAATGTAGCTTTCGCACAGCAAACACTTAAAACATGCGCTTTTGCGCTAAAGGAATATTGATGTTCAAGCGTTTTTTCGTTGCCTTGACTTTACTGCTGGCCTTTTCTGCAGCCCAGCTAGATGCCCGCACACTGCGCTGGGCGCGCTCAACCGATGCGTTGACACTGGATCCCCATGCGCAAAACGAAGGCCCGACAGCGACGCTTCTTCATCACATTTATGAAACGCTGGTCTGGCGCGACAATGATGGCAAGCTTGTGCCGCGTCTTGCTTTGTCCTGGCAGGTGCTGGCGGATGACCCTACAGTCTGGGAGTTCAAGCTCCGCCCGAACGTTAAATTTCATGACGGTACAACAATGACCGCCGACGACGTTGTGTTCTCATTGAACCGTGCGCGTGCCGAAACCTCAGATTTCAAAGGTCTGCACAGCGAGGTGACCGATGTCAGCAAAGTGGATGATCTGACCGTTCGCGTTAAAACCAATGGACCTGCACCGCTTTACATTAACGATCTGACGAACACATTTGTGATGAGCAAAAAGTGGTCGGAAGAGCACAATGTGCAAAAACCGCAGGATTTTAAAAACAAGGAAGAAAATTTCGCGGCACGTAACACCAATGGTACAGGCCCTTATATTCTTGTGTCGCGTGACCCTGAAGTCAAAACAGTTATGAAGATCAACCCTGACCATTGGGCCGAGCAAAAGCCTGAAGTCACGGAAATCATCTATACAACAATTAAAGCCGATGCGACACGCGTTGCAGCGCTGCTTTCAGGCGAGGTTGATTTTGTGCAGGACGTTCCGGTGCAGGACATCGAACGCCTCCAGCAGACCGCCGGAATGAAAGTTGTCAGCGGCGTTGAAAACCGTACCATCTTCTTCATGGTCGATCAGGGATCAAAAGAGCTCCGCACGTCAAACATTAAGGGCAAAAACCCTTTTGCGGATGTGCGTGTGCGCAAAGCCATGAATCTTGTTCTTGATCGTGATGCGATCAAGCGTGTTGTCATGCGTGGCCAGTCGATTCCGACCAACACAATTGTTCCTATTCCGGTCAATGGTTGGACCAAAGAGCTGGATGCATATCCAAAACCCGACATTGAGGCTGCTAAAAAACTGCTTGAAGACGCAGGTTACAAAGACGGTTTCAGCGTAACGCTGAACTGCCCGAACGACCGTTATGTAAATGATGAAGCCATCTGCCAAGCTTATGTCGGCATGCTTGGCCGTATCGGTATCAAGGTCAGCCTTGTGTCACAGTCAAAGGTTCTCGACTTCCCACTGGGCCAAAAAGGGGAGGTTGATTTCTTCCTTCTGGGATGGGGTGTCCCGACATATGATTCAGGCTACATTTTTGATTTTCTTGTGCACACACGGCCTGACGGCCCAGCCAAGGAAGATTCAGAAGAAGAGGCTTTGGGCAGCTGGAACGTTTCGCATTACTCCAATGCCGAAATGGACAAGATGATTGTCGCGCTGTCGTCCGAGCCAGATCTGACAAAACGCGACCAGATGATCGCGCAAATCTGGAAAAAACTACAGGACGAGCAGGTGTTTTTGGCGATCCATGATCAGATGAAATCTTACGCCATGAAAGACAACATCAATATTGCGGTTCATCCTGAAGATCAGCCCAATATGATCACGGCAACGTTTAGCAATACGCAATAGTCTTATTTAAAGACCGCCATCGCCGCCTTTAAAGGGCGGCGGTTGCGTTTTGTGCCTCCAGGCTTTATGGCAAAAGTCATGTTTCCACGCCGTGTCCACGGCAAAGGTCAGCCATGTTAGCGTTTATTATTCGCCGTCTTGTTCAGTCGGTCATCGTCATGCTGGCGGTGGCATTCATTTCATTCTCGCTGTTCCGGTTTGTCGGTGACCCTGTCTCCATCATGATGGGGCAGGAAGCATCGCTTGCCGATCGTGCGGCCATGCGCGAACGGCTCGGTCTTAATGATGCATTCGTTGTGCAGTTCGGGCGTTTTATCGGAAATGCTGTTCAGGGTGAGTTTGGTATTTCCTATCGTCTGGCTCAACCTGTTTCATCGCTGATCGCCAGCCGTTTGCCTGCAACCATCGAGCTTGCCGTGACATCGGCGTTGATCGCGCTGATCGGCGGCTTGGGGCTTGGCGTTTACACAGCATTGAGGCGTAACGGATTTGCCGCCCATGCTATCATGACGCTTTCACTGATTGGCGTGTCTTTGCCCACATTTCTTATCGGAATCGGCCTGATCTATATTTTTGCTGTCGAGCTTCAATGGTTGCCAAGTTTTGGTCGCGGTGAAACCGTGCTGGTCGGAAGCTGGCGTACAGGATTTTTAACAGAATCCGGCCTCAAATCGCTTGTTCTGCCCGCGATCACGCTTGCCTTGTTTCAGCTGACACTCATCATGCGTCTGGTACGGGCGGAAATGCTGGAAGTGCTGCGCACGGACTACATCAAATTTGCGCGCGCGCGCGGTTTGAAAGAGCGTTCGATCAATTTCGGGCATGCGCTCAAAAATACGCTTGTGCCGGTCATTACAATCACCGGATTGCAGCTTGGCTCTGTGATCGCTTTTGCGATTGTCACAGAAACTGTTTTTCAATGGCCAGGTGTCGGCTCGCTCTTCATCAACTCCGTGCAATATGTCGATATACCGGTGATGGCGGCTTATCTGTTGTTCATTGCACTTGTTTTTGTCGTGATTAATCTCGTCGTTGATATTTTATATTTTGCGGTTGATCCGCGCTTGCGCAGTGCAAGGCTCGGAGCACGCACATGATCCAGAGCGAAGAAGACATCAAAGACACGCTGATCGTGAACACGGCAGGCGTTCTTGGCACTTCGCCACTGATGCCTCTGCATCGGCGCATCTGGGACAGCGACATCGCCTATTCATTTCGCCATTCGCCGGTCATTGTTGTGGCAGCTGTGATTGCTATTGTTTTGATTGGCGCGTGTATGCTTGCGCCGTTGATCGCCCCCTATGATCCGTTTAACCCAGCAACGCTGAATTTAATGGATGGATTTCTCAAACCAAATTCCGTGGCAGACAGCGGCACCTATCATCTGTTGGGCACCGACAGCCAAGGCCGCGATGTGTTTTCGGCCATTTTATATGGTGGCCGTATTTCTATTTTTGTCGGGTTTCTTGCCACCCTGTTCGCGTTGGCCATCGGTATCACAGTGGGTTTGTTTGCGGGCTATCTCGGCGGCAAAACAGATGCGCTAATTATGCGCATTGCCGATGTTCAGCTGACATTCCCCGCCATTCTGATCGCGCTCCTGGTTTTTGGCGTTGCGAGAGGCCTGATTCCGCCGCAGCACCACAATGAAGTGGCGATCTGGGTTCTGATTGTGGCCATTGGCCTTGCCAACTGGGCGCAATTTGCACGCACCGTGCGCGGCGCGGCGATGGTTGAAAAGCAGAAAGATTATGTCCAGGCAGCGCGCATTATCGGCATCCGTCCAGCGCTGATTTTGAAGCGCCATGTCTTACCAAATGTCATGGGCCCGGTTCTGGTTCTTGCCACCATCAATCTTGCGCTCGCAATTCTTGAAGAAGCAACGTTGTCGTTTCTGGGTGTCGGTGTTCCGGCAACGCAGCCGTCGCTGGGAACGCTGATCAGGATTGGCCAGCAATTCCTGTTTTCAGGGGAATGGTGGATTTTATTCTTTCCCGCCATCACACTCATTTTGCTGGCACTCTCGGTCAACCTTCTGGGTGACTGGCTGCGCGATGCACTTAATCCCAGGCTGAGATAATGATACCCACAGAGCATATGCCTGTTCTTTCAGTGCGCAATTTGCGCGTTGAATTTCATACACGCCGCGGCATTCTTGTTGCCGTCAACGATGTCTCATTCGATGTCGCGCGCGGCGAAGTGCTCGGCATGGTCGGCGAAAGCGGCGCGGGTAAATCAATCACCGGCGCTGCCGTCATCGGCCTTATCGAGCCTCCGGGGCGTATTGCGGGCGGTGAAATTCTTCTGAACGGCAAAAGGGTCGACAATCTGTCGCATGAAGAGATGCGCAAAGTGCGCGGGCGCAAAATCGCGATGGTGTTTCAAGACCCGCTGACATCGCTCAACCCCCTTTACACGATTGGCCGCCAGCTGGTTGAAACAATTCAGACCCACGCGCCGATGAGCGACAAGCAGGCCAAGGCGCGTGCGCTTGAGCTTTTGAATGATGTTGGCATTCCGGCAGCGTCTGACCGCCTCGACAGCTATCCGCACCAGTTTTCCGGTGGCATGCGTCAGCGCGTTGTCATTGCATTGGCGCTTGCTGCAGAACCTGACCTGATTATTGCCGACGAGCCAACGACTGCGCTCGATGTGTCCGTGCAGGCTCAAATCATCGACCTGCTGCGCAAATTGTGCCGTGAAAAAGGAACCTCCGTTATTCTGGTCACCCATGACATGGGTGTCATTGCCGAAACGGCGGACCGCGTTGCCGTGCTTTATGCCGGACGCATTGCTGAAATCGGGCCTGTGCGTGATGTAATCGAGCGGCCAAAACATCCTTACACAATTGGTTTGATGGGTGCCATTCCAAGTCTGGAAGGCAATGAAAGCCGGCTTGTGCAAATTCCAGGATCAATGCCGCGCCTTAACAATATTCCGACGGGCTGTGCGTTCAACCCGCGCTGCGACAGGTCTTTTGCGCGCTGTTTTAAAGAACGGCCGCCGCTGCTTGCCACAGGCACTAGTCTTGCAAGCTGCTGGCTCTATGATCCGATGTCGATGCCCGTCGAGACGGAGGCCGCATCATGATCGACGAAAATGCATTTGTTGAAGTCAAAAATCTGAGCCGTGTTTTTGACGTGTCGAAGCCATGGCTGGAACGCGCGCTCGCCAATGAAAGCCGCAAGCTTTTAAAAGCGGTAACCGATGTCTGTTTCACGATCAAAAAAGGTGAAACATTCGCGCTTGTCGGCGAGTCCGGTTCTGGAAAATCGACGATTGCGCGGATGATGGTCGGGCTTATTCCGCCATCGGAGGGCAGCGTCAGTTTTGACGGTGTACCGATTGCAGGGCGTGATACAAAACCGGCCTCCGCTGATCTGCGCAAACGCTTCACCATGATTTTTCAAGACCCGTATGCCAGCCTTAACCCGCGCTGGCGCGTGGCGCGGATTATCGCAGAACCACTTTATGCATTCGGTCTCTACAAAGAAGCCTCAGATCTGCGCCAGCGCGTCGACGAGCTTTTGCGTCTTGTGGGTCTCGACCCTCTGGACGGCGTCAAATTCCCGCATGAATTTTCCGGCGGACAGCGCCAGCGCATTGCCATTGCCCGCGCTTTGGCGTCCAACCCTGAATTTATCGTATGCGACGAGCCAACCTCTGCACTTGATGTATCGGTTCAGGCGCAAATTCTTAACCTGATGCGCGATCTTCAGGAACAGCTCAATCTCACTTATCTTTTCATCTCACACAATCTTGCCGTTGTGCGTCATATGGCAAACCGCGTCGGGGTTCTTTATCTGGGGCGGCTGGTCGAGGTTTCGCCTTCAAAGGATATTTTCGTCGCGCCGCAAATGCCATATACACGTATGCTTCTGGATGCTGTGCCCGATCTCAAGGGCAAACCACGTGAGCATTCAAGCGTCAAAGGCGAGATCGCCAACCCGATCAACCTGCCAAAAGGGTGCGCTTACAATCCGCGCTGCTCTTATGCCTATGACCGTTGCAAAAAAGAACGGCCGCATCTTTTGCCGCATTTTCCGCCAGCAGTTGCCGCCTGCCACGCGCTTGAAGACGGACTGTTAAAGCCTACCGCCCTTATTAAAAACTGAGATCTTGCAAATGTTGTTGTCACGCTTTGCCGCGCCGCTGGGTTTTGCCTTTTTCATTCTTGCTGGTGTGATGCCGGCAAGAGCCGAGGACCAAAAACTTATTTTTGGCGATGCCCAGCCGTTTTCATTTGAAAAACTGATCGCCCGCGCCAGTGATATGTCGCATGAAATTTATATTAGCCCATCTGTGCCGCAGGCCGAAGTCACGGCCAAAATCAATTATGACGAGCATGGAAAAATCAGGCTGAAGGAAAATCTCGCTCTCTTCAACGATCTTGAAAACATTCATCCGATCAAATTCTTCCACCTCGGCAGCTTCTTTCAAAAGCGTGTGGTGCTGAATGTCGTCGATGGCGGCGAAGCGCGCGAAATTCAATATTCACCTGATTATTTTGACATGCCGAAGGACAGTCCCGCCCATAAGCTGAAGCGCAGCGCTGGGTTTGCCGGCTTTCGTTTGCAGGAAAACATCAGCCAGCCCGATTGGGCAAAACATGATTGGGCGGCTTTTCTGGGTGCCTCTTATTTTCGCGCCATCGGCGATAACGAACAATATGGCCTGTCGGCGCGCGGGCTAGCGCTTAATGTCACGTCCAATGGCAAGCTGGAAGAATTTCCGGATTTTCGTGAGTTCTGGCTGGAAAAGCCAAGCGATGCCAAACAGAATGTTGTCTACGCATTGCTCGACAGCCCATCTGTGGCCGGCGCTTACAAATTCGTGCTGACGCGCGATTCAATGGTTGTGATCGATGTCGAGCTTCATTTGTTTTTTCGTAAAAGCGTCGAGCAGGTTGGCATTGCGCCTTTGACATCGATGTATTGGTTTTCCGAAACACGAAAACCGTTTCTTGCCGATTGGCGGCCCGAGGTTCACGACAGTGACGGGCTGGCGCTCTTTACAGGCTCGGGCGAGCGTATCTGGCGCCCGCTGAACAACCCAGACAGGGTTATGACATCAAGCTTTATTGACACGACGCCGAAAGGCTTTGGCCTTTTACAGCGCGACAGGAATTTCGACCACTATGTCGACGGGGTATTTTATGACCGGCGCCCATCTTTGTGGGTCGAGCCACAGAGCGATTGGGGCAAAGGCTCTGTCCAGCTCGTTGAAATTCCGACAAATGTTGAAGTTCATGACAATATTGTCGCGATGTGGGTGCCAGCAGAACCACTGAAAACAGGAAAAGACTACACCTATCGCTATAAAATGAATTGGCAGGGCAATTCTCCACAAGATCCGCAACTGGCGCATGTTGTGGCAACGCGCCTCGGCCAAGGTGGACGCTACGGCGTCGATTTTCCCAATGCGAACAGGAAAGTCCTCGTCGAGTTTGAAGGCGCATCGCTGGCGGCTTTGTCGCGCGGCATTAAACCAGAGATTGTGGCGACAACCTCGCGCGGGCACATCGCTTTCAGCGGTGTAGAGCCGCTGCGAAGCGATCCTAAAATTATTTGGGACGAGCCATCACAACATTGGCGTGCGCAGTTTGATCTTGAAGTTGCGGGCAATGAACCCGTTGAGCTGCGCTGCTTTTTAAAATATGGCGACAAGGTTTTGACCGAAACTTGGGCCTATCAGTATCACCCTGTTAAAAATTAATTCAGCTTGAATCAGCTTGCAAAGCTGATGGCAAAATAAATGACCGCCATGCCCAGCAAGGTTGTTACGGTCGTTAAAACTTTTGGATGCGAGTGAAAGCTTTCGGGTATCAGATCGCTGGCGCCAATATAAAGAAACAATCCGGCAAAGAACGACAAGGCAAGACCGAATTGAGGCTGGCCGATCGGTAAAAACTGCGCCGTCAGTATCCCCGCTGCAGGCGCAAGCGCATCGATCCCCAGCCAGCTCAGCGCAAGCCTGCGGCTGCCGCCGTTTTTCAAAACCATGTTCATCGTATTCATGCCGTCTGAAAAATCATGGGTCAAAACGGCAATCGCCATGATAGCGCCAATCGTCGTCGACACATGAAATGCAAGCCCAATCGCAATCCCGTCAAACAGGCTGTGAAACGACATGCTGGCTGCGCCAAGTGACGCATAAGGCGTTGGCGTGTGCGCATGGCCGCTGTGATGGTCGCAAGCCTCGTGGCCGTGCGAGCCCGCAAGGCCGCGGCGAAACGCCAGTCCGCGATCAAGCAAAAGATAGAAGGTGAAGCCGGCCGCCACATATAGCATTAAGGTCGACGGGCTGTGATAGGGCGCGCCAACTTCGAATGCTTCCGGCAACAAATCGAAAAAGGCGACGCCAATGACAGCGCCAGCACTAAAGCCGAGTATGAGATGCAGCTTATCGCGCAGGTAAAGCGCGACCATGCCGCCAATCAATGTCGCGCAAAAAGCCGCAATGGCGATGGCTAAGATCAGCATGGCAGTGCCTTAGCTGACCGCTTTTTTCTGCGCATTGTTATTGGCGCTTGTCGTTTTTGCCTGCGCGGCATCGTCAAGGCCGCCACGCACCAGGATATTGCGGAACTGCCATGGGTCTGACAGGTCGAGGTCTTCTGGAAAGAAACTGTCCTCGCGGTTCTGCAAAGGTGTCCAGTCTGTGTAATAGCCTTTGACAGGCCCAAGATAAGGTCTCTGCACTTCGAGGCAGCGCTTGTAATCCATTTCATCTGCCTCAACGACACCGGCTGTTGGGTTGTCGAGCGCCCAGACCATTCCGGCGAGAACCGCGGATGTGACCTGCAGGCCTGTTGCGTTTTGATAGGGCGCAAGTTTTTTGGTCTCGTCATTGGAAAGCTGCGAGCCATACCAATACGCGTTTTTGCCATGACCATAGAGCAGCACGCCAAGCTCATCAATGCCATGTTCAATCTCATCGACCGACAGGATTTTTTGCGTGTCTTGCGCAATTGAGGCTTTGCCAAAAAACTCATGCAGCGACAGCACCGCGTCATTGCAGGGGTGATAGGCATAATGGCAGGTTGGCCTGTACTGTGCCTCACCATTGGCCGCGCGCACGGTGAAATAGTCCGCAATTGAAATGGATTCATTGTGCGTGACCAGAAATCCGTATTGCGGGCCTGGTGTCGGGCACCATGAGCGAACGCGCGTGTTCGCGCCCGGCTGCAACAGGAATATTGCGGCCTTGCTGCCGTGCTCCTGTTCGCGGGCATTGTCCGGCATCCATTGCTCATGTGTGCCCCAGCCAAGCTCGGCAGGTTGCATGCCCTCCGACAGGAAACCTTCGACAGACCATGTATTGACGAACACATCGCGTGGCTTCGGGTGGAAGGCGACCTGCGTATCGCGTTCGGCAATGTGCACGCCTTTCACGCCGGCCTTTTGCATCAGCGCACCCCATTCGGCGCGCGATGTAGGTTCCTTGAAGTCAAGCTTCAACTCGCGTGCAATGTCCAGCAACGCCTGTTTGACAAACCATGACACCATTCCGGGGTTCGCGCCGCAGCACGACACAGCTGTCGATTTTCCGGCAGATGTTTTTTTAACGGCCAGCATTTTTTCGCGCATGGCGTAATTGGTGCGCTCGGCAGGTTTGAGCGATTTGTCGAAATAGGCGCCCACCCAAGGCTCAACCACGGTGTCAATGTAAAGCGCGCCAAGCTCCTGCGCGAACTGGATCATTTCGACAGAGGAAACATCGACCGAAAGATTGACGATAAACGCCTGTCCACCGCCGTCTTTCAACAAAGGTGTCAGCATATCGCGGTAATTGTCTTTGGTGATGGCTTGCTTTTTGAAATTGAAGCCGCGTTCATCAACAAGTTTGCGGTCATCGTCTTTCGGGTCAATGACAGTCAGTTTCGATTTATCGAATTTGAAATGCCGCTCGATCAAAGGAAGCGTTCCCTTGCCGATGGAGCCAAAGCCGATCATGACGATCGGGCCTGTGATCTCGTGATAAACCGGATGCGACATTGTCATACTCCTCAAAAATGAAATCTGCAGCGTTTTTGCGGGAAAATAACGGAAGGTGCAAGTTTAGAGACATGCCATTCTGAGTCACAGGCGAAGAATCTCAAAATGAGATCCTTCGCGTCGCTTAAGACGACAGCTGTTTAAGCCGCTTTGTGGGTGCTCTGTTTCGCGGCTTTTTTTGCGCCTGTCGCAACGACCATGCCTTGCGCCCCTGCCAGTGCGCCTTCAACAATCTCAAACCCGAGAAAACGGTCAAGATCGACCGGGCCGGGAAGGGACAGGTTTTGCGCCAATGCACGCTTGAAACCGAAGCGCTCATAATAAGGGGCATCGCCGACAAGGATCACGGCTTGATAGCCTTGTGTCTCTGCAACGCGCAGCGCGTGGCGGATGATCGTGTCGCCAAGGCCTTTGCCCTGATATTCGGGCGCAACTGCAACAGGGCCAAGCAGCAAGGCAGGCACGCCGCCGGCATCAACAGTCCACAACCGAATTGTGCCGATCACGTCGTCAAAATCGTTGAGCGTGACGAAGCTCAAGGCTGGCAAACATCCTTTGCGCAGGCGTGCAACCGTTTTGCGGCTACGATTTTTGCCAAAGCAGCGGTCAAGCAAGGCCGTGATGCGCGGACGGTCAGAGGCGTGCTCTGGCATGACATGGCAGGACGGATTGATGCCGCCATGGATGCGGCGCGCAGGCGTTGTGGCCAGCGGTGTGAAATCTGCAGCAATGAGGCGCGATGTCATCGTGTGAATTGTCTGTTTCAAGTTGAAAACCTCCGAACCAAAAAAACGTTTTTCAGAAAGGGGCCCGGGCTTGGAAGCCCGGATTATTTTATTAATTGCGCCATTTTCGCGGGGCGCTCGGGTGCGTCGCCCGAAGCCTGCCGATTGGCGCCATTAAATATGGCGCCAATCAAACAACGATTTGCGGGTGATCCGAAAACATTCAGATCACAATTTGCTGGAGCGGCTTGAAACCGTTGAACGCCACAGCCGAATAGGTGGTGGTGTAGGCACCCGTGCCCTCGATCAACAGCTTGTCGCCGATTTCGAGAGAGACAGGCAGTTCGTACGGCGTCTTTTCATACATCACGTCGACGCTGTCGCAGGTTGGGCCTGCCAGCACGCAAGGTGCTTTTTTGCCGCCGTCGCGATGCGATTTGATCGCATAACGAATGCTCTCGTCCATGGTTTCGGCAAGACCGCCGAATTTGCCAATGTCGAGATAGACCCAGCGCGGATCCTGCTCGTCCTTGCTCTTCTTGGAGATCAGGACAACTTCCGTCTGGATCATGCCCGCATTGCCGACCATGCCGCGTCCCGGTTCGATAATCGTTTCCGGAATCTGGTTGCCGAAATGCTTGCGCAGCGCCGAGAAGATCGCCTGGCCGTAAGCTTTCACCGCCGGAACCTTTTTCAGGTATTTGGTGGGGAAACCGCCGCCCATGTTGACCATTGCAAGGTTAATGCCGCGCTCCGCGCAATCACGGAAAACGGCAGCTGCTGTCGCCAGCGCACGGTCCCATGACCCGGTATCGCGTTGCTGCGAACCGACATGGAAAGAAAGGCCATGTGCGACGAGGCCAAGCTTGTGCGCATGCTCAAGCACGTCCGCTGCCATATCTGGCGCGCAGCCGAACTTGCGGGACAATGGCCATTCCGCGCCAACACAGTCGCACAAGATGCGGCAGAACACTTTCGCTCCTGGCGCCACACGTGCGATTTTATCGACTTCGGCTTCGCAATCGACCGCAAACAGGCGCAGGCCAAGCTGAAAAGCGCGTGCAATGTCACGTTCTTTCTTGATCGTGTTGCCATAGGAAATGCGGTCTGCAGTCGCGCCGGTCGCAAGCACCATCTCGATTTCCGCAACAGAGGCGGCATCGAAGCAGGAGCCGAGATCGGCAAGAAGCTGCAGAACTTCAGGCGCAGGATTGGCTTTTACGGCGTAGAAAACGCGCGTATCAGGCAATGCTTTGGCAAAAGTGGTGTAATTGTCGCGCACCTGCTCAATGTCGAGGACCATAACGGGGCCGTCGATGTCCTGGTTGCTGCGGAGAAAGTCGCGGATACGGTCAGTCATGGGCATCACTCCTAAAACAGTCAAAAAAAGCGTTTGGCCATGCGCTGCTTGTCGCGGATGAACACCGCGAACACACAGTACAAGACCCAGAACCAGTGGGGCGAATAGCCTAAGCCGGTTCCTAGTGCTGCCTTTTGATTGGTAAGGGGTAACCCTGACCGCACGCCTGGCAATGAAGTACAAGCTCCTTCGAAAGTCGGCAATTAAGCCGGTTTCCCGAAAAAACCCGTTACGTCGTTGCTTCAAGCCACGTCACGCGCGGAGAACGCGTTTCACCGGTTCAAGTTCCGGCTGCCGGTCGTATGTACAGGTTGCGGTGCGAACACCGGACAAAGACGTCCCACATCTTTGTCTTTAACCTGGGCGGCTGTGCGGTCTCTTGCCCGCATGCCCACCGACCGGCACGTGGCCACAGGCACGTGCGAAATTGGGTAAGGTGAAAATAAGATTATTTGTCCGCCAGCACAAGTGGCAATTGCGTGATCGAAGATATTTTTTTGCAAAGCTGTGTACAGTTGCTTAACAGCAACATTGCAACTTTAGCATGAGTGCATATCGCGCCTTGCTTGAAGCGTTCTCGACAGGACTAATGTTTCAGCTTAAGCGAAACATAATGACACAGCACCCGCTTTCAAGACGCCGTTTTCTTGCCGCCGTTTCCGGTGCGGCCGTCCTTGCCGCCATGCCGGTATCAGCGTTTGCTCAAAATGCACCTGCAGGTATTCAGTTCAGCGCCAGCTTGGTCGACGATCTGGCCAAAAAGCTGAGCAAGGATGCTTACAGCGCGGAGGCCAATCCGGTGCCGGAGGTTTTGCGCGATCTGGATGCGAATGCCTACAACGCCATTTCATTCCAGCCCTCTCGCGCCTTTTTTGGCGACAGCGGCTCGCTGTTTCGCGCCGAGCTTTATCATCTGGGCTATCTCTACAGCCGGGCGGCACGGGTCAACCTTGTGACCAATGCAACAGCTTACGGCATCCCATATTCGCCGGAGCTGTTCGATTTTGGGGAGACCAGCCTTACGCGCCTGCCGGCCGAAACAGGTTATGCGGGCTTGCGTCTGCGTTATCCGCTGAACAAACCGGACGTGTTTGATGAAATGCTGTCTTTCCTTGGCGCCAGCAATTTTCGCCCTCTTGGCCGCGGTCAGCGCTACGGTCTTCATTCGCGCGGTGTCGCGATTGATACCGCGCTCACCAGCGGCGAAGAGTTTCCCTATTTTCGTGAGTTTTGGCTGGAGACGCCGGGGGCCAATGCCAGCGCGATCTTTGTTCATGCATTGCTCGACAGCCCATCTTTGACCGGCGCCTATCATTTCAAGATCACACCGGGTGAAGACACCACGGTCGATATCAGCGCCACGCTTTTTGCCCGTAAAAATATCAAGAAACTGGGGCTGGCTCCGCTTGCCTCAATGTTCTTTTACGGCGAGGCGCAGGCGCGCCGCGGCAATGATTTCCGCCCTGAAGTTCACAACTCCGATGGATTGCTGATGAACAATGGCGCGGGTGAATGGCTGTGGCGGCCTTTGCGCAATCCGGCGCAGCTGGCTGTCTCAAGCTTTGTTGACCAGAACCCGCGCGGGTTTGGCCTGATGCAGCGTGACCGCGATTTCGACCATTATCAGGATTTAAAAGCCCTTGCGCAGCAACGGGCAAGCTATTGGGTTGAGCCTCTTGGCGACTGGGGGCAGGGCACAATCGAACTTGCTGAAATACCAACGCCCGACGAGACCAATGACAATATCATTGCTTACTGGGTGCCGGCCAAAAAAATGAAGGCCGGCGAGAGCCGTAACCTCAGCTATCGGCTTCACGCCATGACAGAGATGGTGCCCGACCGCACGCATCCGGGCGGGCGCGTCAGCGCAAGCTATGTTCAAAAAACAACGGATAACAGTGCGCGTTATCTTGTCGAGTTTTCGGGCGGCAATCTGGCCTACTTCCTTGAGCAGCCTTCACTTGTCGAAGCGGTGGCAACGGCGTCAAACGGCACGGTCACGGCAACCTCGATTGAAGTGAACCCTTCAATTAAGGGTTTTCGTGTGAGCATGGACGTGACGCGCCGCGAAAACCGGACGGCGGATCTGCGCATGTTCCTGCGCGCGCGCGGGTCTGCGATCACTGAGACATGGCTAATGCCGTTCAGCCCTTAAAGTGTTTGCTGGTCAGGAAAAGTCGATGAAGCTTAAACGCTTGTCATTGGCAATATGATCGATAGCGTCTGAGAGTGAAATAGAGGTATGGCTGTAGCCTGACCAGCCTTCTCGTTCGCCGCCAAGAGCTTTATAGACCTCGTCAATGTAACGCTGAACATCGTAAGAGCGTGCCGGTATTTTTTTGGGCAAAATGGTCGCATTGGGGATATAAAATTTTGCAGGGTCAGTCCAACCCTTGCTTCTCATCTGTCCAATTTCATTGATGCCATTCTCGCTAACCCCATTTCCATTGGAAACATTTGTATTGTCCCCATCTCGTTCGCTGAACGCGACAAGCTTTTCCCACATTACATCTTTAAACTTTTCATAGCTGATCGTGTTGCAGCGCGCTGTGTCATGGCAATCTAGAAACTGCGTTAATTTAAGTGGTTTGGGCATGGCCTCTGTAAACAGTTGTAAGATTTTTATGGGTATAGGATAACACAGCATTCGAGACAGGCTTAAAAAAATTGATGAAAATAGTGAATATAAAGACAAATAGGGCAAGGTTGAAAGGATGATCAGCTTAAATCCGCGTTTCCGGTTTTTGCGCCGGCTTGTGATGTTTGGTGCAACGCTGTTGATGACGGCGACAGCCGGGTATGTGATGTTCGATGTGCTCGGCAGCGATGCGCTGACAGGGTTTGAAAGTGCCATTGTCGTTTTATTCACCATCAATTTCCTATGGATTGCATTGTCATTTGCAACCGCTGTCGCGGGATTGTTCCTGCGTGTTTTTGATCTCGATCCTGTGACCTTGCGTTCAAACAAAAAAATCAAGCTTCCTGCAAAACTTACAAAAAAAACGGTCATCGTTGTCCCTGTTTACAACGAAAATCCGCATCAGGTTTTTGCACGCGTTCGCTCCGTTTATGAATCGCTTTGCGATTTTGGCTACGACAAAAGCTTCGATTTCTTTATTCTCTCCGATACACGTGACCCCGATATCTGGATTGCCGAGGAGCTCGGCTGGGGCGAGCTCCGCCGTGCATTGAAAATAAAATCGAAGATTTTTTATCGTCGGCGTGAAAAAAACACTGAAAAGAAGTCTGGCAATCTCATGGAGTTTTGTGAGAACTGGGGAAGCGCTTACGACCATATGCTGGTGTTTGATGCGGACAGTGTGATGTCGGCAGAGGCCATTGTCACGATGACGGCGCTGATGGAGGCCAACTCTAAAGTGGGTTTGATTCAATCGCCGCCGCAACCGACGGGACAATCGACGCTATTTGCACGTATTCTTCAGTTTATCTCGTCCGTGCATGGGCCGACGATGACGGCCGGTTTGTGCTTCTGGCAACTCGGTTCGGGAAACTACTGGGGACACAACGCCATAATCCGCATGAAGGCGTTTGTGGCATGTTGCGGCCTTCCGGTTTTGCCGGGCAAGCCTCCTTTGGGCGGGCCCATTCTCAGCCATGATTTTGTCGAGGCCGCACTTCTGCGCCGTGCCGGATGGGAATGCTGGCTGGTGCCGCAGCTCTCCGGTTCGTGGGAAGAACTGCCGCCAAATGTGATCGATTACGCTGCCCGCGACCGGCGTTGGTGTCAGGGCAATCTCCAGCATATCCGCGTCGTACTTGGCGAAAAGATCAGGCCGATTTCACGCCTCCATCTCTTTATGGGGGTGATGGCTTATGTCTCGTCGCCGCTGTGGCTGTTGCTGCTTATCGCGTCCACGCTGACCGCCTGGCAGGAAGCGGCCAATGAGCATTCTTTTTTCTCAGGCACGGCGACCTTGTTTCCCTCATGGCCGATCGACCGAGCTGGTGACATGCTGATGCTGTTGTCGATTACGCTTGGAATGCTGATCGTCCCTAAATTTTTGTCGGCTTTTTTGCTGATGGCGCGCGGTTCAACGGCACGTCTGTATGGTGGTCGCTCAAAACTCTTGTTGTCGGCCTTTATCGAGCTGATTTTCTCGGCCCTGCTGGCGCCAACCATGATGTTACTGCACAGCCTGTTTGTAATCACCAATCTCACGGGGACAAGCGTTGCATGGGAAGCACAAAACCGCGACGCGTCCGGCGTTCCGTGGGCGGCTGCTTGGCGGGCGCATTTGTCGCATGTTCTGATCGGCGCAGTATGGGGCACGCTGGCCTATATTTTTAATCCCGGGTTTTTCTGGTGGATGACGCCTGTGATTGCCGGCCTCGTCCTGTCGCCCTTTTTGACGCATTGGGGCAGCCTTGCATTGTTTGGCAAAAGCGTGCGGGCGCTTGGTCTTTTTCTAACGCCTGAAGAGGTTGACCGTCCTAAAGAATTGCTGCGCGCAAAAGAGCTGATGCAGATCAGCGAGCCTGACCGCGACGAGGGATTGCTTAAAATTTTAACGGATCCGCAGGCGAGCGCGCTTCATGCAGCACTGATCCCCGATACAGCACCAACGCAGCGGATCAGCGTGGAAGTCAGCCTTCTTTATGAAAAATTGTCGCGCCTTGGTCCTGAAAGTCTCAGCCGCAGTGAAAAAATTCTTCTGCTGTCTTATCCGGTGAAACCGCTAGACCAGATCATGGCGCCGCGCACGATCTGACAAAAATTTCCTTAACAAAACCACAGTTTTTGTGATACTGGTAATGCTCGGTGCAACCGGGTGCAAATGTCCCGGCGCTTTTGCGTAATCTAGAGGCTTTCTGGCAATCCATGCTCAACGACAGTTTTGAACCCCATTTATCGGCCGCAAACTCCAACATGGCTTCAGGGCCAGACCCGTCCTTGGGGTCTTTTTGCGATCCTGTCGCAAGATTGTGGTGCCGGTCTTTTGGTGTCGGCAATGAATTTGCCATTGCGCGCCTGAAGGTCGCGATGAATGACAAAGCCCATCACGCCATTGAATCGGGCGAAGCGTTAAGCTCGCTTCAGGGTGTCCTCGATCAAGCCGCCGAGGAGGTCATTCGTGACTGGTTTGGTTTCGTGCTGGGCCGTCCGGTTGCGACCACAGGCCGCACGCTGGCCTTGCTCAGGCTCGCTTTTCTTGATTGCAATTACAATGGAAAATGGTCAGCTGACTTTTTAAGCGCCACGGTGTGCGTTCAAGAGCTTGCTGCTGAAATGGACACGGTCACGATTGACCCGACCCCTCAGGCGCAGCCTTTAAAAATGGAACGCCAGACCCTTTAAGCCTGCCTTAAAGGCTCCGATTTCATGGCTTGACGAGCAAAGACGGTGGTTGCGAAAATGGCGGCCGCACCAAATATCGCAAATAAAACGTAAAAACCGTTTTGCCCACCACCGATCATTCCGGCAATGGCCCAAGCCGCTGCCCCTGCCGTGGCGATAATCTCGCTACCTACCAGCACAATGGCGCCGATCAAGGTTGCAAGCGCCGCACCTGAAATTTTGTGTGTTTTCATGACCGCTTTGTTTCATAAAACGGTGTCTTTTGTAAAGCGATCCTCCATGTGGTTCAATTTTACAAGGCCAATGACACCGCTCATTAACAGTTCACAGGCACACTGGCCGGGTCTTTGCGAAGGTCTAAAATGAACGCTTCACCCCCGCGCCGCCGCCTTTTTAGCCGCTTTGCCCGTGATAAAAAAGGCGTTGTCGGCATTATTTTTGCGCTCATGTTACTGCCAATCGCCGCAATGATCGGCGCCGCAATTGATTACCGCGCAGCCGGACAGGAGCAGGTTAAACTCCGGCAGGCCACGGAAGCGGCAGCTCTCGCAGTTGGCCGTTCTTACTTCAAACCATTGAAGAGTAAAGAAGAACGAGAAGACCCAGACCAGCTTATGCGTAACGTTTTTAATTCCAATTATGGCTCAACTCCATTTAAAGTAAGCGATACAATTGTCGAATTAAAAGGTCTCAACGACAAAACAAAAGAAGTTAACATCACAGCCTCGGCCAAAGTCGCGACCGACTTCATGAAAATTTTGGGTTTTAATACAATATCAATTTCAGCGGATGCAAAAGCCGCTTCTGTTTTTTCCACTTCAGATGTCCAAGTTCACATGGTTGTAGACTATTCAACATCGATGGTTGTTCCGGATGATGGTTCGCCATCGCCGCTTTCGTCCACCCCCTATGACCCGCCAGGCGGCGGGTGTTTCTTCATGTGCCATGATGATGGCTCGACCATTCGCAATGCCGGAAAAACACCGAAGCTTGACGACATTCAGCTGGCTTTTGGTTCAGATACAGGTTTGATTCAACGTGTCTCAGATGCGGCAGATGGGAGTGAGCCGGCAGTTACAGCAAATTTTATTGGATATGATTTTGATATGTCAGTTATTGGCATCAATCCATACGCAGGAACGAAAGAGGCAAAAGAAGCCGTCCTTTTTCCATATACTGTAGGTCTTCGCGGCGCACAAGGTGGAACAGACCTGAACCAAAGTTTTCAAGACGTTTATGATTCAATTACTAACACCGTTAATAACACCGTAATAATTGGTCCTGTTTCTGAAAATATTTTAAAAAGAATAATCATTATTGTTTCAGATGGAGCCCATTCAAGATCTCATAAACCTTACGATCCTGCCGTATGTAATCGACTTAAAGATCTCGGCGATGTTTACACACTACACATCAACACCCCGATTTCCGTTTACGACAATGCAAATGTAACGGCGCGAATCCCGCAAAATGGTGTGCCAGGACCGCTTTATGCACGTAATGACCCAAATGCCTGGGACCTCCCGACCTGGGAGCATGGCGGTAACAATCCGAACAATCAACGCGGGTATTACAGCGGCACGGCTAACGGCACGTTGCTCATGCGAAATTGCGCCAGCAAGCCAGAATGGGCGTTTGAAGCGGAGACAGGTCCGCAAATTTTCGATGCTATGAAAGCCATGACCGACGTCATCATCGCGCCAGAAGTTCGCATTATTAATTAAGCTAATCCCGCTTTCAGCCATCGTTAAAGCCTGCTATTGCATGGCCTAACGGCATTGCTTATTTTAAGCAAAGACGCTGATCGTTATATGGAGACTTCCAAATGGCTTATGAGGGCGCTCCGCCGCTCAGGCGCGTTGCGCTTGATGACCGCTATGATCTCGAAGAAAACCGGATTTTTACATCGGGGACGCAGGCGCTTATCCGCCTTTGCCTGATGCAGCATGAGCGCGACAAGCGCGCGGGCCTGAATACAGGCGGTTATATTTCAGGTTATCGCGGCTCGCCGGTCGGCGGCCTTGATCTTCAATTCATGCGCGCCAAAAAATATCTAGATGCACGCAATATCAAATTTCATTCCGGCCTTAATGAAGATCTTGCCGCAACGGCCATTTGGGGGACGCAACAAGCAGAACTGCGCGGCGAAGGACGCTTCGACGGCGTTTTTGGCATGTGGTATGGCAAAGGCCCGGGCGTTGACCGCTGCGGCGACGTGTTCCGCCACGCCAACTTTGCAGGAACATCAAAAAACGGCGGCGTTCTCGCTTTAATGGGCGATGACCATACCGCTGAATCGTCGTCCATGGCGCATCAGACAGAATTTCATTTCGTCGATGTGATGATCCCGATCCTGTCGCCAGCCGGCGTTCAGGAAATTCTCGATTTTGGCCTCCACGGCTGGGCGATGTCGCGCTTCTCAGGAAACTGGGTCGCCTTCAAAGGCCTGAAAGACACGATTGAATCGACCGGCTCGATTGACGGCTCGCTCGACCGCGTCAACATTGTTCTGCCGGAAGATTTTGCCATGCCGCCCGGCGGTCTCAACATCCGCCTCAGCGACAGCATGTTCAATCTGATTGAACAGGAAGACCGCCTGCACACTGTGCGGCGCGAAGCGGTGCTCGCTTATCTCTATGCCAACAAGCTCGACAAGGTTCTGGCGCAAGGCGGCACGCGCCCCAAGCTCGGCATTATCACCGTCGGCAAATCGACGCTCGACGTGCGCCAAGCGCTGGATGCGCTGGGCCTTGATGAGCAGCAGGCCGACGCGCTTGGCGTGCGTATCTTGAAAGTTGCAGCGCCCTGGCCGCTGGTGCCGCGCACGGTGATGGAGTTTGCGCAAGGCGTTGAGAAAATCATTGTCGTCGAGGAAAAACGCGGTCTGATCGAGCCGCAGCTTCGCGAAATTCTTTACAACAAAAATGGCCCGCAGATCATTGGTAAGGCCGATGAAAACGGCGCGCCGTTGTTTCCGGTGCGCGGCGCGCTTGACCCGAACACAATCGCGCTGGCGCTCGGCACACGTATCAATGCTTATGCGAAGCTGCCGCAACTCGAGCAAAAGATGGCGGACATCCGCGAGGCTGAAGGGCGCAAGCTTGAGTTGACCGATATTGCCGTTCGCACCCCGCATTTCTGCTCGGGCTGCCCGCACAATACATCAACAAAAATTCCCGAAGGCACGCGTGCTTATGCGGGCATTGGCTGCCACATCATGGTGACATGGATGGACCGTGACACCGGTACGTTCACGCATATGGGCGCTGAAGGCACGAACTGGATTGGTGAAGCACCGTTCTCCTCGCGTGGGCATGTGTTCCAGAACTTGGGCGATGGTACCTACAACCATTCCGGATCATTGGCCATTCGCGCCAGTGTGGTCGCGGGCGTCAATATCACCTACAAAATCCTGTTCAACGATGCGGTCGCGATGACGGGCGGCCAGAAGAATGATGGCGGGCTTGATGTGCCGATGATTGCGCGTCAGGTCTCGGCTGAAAACGTCGCGCGCATTGCCGTCGTTTCCGACGACATTGAAAAATACAGCACTCCGGTTGGATTTCCAGCGGGCGTAACGTTTCACCACCGCGATGATCTCGATTTCGTGCAGCGCCAGCTGGCGCAAGTGCCGGGTGTCACTGTTCTGATTTATGACCAGACCTGCGCTGCTGAAAAGCGCCGCCGCCGCAAGCGCGGCGAATATCCAGATCCGGATGAGCGCGTCATCATCAATGAGCTGGTCTGCGAAGGCTGCGGTGATTGCTCCGTGCAGTCAAACTGCGTATCGGTCATCCCGAATGAAACGGAATTTGGCCGCAAGCGCACGATCGACCAATCGAGTTGCAACAAAGACTTTTCATGCGTCAAAGGGTTTTGCCCGTCTTTCGTGTCCGTACACGGCGGCAAAATCCGCAAAGCCGAAGCTGACCAGGATTTTGGTCGATGGGACGCGTTACCGGATCCCGAAATGCCTAAACTTGAAGGCTCATTCGGTGTTCTCGTCACAGGCATTGGCGGCACGGGTGTCGTCACCATCGGCCAGATCCTTGGCATGGCCGCACATCTTGAAAACAAAGGTTGCGGCTTGATTGACATGGCAGGCCTCGCTCAAAAGGGCGGCGCGGTGTTCGTGCATGTGCGCATCGCCAACACGCCCGACGAAATCATGGCCATCCGCGTGCCGGCTGGCGGCGCGGAGACAATCATCGGCGGCGATCTTCTTGTCACTGGTTCTTCAAAAGTTGTCAGTGCAATCATGCCCGGCAAAACCAAGGTGATCGTCAACACGGAAGAAATCATCACCGGCGCGTTTACCCGCAATCCGGATTTTTCATTGCCGACACAGCGGCTTCGCAAACGGTTGATGACGGAAACCAACAATCAGGTGCGCTTTGTCTCGGCCACGCAGATTGCAACAGCAATGTTCGGCAATTCCATTGCGGCCAATATGTTTCTTCTGGGCTATGCCTATCAGCTGGGCGGCATTCCATTGTCGGAACAGGCGCTGGTCGAGGCGATTCGCATCAACGGCGAAGCTGTCAAAATGAACCAGGATGCGTTTTTATGGGGACGCCGCGCAGCTGTCGAGCCAGAGCGTCTGGAGCAGATCCTGCACGAGCGCAAACCGAAGACAGAGGCGCAAACTCTGTCGCAAAGCTTTGAAGAGCTGGTTGCCCGGCGTGTATCTTTTCTCACCGATTACCAGAATGCCGCTTATGCGCAGCGGTATTCCAGCGCGGTGGAAAAAGTGGCGGCTTTAGAAGCGTTACGCGCGCAAGGACGCAGTGGTCTGAAGGAAGCGGTTGCCCGCTATCTGTTCAAGCTGATGGCCTACAAAGACGAGTATGAAGTGGCGCGGCTTTACACCACTGACAATTTCAAATTGCAGCTGAAAAACCAGTTTTCAAATTATAGCGATTTGAAGTTTTATCTGGCGCCGCCCTTGTTTGCACGCAAAGACCCCTCAACGGGCCATCCGCGCAAGATCAAGTTTGGCCGCTGGATGTGGACAGCCTTTGGCGTGCTGGCCAAATTTAAAGGCCTGCGCGGAACTGCGCTGGATATTTTCGGCTATAGCGCTGAGCGCAGAACCGAACGCCAGCTGATTAGAGATTACGAAGCCTTCCTTGCCGAGATTGAGACGACTTTGAATACCGATAATCATGCGCTCGCAATTGCAATTGCCACAAACCCCGAAAAAATACGGGGCTATGGTTATATCAAGGAACGCCATCTCAAATCCGCTCTTGAGGAGCGTGACAATCTTCTTGGCCAATACCGCGCAACACCTACAGGTGCGGCTTTGGCGGCGGAGTAATAAATCTCGTCATTGCGAGGCGCTTGCGACGAAGCAATCTATTCTACAATCCTAATATCAGAATAGATTGCTTCGCTCATTTCATTCGCTCGCAATGACGTTTATAAAGAGCTCATGCAACTCCTCCCCCTCAACCATCCGTCCATTCTGCCGCGCAAGATCGGTGTGCTTTTACTGAATTTAGGAACGCCCGAAGGCACGACTTACTGGCCGATGCGCCGTTATCTCTCGGAGTTTTTGTCAGACAGACGCGTGATTGAGGTCAACCCACTGTTCTGGCAGCCTCTGTTGCAGCTTGTGATTTTGACAACGAGGCCAAGCCGCAAAGGCAAAGACTATGAGACGATCTGGAACAAGGAGCGTGATGAGGGCCCTTTAAAAACAATCACCCGCGCGCAATCTGAAAAACTGCAAAATATTTTTGGAAACAGCGAAGTCATTGTCGACTGGGCGATGCGCTATGGCCATCCGTCGACGCAAAGCGGCATTGAAAGTTTAAAAGCAAAGGGCTGCGACCGCATCCTGCTTCTCCCGCTCTATCCGCAATACTGTGCAGCAACAACCGCAACAGCCAATGACAAAGCGTTCGAGGTTTTGCAGAAAATGCGCTGGCAGCCAGCCGTGCGCACGGCGCCCCCTTGGCATGATGATCCCGTCTATATCAAAGCGCTGGCCGAGAGCGTGCGCGGCAGCCTCGCCAAACTTGATTTTGAGCCGGAGGTTATTCTTGCGAGTTTCCACGGCGTGCCGGAAAAATATCTGCTTCAAGGCGATCCGTATCATTGCCAATGTGTCAAAACGGCGCGGCTGCTGCGCGCAGAGCTTGGGCACAGCGAAAGCACATTGTTGCATTCGTTTCAGTCGCGTTTTGGCACTGACAAATGGGTCGAGCCTTACACGGACGAAACCATTAAACGCCTCGCGCGTGACGGTATTAAAAAACTTGTGGTTCTCGCGCCCGGCTTTACGGCAGATTGCTTGGAAACATTGGAAGAGCTCAATGTCGAAAACCGGCATTATTTTACCGAGAATGGCGGCACGCATTATGCCTATCTGCCGGCACTCAATGACAGCGCAGAAGGCATGCGCGTGATTGCGCACATTGCGCAGCGCGAGCTTTCCGGCTGGATGAAGATCGACAGCGAAGCTAGCAAATCATGTCAGTGACGTAATTTGAGCGACGAACGTCTTGAGCCCAAGGGAAAGGCCGGGACATAAGCGCCGCGCAAAACTTTGAAAAAGGTCTCAACCGATTTTTAACGGAAAATCAGGCATAACAGAGACTTAACAGTTCGCGTTGTGTTGTGTGGAGTTTGTACATATGGGTGGTCTTGACCTCGTGTTTTTTCTCGGTCTCGCTTTGGGCGTTTTGCCATTTATCGCGAAAAATGAAGCGCAACATTAATCTCTTTCTCGTAAATTCAATGTTCGGGGCAGAGTAAAATGGATTTCGCAACAGTTCTGGGTTTTTTGATCGCCATCGGTACGGTTGGCTTTCTGGCGCTTGGCGGCGGCAATATCGAAATGTTTATTTCCGAACACGGTTTGATCGTGATCGGGGGCGGCGTTCTGGCCGCAACATTCATCCGTTTTGAATTCAAGACCGTTTTAGGCGGACTTGCCACAGGCGCGAAATTTGCCTTCGGGCATAAACGTATGGCACCGCGCGATGCTATTGAGCTGATTTCTGAAATGGCCGATCTGGTGCGCAAAAAAGGCCCGATCGCGCTTGAAACATTCAAAGTTGACGACGAATTTCTCGCAAAGGGCGTGCGCATGATTGCGGACGGCTATGACGCAAATTTCATTCGCGAAGTCATGGAACGCGAACGCGACTTGATGGCGACACGCCTCGAAGAAGGCGTCAAGGTTTACAAGGCTATCGGCGATTGCGCACCGGCCTTCGGCATGGTCGGCACGATTATGGGCATGGTGCAGATGTTTGCCAACATGACCGACCCGTCAAAGCTGGGACCGTTCATGGCAACCGCTTTGCTTGCAACGCTTTATGGCGCCGTGCTTGCCAACTTCATCACGCTGCCGATGGCTGAAAAGCTGGAGCTGAAACTGCATCATGACGAGACACTGGAAACGCTGATTATCGACGGTGTGCTGCAGATGCGTGAAAACAAAAGCCCCGCGCTTATTCGCGAAATGCTGGTGGCTTATCTGCCCCATAAACATCGCACCGAGCCGGACAGCGACGACGCGGCAGCGGCCTAAATGGCACGCAAGAAAAAAGGCGGCCACGGCGGCGGTCACGGCTGGTTCGTCACATTCGCCGATTTGATGGGGCTTTTACTGGCCTTTTTCGTCGTTCTTGTCGCGTTTTCCAGTCAGGAAAAAGCCCAGATGTCGATCATGGCCGGATCGATGAAAGATGCTTTTGGCGTCGAGCCGGAACGCAGGGTCGCTGGCGTGGTCGAGGTTGACGGCACGCCCCGCAAAGAATTCTTCAAAAACGTAACGAAACAAAAAGATGAGGAACAGGTCGCTTTTGCGTCTGAGAGCAACGAGCTCTCATCGCAGCAGGGCGTTGCCTACTCGACACATGAAGTCAGCCGCAGCCCGCGCGACAGCGCAACTTCGCGCATGGGCTATTCATCGGCCGCAACCACATTGCGCCAAGCCTGGCAGGCTTTACCCGAAGTCACAGCGCTTAGCTCAAGCGTGATGATTGAAGACACCGAAGATGGTGTGTTGATTTCGCTGGTCGATCAGGAAGGCCGCCCGATGTTTCCGGAGGGCTCGAAATTTCCCTATGAGCGCACACGCGCGGCACTGCGCGCTTTGGGGCCTGTCATCAAAAAATTGCCAAATCAGGTGGCGATCTCGGGCCACACCACGGGTGTGCGCCTTGAAGGCCGCCCCGGTTATGGCAACTGGGAATTGTCAGCCGACCGTGCCAATACCGTGCGCTCGCTTTTGATGGAAAGCGGACTGCCGCAAAGCCAAGTGTTTTCGGTGGTGGGCAAGGCCGACAGCGATCTTCTTCTGGCCAATGAACCGACAGCATCGAGCAATGCCCGCGTGACAATTTTATTGATGGACAAGGCGCCGCCAGTGCCGCCGGGGTACAGGCCTTAGGCCACACCCAGCCGCAACAAGTCATGCAGATGCAACAGGCCGACAGGCAGGCCTTCATCATCAATCACAGGCAGAACCGTTATGTTTGCAGCGTTCATGATGTTGAGCGCTTCGCTGGTCATCGCATCGCTTTTCAACGTGCGCGGCGCTGATGACATGACGGCCTCGACAGGCGCATCGCGTTTATCGGCAGCAAACGCGCGGCGCAAATCGCCGTCTGTGACAATGCCTGCAAGCTGTCCCTCTGCATTGATGACGAGGGCGCAGCCTTTGCGGCCTTTTGTCATGACCAAAATAGCGTCCTGAAGAGGGGTCGTCATTTTTACAAGTGGAAGTTCTTCGCCGTCACGCATCACATCGGCAAGATGTTTGAGGCCTGCGCCAAGTTTCCCGCCCGGATGATAAACTTTAAAATCGGCAGCAGAAAAACCACGGCGCTCCAGAAGCGCAACAGCAAGACAGTCACCAAGCGCCATTTGCATCAGGGTTGAAGAGGTGGGCGCGAGCCCATTGGGGCAAGCCTCGGCAACGCGCGGCAACAGAAGCGCAATATCTGAAGCTGCGTGAAGCGTGCTTTTAGGTTCCGAGGTCAGGCCCACAACTAGAACGCCAAAGCGTTTGGCGTAATCAATCAGCGGTTTCATTTCAGCGGTTTCGCCGGACCATGACAGCGCAATGATCACATCTTCAGAACGGATCATTCCTAAATCGCCATGGCCCGCCTCAGCCGGATGGACGAAATAGGCCGGCGTACCAGTTGACGCGAGCGTCGCTGCAAGCTTGCGCGCAACATGCCCGGATTTCCCCATGCCAGCACAAATGACGCGGCCCGCGCTTTTGAAAATTTCTTCGACCGTTTCACGAAAAGGCGCGCTCATTCCATCCTGAAGGGCGGCATAAAGCGCATCAAGCGCCTCGGTTTCACACTCAAGGGTGCGGAGCGCTGACGCGACAGGGTCGGCGCCGTGGACTGCAAATTTCGGTTTCATCGCTCCAATCTGGCGAAAATGCCGCTTTTGTCAACGTTTTGCAGGGTTTCAAACGTAACGTCTCATTAACCATGGCTCTTTACACTTCATTTAGATTTGTCGCCTTGCAGTGGAGTTTCATTTGGCGGTCAAAAACAGAGCTGGAAGGCGTTTCGCCTCGACGCTGGCAGGTGGACTGCTGGCCAGCTTTGTCATGTCTGCGGCAGACGCCAAGCCTTACTCCTCATTTGATCAGCCTTACGCCGTTGCGCCCGACACGTCTCAAACCCCCGACACGCCATTTGCGCTGCGCGGTGTCCGCCCGCCGCCGCAACGCAGCTATGTGCAGACGCCTGTTCGCTCGCCGGCTTTCACACAGGTGCAACAAGGGATCGATATGCCAGCGACAGCGGAAACGGCCGCTGGCGCGGCCACACCGACACCGCCGCGTGTTGTGCGCCGCATCAGCGATGAAGAGGCCTATGCGCCGCTGGGCATACGGCGCGGCTCCTTTATTTTGCGCCCGAGCGTTGAAACGGCTGCAGGCTTTGACAGCAACGTGAACGCAACGCCCGGCAATGCACGCAGCAGCGGCTATACGCGCATCAAACCGGATTTCATTCTTGAAAGCGACTGGTCAAACCATGCGTTTCGCCTTCACCTTGGCGCTGAACGGTTTGATTATTTCAGCGATGATTTAGCCGCGCGCAACAATCTCAATCTGGATGCCAGTACCCGCATTGATATTCGCCGCGGAACAACAGCGGAGTTTGGTGCAGCTTACATACGGGCGCAGGACAGCAATTCATTGACCACAACCAGCCTGCCCGGAAATGCGGTCAGCCAGCCCGACGTGCAAAGCTTTCGTGCCAATGGTGCGCTGAGCCAAAAGCTCGGCATCTTTGGCGTGCGCGTTTCGGGTGAAAGCACGCAGCGCAGCTACAGCGATACGGAGCTCAGCACAGGCGCGACCATTGACAATGGCGACCGCAATGTCCGCGACAGCGTGTTTGCCTTGCGCGGTTCTTATGAATGGACGGGCGCGGTGCAGCCCTTTGTTGAGACAGCTTACAATCGCCATGACTATGACATTGAGAAAGATGCGGGTGGCTTTGACAAAGGCTCAAACGGCGTGACGGAGCGTGCCGGTCTGATGTTTGATTTTGGTCCTTTTCTCAGCGGCGAGATTGCCGCAGGCCTGCTTTACCAGACGCCCTATGAGCAAAGCGCGGAAAGTTATAGTGGCGTCACGTTCGACAGTGCCCTTAACTGGTCGCCGACAGCTTTGACGACCTTCCGCTTTGGTGCGCGCACGGCAGTTCTTGATGATGTCGGTGTCGGCACAATCGGCGGGCTCTCGCATGATGCAACAGCCCGCGCCGAGCATAAACTGCGCCGCAATGTGCTGGTCGGTGCCAGCCTTGGCCTTGGCTATGACAGTTACGAAGGCATTGATCGCGACGACCTTCGCTTTTCAGCAGGGGTCGACGCGGCCTGGCAGCTCAACCGTTTTGCTGCCGTTACAGGCAAAATCGAGCACCGCACACTGTCATCATCCGTTGCAGGCGAAGACACCAGCGGCACACTTGGCGAGCTGGGCTTGAAGCTGCAATATTAAAAATTATTTCCGCTCGCCGTAGATAATTTTTCCGTCCTTGCCGGTCGTCCATTCATAAATGACATAATTTGGAACGCTGAGATCGCCTTTTTTATCAAAGTTGAGCGAGCCGAGAACTGTGTGGAAGGTCTGGCCTGAGCGAACCGCTTCGGCGACTTTTTTCGGGTCGGTGCTTTTGGCCGCGGCAATGCCCTGCGCAATCACTTCAAACCCTGCGTAAGTATAGAGCGCGTAACTTTCAGGGGCGAGGCCTTTGGCCTTGAACGCCTCAACCACTTTCGCAGAGGCCTGATTTTTCAAAGGATCCGGCCCGAAGGTTGCGAGCGTGCCAACAGCCGCATCACCGGCAATAGCCGCAAATTCATCGGTGACCAGAGCGTCGCCTGAGACAAGAACGGTGTTCATGCCCTGATCGCGCATCTGGCGCAGCAGCAGCGCGGCTGGCGTGTGCAGCCCACCAAAATAGACGTAATCAACATTCAGGCTTTTCAGGCGAGAAACCACGGCGGTGAAATCTTTTTCAGCAACATTGATGCCGTCGAAAAACACCTCGGTGACGCTGTTCGCGTTCAGCGCTTTTTTGGTCTCGTCGGCAAGGCCTTTTCCGTAGGTCGTGCGGTCATGCAGAATAGCAATTTTCTTGCCCGCGAAATTCTTTGCTAAAAATTCACCAGCCACTTTTCCCTGCTGGTCGTCGCGCCCGCACACACGGTGCGTGTTCCACAGGCCGGAATCAGTCAGCTGCGGGTTTGTCGCGCCGGGCGTGATTGTGAAAACGCCTGCGTCGGCATATTCTTTGGATGCGGGGATTGAAACGCCGGACTGAAGATGGCCGACAACGAATGTAACATCATCGCCGATAAATTTGTTGGCGACAGACAGGCCTTCTTTCGGGTCAGCGCGGTCGTCGCCAATATGCAGAACAACTTTCTGACCAAGCACGCCACCTTGGGAATTGATTTCATCTACGGCCAGTTCAGCGCCATTTTTCATCTGCGCGCCGAATGTGGCCTGCTCGCCTGTCATTGGTGCGCCAAGGCCGATCTGAACCTGTGCCTGCGCAGCGGTCAAAAGAATGAGATTTAAAAAAACAGCAAAAGCAAAGTGGCGTACGAACATCTAATAATCCTATCTCAATTAAAGTGTTTTAATCTGTTCACGAACCTGATCGCCAAGACCAGGTGTTTTCAAGGCATAAGCGATATTGGCCATGATGAAACCGATTTTTGAGCCGCAATCAAAAATCTGCCCGTCAAAGGTCACGCCGTAAAAGGGGCGTTTCTTGGCAAGCTGCAACATGGCATCGGTCAGCTGAATTTCACCGCCTGCGCCCTTGTCCTGCTTTGCCAGAATATCGAAGATTTCAGGCTCAAGGATATAACGCCCTGAAATGGCCAGCGTTGAGGGCGCATCTTCGGGCTTTGGTTTTTCAACCATCCCCGTGATCTCAAAACCGGCGCCAACAGCTTTGCCCTGCGCCACGATGCCGTAATCTTTGGTCTGCGCCGCGGCAACGTCATAGACGGCGATATAATTTCCGGGCGTTGCCGCATAGGCTTTTGAAAGCTGCGCCATGCAGCTTGTGGTTTTGCTCATATGCAGCATGTCGGGCAGCAACAGCGCAAAAGGCTCGTTGCCGATAATGTCACGTGCGCACCATACCGCATGGCCAAGACCAAGCGGGGCTTGCTGGCGGGTAAAACTGGTCATGCCTGCTTTAGGCGTGGCGCGCAGCAAGGTGTCCAAGGCCTCTGTCTTGCCGCGCTGGCGCAGCGTGTCTTCCAGTTCATAGGAGAGATCAAAATGGTCTTCGATCGCGGCCTTGCCACGCCCCGTGACGAAAACAAAATGCTCCAAGCCCGCCTCGGCCGCTTCGTCGACGACATGCTGGATGACGGGCCTGTCAACCACTGTCAGCATTTCTTTGGGCACGGATTTTGTTGCTGGCAAAAAACGTGTGCCAAGACCGGCAACGGGGAAAATGGCTTTGCGTAAGATCTTGGACATGGGAACCTCAAAAAAAACGTGATTGACTGACACTGTCCTGTGTGTTCGTCGATTGTGCGTTGTTGTCAACCGAATGCTTACTTCTCTAGCTCAAGGTCATCCTCGTGCAAATCAACAACGGCAAAATTAAGAGCATAATTTTCGGCCTGATTCTTTCAGCGTCGGCCTTGCTTGTTGCTGTGCCTGCGGGTGCGCAGGACATGACCGCGTTCCACAACTGGGCACAACGTTTCAAGCCAAAGGCATTGGCGCGCGGTATTGACGCTGGCCGTTATGACGAGATTATGGGCGGTTTGACGCCTGATTTCGATGTCATTGAGCAGGACAGGAGCCAGCCTGAATCCAAAGAACAGGTCTGGCAATATCTCAGCCGGCGCGTGTCCGACTGGCGCGTGCGCGAGGGGCGCGCCAAAGTGGCGCAGAACGCTGCACTGCTGGCCTCCGTAGAGCGCCAATACGGCGTCGACAGCAACATCGTTGCCGCGATCTGGGGGCTTGAATCCTCTTATGGCGGCCTTGTCGACAATCCCAAATATATGCGCCCTGTGCTGGCTTCATTGGCCACGCTGGCCTTTGCCGAGCCACGCCGCCGCCTGTATTGGGAGCAAGAGCTTCTCAACGCGCTGGTCATCGTGCAGCGCGGCTGGGCGCGCCCTGCAGATATGAAAGGCTCGTGGGCTGGCGCGATGGGACATACGCAATGGATGCCGGAAGTCTGGCTGAACATGGGCACTGATTTCAACAAGGACGGAAAAATTTCACCCTTTGGCGCGCCCGATGATGCGCTTGGTTCAACCGCGCGTTTTTTACAAAACCGCGGAAATTATGTGCCACATATGGGCTGGGGCTTTGAGGTCAAAGCCGGTTCCACTTTCAATTTCGCCCTTGCCAATAACAGGACACAACGCACGCTTCGCGACTGGCAGCAACTTGGCCTCACCAATGCTGATGGTTCGGCATTCGAAAATCCGAATGTGGCTGTGCGCGTCGCATTTCCTGCAGGGCCGCGTGGGCCAGGTTTTGCCCTTACACAAAATTTTCGCGCGGTGATGGCCTATAACCCGTCGTTCAAATATGCGCTGGCTGTTTGCCTTCTGGCCGATCGCCTGAAAGGCGGCAATGGACTTGTGGCAACATGGCCGGGCGCCACGGCGCAGCTTAGCGTTGAAGAGCTGAGTGAATTGCAGCAGCGCCTGACACGCGCCGGTTTCGACACGGGCGGCAGCGATGGCCGTGTCGGCAGCGATACCAATCGCGCGATCACTGCGTATCAGTTGAAACGGGGGCTGAAACCCGCCGATGGTTTTGCAGGGCCTGTCGTGTTGCAGGCTTTGCGCGGGGAAAAATAATATGAAATATCTGGCCGCTTTTTTTCTGATCGGGATGACAGGCGTTTCATTCGCGCAGGAAAGCCCTGAAATGTCGCCGCAGGCCATTGCCGCCGCACAAGGCAATTTCAAGCAGTGCTTGCGCGGACTATGGCCGCAGGCGCAGACGCGCGGTATTTCGCAAGAGATATTCAACCGTGAATTGTCGGACATCGAGCCCGACATGTCGCTGATGCGTTTGATGACATCGCAACCGGAATTTGAAAAACCGCTGTGGTCGTATGTGGATGATCTCGTCAACCCGACACGCATTGCCAAAGGGCGGCAGATGATCGCGCATTATAAAGCGATATGGCCACGTATGGAGCAGCAATACGGCGTTGATCGCTACACGCTGATTGGCCTGTGGGCGGTTGAAACAAATTTTGGCACCAGCATGGGCGAAAAGCCGGTAATCCGCTCGACGGCAACGCTGGCCTGTATCGGGCGGCGTCAGGACTACTTTCAGAAAGAATTGCTGGCAGCGCTGCAAATTGTGCAGGCGCAAGATATTCCGTCGTCGAAACTGCGCGGGTCGTGGGCGGGCGCGTTTGGCCACACACAATTTATGCCTTCGACATTCAAACCCTATGCCGTCGATTTTGACGGCGACGGCCACAAAAACATTATTGGCAGTGTGCCGGATTCGCTGGCCTCGACCGCGAACAATCTGAAAGCCACGGGCTGGAAGCCCGGCAAAAGCTGGGGCTATGAAGTGATCTTGCCACGTGCCGTTTTGCCGAAAGTGGGCGAGACGCATTCTTTGGATGAATGGACAAACATGGGCTTGAAACGTCCGGGCAACAAGCTGTTCAAAACAGGTTCAGACACCGCCACGCTCACGCTTCCTGCCGGTGCAACTGGCCCTGCGTTTTTACTGACGAAAAATTTTGACCAGCTGAAAAGCTATAATGGTTCTGAAGCTTACGCTTATGCCGTTGGCCACCTTGCCGACCGCATGATGGGCGGCGCAGCGTTTTATGGAAAATGGCCACGCAATATCCGCATGCTGTCGCGCGATGAGCGCCAGGAACTTCAGCAGCGTCTTGCAAGCGCAGGATTTGAAACCGGCGGCAGCGAAGGGCGGATTGGCGCGCAGACACGCAAAGCCATTCGCGCGTATCAGACAAGCGTCGGTCTTCCCGCAGACGGCTTTCCAACGCCAGATCTTCTTGAGCGTTTGCGCCATTAGCAATTTGGAAAATCACAACAATTTGACTTAAAGTTTCATCACGCCTGCATCACGCGAATGTAAATTTTTCTGGCGTTTAATTAACTTTTACGCTATGAGACGGCATGCGCCAGTTTCTTTTTGTTTTGTGTATAACGGCTCTCGGTCTCGTCGCTCATATTGCGCCGGCCAGTGCCCAATTTGGTTTTTTTGATAATTTTTTTGACGGAGGTCCACGCCGCCCGCCGCCGCGTTATGATCCGTATGAAGAGCAAGACCGCTGGCAGCAACGCTATGAACGCCGCCGTGCGCCGCGCGTGCGCGCACCGCGCAAGGAAGTATCGTCATCGACATTGAAACCTGTTGAAGTGTCCAAAGACGCCAACGCCAAGAAAATTCTTGTAATCGGCGATGACATGGCCACTGGCCTTACCGATGGCCTGCATGATGCGTTTGCAAAAGACAGTGACGCCAAGATTGAAGCCGCCACGGTTGAAAACGCCAGCCTGATTGGAAAAAATGAGGGCGGCGAGATTGCAAAAACGCTGAAAGATAAAATTACGGCGCTGAACCCATCGGCCATCGTGCTTTTGGTTGGCACACATGACATTGGCAGCATTAACGGCGGCGGAGAAAGCTTTGCGTTTCAAAGCGAAGGCTGGCGCCGGGCCTATCAGAAAAATCTCGATACAATTATTGCCGCAACTCACGGACACGCTGCGCCTGTCTACTGGGTCGGTTTGCCGCCATCTGCAAATAAAAAAACAACCAGTGATATTGCCTTCCTCAATGACATTTACCGCGAAAAAGCCATGTCTATCGGGGCAAAATTCATCGATGTCTGGGAAGGGTTCGTCGATGAAAACAGTCAGTATATGGTTGTTGGGCCCGATGTGAACGGCAATCAGCGGCGCTTGCGCCTGCGCGACGGTTTCACCATGACACCTGCCGGAAATCGTAAGCTTGCATTCTATGTTGAGACAAAACTGCGCCGTGACCTTGCCGTGACGCCGGAAAATGCACAGGACACAACGATTGGCTCTGTTGCTCCATCTTCAAACAGCAGCGATCCTGCGGTGATTAATGGGTTTGTCGGGCCTGTCATTTCGCTGACGACGGTTGTGGTCAAAGACAATAAACTTCTTGGCGAAAAACAGGATGATGTCACAGGCACCATTCCCGTCGCCGATATAAAACCGGGTCGTGCTGATGATTTTAGCTGGCCCCCTGATGCGCGCACAAAAATTGCGCCCGCAAAAGACATGCCTGCCATCAAAACCACAAAACCCGTTGAGCGCAAAAACGCACGCTGAGTGCGGCTTGCCTGATTTTGTAATCTGCGCCACAACACAAAGCAGATAATGAGAGGTCAGGCATGTATCTTGCGAGCGACAATGGCACAGGCGCAAGCGAGCAGGTGATGGCGCGGCTTGCCGAGGCTATGCGCGGGGAGCCTGCGCCGTCTTACGGCGCCGATGCGCTGACGGCTGAACTTCAGGCAAAAATGAATGAGGTGTTTGGCTGTGAAACAGAGATGTTTTTGCTGACATCTGGAACCGCTGCAAATGCGCTCGCCATTGCCCATGTCACGCCGCCATGGGGGGCTATTCTCGCCCATGAAGAGGCGCATATCATTACATCCGAATGCGGAGCGCCGGAGTTCTTTTCCGGCGCGCGCTGCGTTACAATTTCAGGACAGAATGGCAAGTTGACCGCTGACGCCGTTGAACATGCGGCGGGCATGCTGAAATCTGAAGATCCGCACGGGGTTCAACCAGCCTGCCTGTCCCTGACCAATCTTACAGAATGCGGAACAATGTATTCGCCCGCAGAAATTAAATCACTGAGCGCGGCGGCAAAAAAACAAGGCATGAAAACACACCTTGATGGCGCGCGCTTTGCAAATGCCGTTGTCGCCAGTGGTCAATCACCAGCGGCGCTGACATGGCAGGCAGGCATTGATGTCATGTCGTTCGGCGCCACGAAAAACGGAGCAATTGCCGCCGAAGCGGTGCTTTTTTTCGATCAGGCACTTGCCAAAGACTTTAAATATCGCCGGATGCGGGCAGGTCATCTTATTTCCAAGCATCGCTTCATTGCCGCACAATATTTGGGCTGGCTCGACAACGGTCATTGGCTGGATCTGGCGCGCCATGCCAATACGCAAGCATCGCAGCTGGGGCAAGCGTTTGAAGCAAACGGCTTTCAGCTTGCATTTCCGGTTGAAGGCAATGAGATTTTTGTCTATCTGCCGCATTCTGTGAGTGCGGCGCTGAAAGCAAAAGGCGCAAACTTTTACGACTGGATGACAAAAAGTTCGACCATTGCTGCTCCTGAAGCAACACAGCTCTCACGCTTTGTCTGCGCGTTTAACACATCAGCCTCAGACATTGCCGCCTTCACAAAATTGCTGATGACACAGCGCTAAAATCAATCACTAAAAAAGGAAAGCCAATGAAAAAAAACATCCCGCTTCAGAAAATAATTATTCCTGTCTTTCTGGTTCTCGCCGTTTTCACGGCCGTGATTAATCTGAAGCAGGCGCATGCCCAAATGTCGGTCTATGAAACGGCACTGGCAGATCCTGCGCGCCCCGAGCAGGACAAAGCCCGCGACGCCGATCGTAAACCCGGCGCTTTTCTTGATTTTGCCGGCGTGAAGCCCGGACAGAAAGTTGTCGACCTGTTGCCGGGCAAAGGTTACTTCACCCGCATCCTTGCAAAAATTGTCGGACCGCAGGGCAAAGTCTATTCATTTCTTGATGAAGAGAACCAGGATTTTCGCACCGCAATGGCGGCCTATCCAAATGTGGTGGTGGTTGTCGGCGCGTTGAACACATTTAAAACGCCAGAGCCTGTCGATCTGGTTTTGACGGTTGCTAACTATCACGACCTGAAAAATCCGGACATGGAAACAGACACGGCGCTTTTTAACAAAGCCGTTTTCGACAGCCTCAAATCCGGCGGCATCTTTCTTGTGGCCGACAATGCCGCACTGCCCGGAACAGGGATTTCCCAGACCAACACGCTGCACCGCATCGACCCCATCATCGTTATGACTGATGTTAAAGCTGCGGGCTTTAAAGCCGATGCCGAAAGTGATCTTCTGGCACGGCAGACCGACCCGCATACGCAGCGCTCAAAAGAGCTGGGCGACAAGGTTGACAGCTTTGTCATGCGTTTCAAAAAACCCTGATCTTTTATTTAAAAAGGGAAAAAGTCATTTCAGCGGCTGCGGCAAAGCCATTTTTGCCTATAGTCAGTGTCTCAATTCAAGGATGTTGCCGTCATGCTTTTTTCGACAGAGGCCAACCCCGTTCCTGATGGCTGTGTAGCGGGTGCAATTTACACCCCCGATAAAGTGGAATTGCGCACCGCACGCTGGCCAGCGCTTGGCAGCAAGCGGCTTGGAACAATCTGTCTGCTTCAGGGGCGTTCGGAATCAATCGAGAAATATTTTGAAACTATTCAGGAGCTGCGCCACCGTGGCTTTGCGGTTGCGACATTTGACTGGCGCGGGCAGGGCGGCTCGCAGCGCCTGCTTGCCAATCCTCTCAAAGGCCATGTCGCTTCATTTTCGGACTATGTGACCGATCTCAAAAGTTTCATGGAGCAGATTGTTTTGCCTGACTGCCCGCCGCCTTATTATGTGCTGGCGCATTCCATGGGTGGTCTTGTGGCTTTTTTGGCAGAGGCAAGCCTGCGAAATTATTTCGAGCGGATGATTTTGTCCGCGCCATTGCTTGGCCTTGGCGAGCTTTATGAGCCTGTCGGCTTTGCCCGTAGCGCCACGGGTTTTCTTTCCGCACTGGGCCTTCGCAAGGCATGGCCGCCGGGCCAGAACACGACGCCCGCCGAAACCCGACCGTTTGCCGGCAATGCGCTGACCAGCGATCCGGTGCGCTACACACGCAACGGCGACATTCTCAAAGCAGCGCCAGGCCTGGCGCTCGGTGCGCCGACAATTGGCTGGGCGCGCGCGGCTTTTACAGCCATGGAAAATGTTCTGGATCCGGCTTTTGCCCCGCGCGTCGCCGTACCGGTTCTGATGGTGGCCGCTGGCGGCGATAAAGTTGTGTCAAACATTGCAATCGAACATGTCGCGGTCGGGTTGCGCGCTGGTTCGCGCATTGTTCTGCCCGGCGCACAGCATGAAATTTTGCAGGAGCGCCAGCCCTTTCGCGAACAGTTCTTTGCAGCCTTCGATGCGTTCATTCCCGGTGATCCGGTCTACGGTGCATAACGCGCATGTCTCCCTTGCGCGATCAACGCGGCGCAGTCTTTGTGAAATGGTGATGCGTTGTGGCATCACGCGCATTCCTGTTCGGAATGTATCTCCCTGAACTTTAAAGCCGCTCAACGCGGCTTTTTTTTATCCAAAAAATTTATGAATGCCGCATTCGTTTCATTCGGCGGATTTTACAAATGCCGCATTCATTTCACTCGGCGGACTTTACAAATGCCGCATTCGTTTCACTCGGCGGATTTTACAAATGCCGCATTCATTTCATTCGGCAGACTTTACAAATGCCGCATTCGTTTCACTCGGCGGATTTTACAAATGCCGCATTCGTTTCACTCGGCGGATTTTACAAATGCCGCATTCATTTCATTCGGCAGACTTTACAAATGCCGCATTCGTTTCACTCGGCGGCGACCGGACGCTCGTCAAGCACGTTGTCGAGATGTTGCAACAGAACGGCGACAAGCTGCGACAATTTCCGCGCCAGCTCATCAAACCCGTCAAGTTTTTCCAGCGTCTTCTCGTTCAGATAGAGCGCGCGGTTGATCTCGATCTGGAACACATGAATGCCTTGGGCCGGTGCGCCGTAATGCTCGGTAATGAAACCGCCCGCGTAAGGCTTGTTGCGGGCAACCGAAAAACCAATGCGTTCAAGCGCCGCTTGCGCAAGGTCGACAAGACCCGGCGCGCAGCTGGTGCCATAACGGTCACCAAGGACGATATCGGCGCGCGGTTTGTCGAAACGCCCGCGGGCACAAGACGGCATGGAATGGCAGTCCAGCAAAACAGCAACGCCGTGCTGGCGGCGCATGTCCTGAAGCAGATTGCGCAATTTATGATGGTAAGGTTTGTGGTAAGTCTCGATGCGTTTCAGCGCGTCGTCCACCAGCAATGGCCTGTCATAAATGTCTTCGCGGTCAGCAACAATGCGCGGAATCACCCCAAGGCCGCCGGCCACGCGTACCGAACGCGTATTGGCAAATGGCGGCAGTTTGCCGCTGAACATTTTCGGGTCGAGCTCATAAGGTTCGCGGTTGACGTCGAGAAACGCGCGCGGGAACAATACGCGCAGCATTTCGACGCCGTGCTGCAAGGACGCTGTAAACAACTCGTCCACATAGGCATCTTCTGAGCGTCGCAAGGCAAATCCATCAAGACGTGAAGCTTTCAGCAGGCAATCTGGATAGTCACGGCCCGAATGGGGCGAATTCAGCAAAAGCGGTGTTGAGATGAACGGGCGCTGGCCCGCACTGGCGCGCGGGCTTTTAAGCAGTTCAAAACCCGGCAAAGCGGGGAAAAAATCGTCACGCATCACGTCTGGTAACCTGTTGCCGTGAATTTGCCTTGAAGCTTTCCCATTGTCCACTACAGGCTTTGATAAAAGATTGAAGCTTTTCTTTTCTTTTTGTCGCAAATCAGGCATTTAGAAGGGGCTCGTTTACCTGTATTGCGTAGTTTCGAGGCTGTAGCCGCAGGCAATAAGGACAACTGACTTGAAAATTTTACTCGCAGAAGATGACAATGACATGCGCCGTTTTTTGGCAAAAGCGCTGGCAAATGCCGGTTTTGATGTCGTCTCCTATGACAATGGCCGCTCGGCCTATGAGCGCTTGCGTGAAGAGGCCTTTACCCTTTTGCTGACAGATATCGTCATGCCTGAAATGGACGGTATTGAACTTGCCCGCCGCGCCACTGAAATCGACCCTGACCTGAAAGTCATGTTCATCACAGGTTTTGCCGCCGTTGCCCTCAATCCTGACAGCCAGGCGCCAAAAAATGCCCGTATCCTGTCAAAGCCGTTTCATTTGAAAGACCTCGTCAACGAGGTCAACCGCATGCTGGCTGCGTGAAGCGTGACAGCTCAAGCCGGCAAATCATGCCGGTGGCATAATTTGAGTAAGTAACGCCCCGAGCCTCGCTGCAAGGGGCTTTTTTATTCTCGATCTCAAAATGCCCATAAGCACGCTCCAATATAGCCAATAGCGCGACAACTCTCGATAGGTTTTTTATTTTAAAGAAACTTGCAGGCTGATCGCTTATTCGCTAAGCAAAACTCTTCGGATGCTTAGCTCAGCGGTAGAGCACTTCCTTGACATGGAAGGGGTCACAGGTTCGATCCCTGTAGCGTCCACCATTTCAAGCTGGTTTTGCGAAGCACAATTCAAAGTTCCTGTGGGGCTTTAAAAAGTGACGAATGCCAAGCTGTGTCACGCCCGTGTAGCAACCCATTTTTTTACGTAGACCCGAACCTGTGACAATGTGGTCATTCGCGCTTGCGCGCTCATTTACGGTTCGACCCTGTAGCGTCCACCATTCAAGCTGGTTTTGCGAAGCACAATTCAAAGTTCTTGTGGGGCTTTGAAAAGTGACGAATGCCAAGCTGTGTCACGCCCGTGTAGCAACCCATTTTTTTACGTAGACCCGAACCTGTGACAATGTGGTCATTCGCGCTTGCGCGCTCATTTACGGTTCGATCCTTGTAGCGTCCATTCTCAGTTCGTGTCTTGCGGAAAACCAAACCTCTCGCCTTTTTTCCATTGCTCCGGCTGGTTGCCATAATTTGGTATTCCGCCTGCATCTTTTATCATCCGGGCCATGTGCAGCAGGTTCCATGTCATGAACGTGGTGTTGCGATTGGTAAAGTCGTTATCAAAACCTGCTTTTTTGCCGCCTTTGGTTGTATCGCCGTAAGACAGGCCGGGGCCAATCTCGCCAATCCAGCCGGCATCCGCCTGCGGTGGAATGGTGCAACCGATATGCGACAGCGCATAATTGATAAACATGGCGCAGTGTTTCACGCCGTCTTCGTTTCCCGTGACGATGCTGGCGCCAACCTTGTTGTAATAAATATACTGGCCGCTCTTATTGGTTTTGTCCGACATGGCGTAGAGCCGCTCGATAAGCTGGGTGCAAACTGAAGAAACCTGCCCAAGCCAGATGGGCGTGCCGATGACAATGATATCGGCCGCCTCGATTGTTTTGAAAAGCGCAGGCCATTTATCGCTCTCCCAGCCATGCTGCGTCATGTCAGCGTCGACGCCGGTCGCAAGACCTTCGTTGATGACACGAAAAAAAGACACATCCACTTTTTGCGCTTCCATAATGGCAATGGATTTTCGCATCAATGTTTCGGTGTGTGATGCAGTGTCGCCTTTTTTCAATGTGCAATTGAGAAAAACGGCCTTCAAATCAGCATAGTGTTTTTTGTTGTGTGTCATTGAAGCTCCAGAAATCTGGTTAAAAAACGCTCTGCAACCCTTACCCGATATGCAAAATAAAATCTCCTAAATACAGAAATTTACGGCAGCGCGCATGACGCGCTTTCCAAGGCCGCAAATGAATGGCCGCAGCTTGCGTTAACTATAGTCTTTCATTTTTTCTTAACTTGTTCGCGTTGGGCCGCATTTTTTGCTACACTGTAAAAATATTTGTTCGAACATTTGAAGATATTTTTATGACGAAGACGCATAGACCGCATGGGCGGAGCAGGCATTTATCGCAAGCTGACGTTAACAAAAGGCGTTTGAGCGATTTTGATAAATTTTCCAAAGCCTATGTGGCTGAAAAAATTAAAGCAGGTTGTGAGCAACAGGCTGAGGCGCAATGCAATGTCAATGATGATCAGGTGAAACAGCTGCTCGGGGATGCGGCGGTTGAATTTGTTAAGAAAACAAAACTTCCAAAATCTTACAAGCGTGAGATCGAAGTTGACGACGGAAATGGCAATAAAGTCAAAACGACTGCAGCTGAGCGGCTCGCAAGAAATTTGTCCAAGTGGGCGACAGAGGGGCAGGGTGGCTGGCGCCGCCGTAGCGAAAAAGAAACAGTTTTAGCTGAAAGTCCCGACGGCACATTTTCGCCCAAACCCGTCATCGATACGATCAAAGATGAGGTTGCGCGGCGCGCGGCACCAAAGCTTGCAAAAAAACAGATTGCATTGGGTTTTGATGCACCCAAAAAACCAGCCGTAAAAAAAGAGCCTGCCTCTGATAACAAGCCCGACGGCAACAAGGACGAGCAAAAACCATCGACCCAAGAGACCAAGACAGCACCCGAGACCAAAACAACACCCGAGACCAAAACAACACCCGAGACCAAGATAACACCCGAGACCAAGACAACACCCGAGACCAAGACAACACCCGAGACCAAGACAAAACCCGAGACCAAGACAACACCCGAGACCAAGACAACACCCGAGACCAAGACAACACCCGAGACCAAGACAACACCCGAGACCAAGACAACACCGCAGACGCAGTCAACGCCGCAGACACAGTCAACACCCCAGACACAACCAACACCACAGACACAGACGACTCCATCATTAGCAAATCCGCCGGAACAGCCAACTGCGTCCATGTCAGCGCCGGACAGCTCGTTCAATTTGACCGAAGCGCTGACCAGAACGAAAGATTTTGACACATCGAAACGCAGCTGGGGTCAGGCAATTGCTGACACTTACACCAATTATGCGCCAAATTTTGTGCAGAACGCGCTTGCAGCGCCGATTGACGCGATTTCAAATCTTGTTTCGCCACCAAAGGTGCTGAACCCGCGGACGGAAGCTGAAAAGAAAGACCCTAACAACTATCTGACGAAGGCCGAAAACAAAGCCTGGAACACAGCATTTTCAACAATTGGTCATAATTTCACGCTTAAAAGCACGCATCGAAAATTAGCGTCCGCCGCTCAGACCATTTTGGGCGAGGGCGTGGTGCGCCTGCCGCAGCTCCTGAGCTATGTGAACCCTGTCAATTTTACCGAGCGCTCAATCAATTATGGTTTGGGCAGAGGTTTTTCCAGTGTCATCGATAAGCCAACAGATGATGTTGCCAAAACAATCTGGAAAGGTCTCAGCTTTGGCGAAGATTATGAGATGTATTCCGATCCGCAAACATATTTTAACAAGAAGATTATGCCAGGCATGAGCGATGATGCGCGCCATGAGATTGAAAACAGCCGCGATGATATTCGTATGGGCTTTGTAATAGGCGCAGAAATTTCTGTTTTCACCGGAGACCCTATTGTTGCAGGTCTGTCCAAGCTTTCCAAAGCTTCGACAGTGGCAAAAATGCTGAAGCCCGGCGAAACAATTGCAGAAGATATTTTAAAGCAAGCTGCCAGCAACAACGAAGTAAAGAACGCGGTTAATGGTCTAGCCAAGGTTGATGAAAAGGGCGCGTTTATTTGGGATATTAAACCGCCTAAAAACCCGATGATCATCGACGTGGTCCCGAACAAAAATCCCATGATTATTGATGTGGTGCCAAACAAAAATCCGATGATTATTGAAAATGTTGCCTCAGCTCAGAAAGATGATTTTTTTGTCTTCTCACCGAAAGACAGAATGCTGTTAGATATAGCGCCGGCTGAGCCGCCACTTGTCAAAATGACGGATCCGAAAGTTCTGAAATATGTTCGGAAAAATTTTGTCGAGGGTAAAATGCAGATACCTCCTAGCCGTCAGCTAAACGGCATCAATGCCACAGGCACAACTGCTGATAAAATCGAGGAATTTACACTGGAGAACTTTTTGAAGCCAGCCAAAACAGACACATTTGGAAATACCTCTTCATTTACTGCCGAGCTTAAAAGACTAGATGAGCTTGCGCAATTTGACGAAACCTCAAACCTGACAAAAGTCGCACCTAGACAGGGTCTCGTCCGTAACATCGGCAATAATGGCAAAGAAGTCGATCTTGCCTATCGCAGATCGTCAGCACATCTGCGCCAGTTCCTTAACAAGGGCGTTCTTGAAAAAGCCAATCTTGGTACTCTGGAAGATTACAAAGCTTTTATGCGTAACGCGCACGAAGTGGCTGCAAATGGGAGAAATAGTGAATTAAAAGGGTGGTATCCGCGGTTGAACAACGGCAAATACGAAAACCCGGGCTGGATCAGAGACGACTGGGAAGGTATGCGATCCGGTTATGAGGCACAGGCGCGTGAGATCGAAAAAATCGCGTTGAAATACGATGACCCCTATCGTTTCGACGAGTATTCAAAAATTGAACTGCCTGGAATTGAGAATAATGCTTTGCCAAACAATGTCGACAGGTTTCACCATTACCCGGCCGGTATTGAGCTTGACCAATATTTTGCGCAGATGCAGCGAACATCGCAGGAAGTTGAACGATTGGTGAGATTCAAAGCCGATAAAAAAGTAATTATTGAAAAAATCGCCGAACATTTCCAATACGGCATCAATGCGCGGCCATTCGCGCAAATTAACAACAGCCTGTTCATGAACGAAGCAAATATGTGGCTGAAATATGCAAAGCTCAAAGAAATTCCACATGGCATCTTGGACCACGCCGCGCAACGGCTTCAGCCCAAAGCATTTCAAACTTATTTCTATGACGCTGTAATGGAAGGTCAGTCACTGAAGTCATTTTCAGCGACGCAGTGATCTTAAAGCTCTGGCGGCAGTTTCATGCCTTGCGCTTCGTTGACTTTGGCAAGGTTGCGGTTGATGACCGGATTGGCAGGGTCCATCGTGTGCGCCTGTTCAAACATGGCGCGCGCTTTGCGAATATTGCCGCGCATCAGTTGCGAATAACCTTCATTGTTGATGACTTCAGCAGTCGGCCCTAAAATTTTGCGCACCTGGACATAGGCACGGTCGGCAAGATCAAAGCGGCGCAGATTGTCATAAGAGGCGGCAAGGCCGAGCCAGGCCTGCGCGCTTCTGCCGTTCATTTCTACAGATTGGCGAAACTCAACTTCAGCAAGGCCATAAAGGCCTTTGGCAAGAAGTTTGCTGCCCTCGGCTTCATGCTCTGCGGCCGTTGTCGGCTTTTGTCCTTCGGGTGTCACCAGGCTAAGCTGGTCGGCAACATTGGGTGCGGGCTCTGAAGGGCCGAATGTTTCGCATGCGGCAAGCGGCAGGCCTAGCGAGCAAATGAGCAAAAGGCGAAATGGCGTCATGGCGAGATCCTGTCGTCGGTTTTAAGAATAAAGGTCATGGAATTGCGTTTAAAAGTCAACGGCGTGTTTTGGTCTACTCAAGATGCGAGATTTTCATGGCCGCTGGCAGCAAAATCACCACGAAAAGAATCGGGAAAATGAAAATGCCGAGCGGAATGACCAGTTTTGCCGGTAAGGCATGCGCTTTTTCTTCGGCGCGTGACAGGCGCTTGTGGCGCATTTCATCGCTATACACGCGAAGCGCATCGGTGAGCGACGAGCCAAGCTCTTCCGACTGCTGAAGAAGGGTCGCAAAGGTGCGCGCCTCTTCGATGGCAAGCCGCTGTCCAAAATTTTCCAGACTGTCGGCCATGCTTTTGCCGGCGCGTGTTTCAAGAACTGCCAGCTGAATGTTTGAGGACAGTGACGGAAATGTTTCGGCAAGCTCTGTCCCGACGCGCGACAAGGACGCTTCCATACTGACGCCGGCATCGGCGCAGACGACGAGCAGATCCATGAAATCAGGAAAGCCGGAGCGATGTTCTGTCGCGCGTTTTTTAATCCGCTTTGAAAGCCACATCACAGGCGCCATGTAACCGACAAGTGTAGCAGCGCCGGTAAGAATAAGATGCTTGTTTTCGCTTTCAAAATCCATGAAATGCGGAAGCAGGAAATAAGCCGCGGTTGCTGCTGCTGCAGCAGCAAAAGTGCGCAGCGCAAAAATGCCCGGCACCCAGCGCGGGTCGTAAAGCCCACCTTGAATCAATTGCGAGCGCAGCGCCTTGGCTTTGACAGGATCGATCGTTTTATAATTTTTCGTAATCGTATCGATCAGCCTGTCCATCGACAAAATGCTTTGGCCGCGCAGAGCACGTTTGTTGACGGTCGTTGAATTTGTGCGAATGCCTTGTGTTCTAAGTTTAATTTCACGGCGGCCGCGCTGCTGGCTCATGACCATGAATGTAATCGCGAACACGGCAAAAAACAGCATCAGGCCTGCGCAAATCAGAGGCCAGTCACGTGAGAAATCGAGAGATATATGTGTCATCAGATTTTGAAACTCACCATTTTCATCATCACGAAATTGCCGACCATCATCCAGAAGGCGGCAATGCCGAGTACGATTTTTGTCATGTCATAATGCCAGACGCTGCCGTAAAAATCCGGGCTTGTGCTTTGCACTGCGGCAAGCACGATCAGCGGTAGGGCCGATAAAGCCAGCGCTGAAAAACGTCCCTCTGCCGAAAGCGCTTTGATCTTGCGGCGCATTTTGTAGCGCTCGCGGATCAGTTTTGACAGATTGCTCAAAATCTCGCTCAAATTACCGCCTGATGTCGTCTGGATGGAAATCGCTGTCACAAAAAGCGGTAGATCGTCTTGTCCGACGCGGTAATAGAGATTGCGCATGGCCGTCTCTAAATCATTGCCGTAAGAGACTTCGTCGCTGACGATACCAAATTCGCTGCCTACAGGGTCGGCAAGTTCGCGCGCGACCATGGAAATCGCGATGGGGATCGGATGTCCGGCGCGCAGCGAACGCACGATGATGTCGATCGCATCCGGAAACAGTTTACCGAAAGCAGAATGGCGCCGGCCGCGTTTGAATTTAAGAAACAAAAGTGGAAATAATGTCAGGCCAAACAGCAAGGCGCCAAACGAAACAAACGGATTTCCAAAATAAAAATAAGATCCTGCAGTCATTCCGACCGCAATGCCTGCAAAAATCAATATTAATTTTGTAATGCCAAGCGTAATGCCAGATTGAAGAATGAGCCTGTTCAGCGCAATCAGCGGCAACGCGTATGCGCCTTCCGCAGTCAGGCCGCGTTCACGGCGCAACGCAATCAAAATCGCTTCGCGACTGTCTTCTTTTTTACCGATCGACAGGCGGCGGTTAATTGATGAGCGGTAGGAACGCCTTGCAAAAAGCAAAAGATAACCGGCCTCGGCAATAAGAATTGCCGCCATGCCAAAACCCATGGCCAGCATCATTGACGGATCAATTTTATCGAAAATCTGCATGGCCTTAGCTTTTCACAGGGTCGAAGTGCGAGCCGGGAAAGTTGATTCCCATGGCCTGCAATTCGTGAAGAAAGCGCGGACGCACGCCGGTCGCTGTGTGATGGCCGTGGACCGTGCCGTCGGGATCTGTCGATGTGCGCACGAATTTGTAGATTTCCTGCATCTGCACAATGTCGCTTTCCATGCCGGTAATTTCGGCAATCGAGGTTACGCGCCTTTTCCCATCGGGGAGACGTTGCAACTGCACGACCATTTTGATCGCGGCAACAATCTGCGAGCGCATGGAAGAAACGGTCATCGGCATGGCCGACATGCCCAGCATCTGCTCGAGGCGTGAGACCGCTTCACGCGGGTTGTTGGCGTGGATGGTGGCCATTGAGCCTTCATGGCCGGTGTTCATCGCCTGCAACATGTCGAACGCTTCTTCGCCGCGGACCTCACCAAGAATAACGCGGTCTGGTCGCATACGAAGCGCGTTTTTAACGAGGTCACGCTGGCGAATTTCGCCTTTGCCTTCAATATTTGGCGGGCGTGTTTCCATGCGCGCGACGTGCGGCTGCTGCAATTGCAATTCGGCGGCGTCTTCAATCGTAATCAGGCGTTCATGCGATGGAATGAATGATGACAGGGCGTTCAGCATCGTCGTTTTGCCAGAACCCGTACCGCCGGAAATAATGGCCGTAATTTTACACTGAACGGCGGCTGCAAGAATATCGCTCATGACCTGCGTAATCGCTCCAATCTGCACAAGTTTCTCAAGCGATAATTTGCTTTTGGAAAACTTACGGATCGACACCAGCGGGCCATCGACACCGATCGGGCGAATGGCACAGTTGAAACGTGACCCATCGAGCATGCGTGCGTCGCATAAGGGATGTGATTCATCGACGCGCCGTCCCACTGCCGAAACGATCTTTTGGATGATGCGCAACAGGTGGGCATCGTCTTTAAAACGTGTTTCGGTCTGCACCAGCATACCGCCGCGTTCCACGAACACGGCATTGGGGCCGTTAATCAGAATATCGGCAATGGTTTCGTCTTTTAACAGCGGCTCAAGCGGGCCAAGACCCATCATTTCATCGAGAATTTCGGAGAAGAACTTATCAAGCTCTTCAGCGTTTAAAGCCAGACGTTCGGCGAGCACATATTGCGAAACGATTGGCAAAATGGCCGCACGCACATCGTCATAGGGCATTTTTTCAAGTGCCGAAAGATTGAGCTCTTCAATTAGTTTGCGATGAAGCCGGACTTTGGCCTCCAGCAATTTTGATTTCTGTTTGCCCTGCATAGGGCCGCCGTCAGCGACAACGGGTTCATTGCGCACGGTCGTCGCGCCAGGTGGTGGCGGAACATTGGCAATGGGTTCTTTTTTGATTTCAGGTTTCGAATCGCCATTGCGGCGCGCCGAGAAACGACTCGTAATCGACATATAGACCCCTCAAAGGCCGGAAAAACCGGCCAAACCCAGAGCGCGACAGATTGCTAGCGCGCGAACAGACTTTTGAAGGGTAGCGTAAGTCCTTTATTGTTTTGTTTAGATACGGCCTCCGCATACTCTGGAGAAATTATTTTTCGAAGTTCGGTTGACACAGGGTTACCAGGCTTGACCGATTCAAGGGGAACGCCGCGGTCAATAGCCTCGCGCACCAGCTGGTAATTGTTGGGGATCGTGCCCGCAAAGTGTTGTCCCAGAGCCACTTCCACGTCTGAGCGCTTCAGGGCAGGGCCGTTGTTCTTCTCTGTAAACCGGTTAACGATCACGCGCGGCTTGCTGATCGGGTCAAGCCGGTCTTCGACGGCTTTGACGAGGCGCTGCGCGTGGCGAAGGCCGGGAACGGTCATTTCGGTGACAACGAAGATATTGTCGCTGCCAAGCAGAACGTCATCTGTCCAGGCAAACCATGTCCGTGGCATATCGATAACCACGTTATCAAAATGCGTCGCGGCAAGATCGAGAAGGCGCGTGACCAGTGCAGGGTCGAAGGAGCGCATCTCAGCCGGGCGTGTCGGTGCTGCAATCACGGCAACGCCAGTGCTGTGGTAGTTCAGCATCACGTCCATCAGCTGTTTATCGAGGCGCTCGGGTGCGTTTTCGATTTCGGTCAGATCAAGGCGCGGCTCCATGTCCAGATAGTCGGCGCATGAGCCATGCTGAAAGTTCAAATCGACGATGCAGGTCGAAGCGCGGCGGTTTTTCGTGCCCTCATGCTTCAAGAACGCTGCTTCGATGACCAGCGTTGTGATGCCGACACCGCCGGCAGCTGGCAAAAATGTTGTAATATTGGCGCCAGTACCCGGATCGCTGTGATGGCTCTGGACCGATGCAAGACAGGTTTTGATCAGCTCTTCAGCTGGAACAGGTTTGCAGGCAAAATCGCTGACGCGGATCTGCAGCAACCAGCGCGCAACAACCTCGTTGAAGCTTGCAGTGACGACGACAACCGGCACTTCGCCGCGAAGTTCAATCATCATTTTTTGCAACGCTTGCAAACTGTCGTGGTTTTTTGGATCGATGTCGACAATAAACAGGGAGTAGGCCGTCAGGTCTGTCCCCTTCATGGCCTGTTCAATGGTCTGGCCTGTGCTCATTAGGTTAAGCACGCGTGAATGCGGTGCCCCGGCATCTTTCAACGCCGTAATGAACTCAATGTCCTGACTCAATATCAGTGCGGACGCCGCAGCGCCCGCTACGTTGTGAAAGTGTCTACTCATAATCCCAGCCTCTCAGCTGAAGATAAGGGGTAGACCTTACAGCGGAGTTAGACGACTTCGTAAAGTTTTACTGATTGCCCGAATTTTCGGAGGTTCCGGCCGAAGCCGTTCCGGCAGCGCCTGCGGGAGCGCTGGCGGCAGGTGCTGTGCCTGAATGATATTTTTCCATGGCCTTCTCGGCACGTCCGCCATCCATGCCAAAATTATTGCGTGCGGAATGGGCTGGCCATGGGTCAACCATCTGAACAGCGCGGTTTGTGGCCTGCGCTTCGCCTGAACCAGGCGTCATCAGGTCATCATTGTCGAAATAATCGTTGCAGCCAGCCAGAAGTGTGCAAAGCGCCGCAGCGCCGAAAAGTTTATTGAATGGCACCGGTTGTCTCCTCAGGCTTTGTCACGCTTAAAATATGGCCGTCTGTGTTGTAAGGCAGTGGCTGCACAGGGGTGCGTTCTGCGTCGCGGAAGCCGCGATTCAGCAGGCCGCGGCGCGGCGGGCCGCCTGTCGGCTCTTCCGTCTGTCCGTTAATGAACAGTTCGCTGTCATTGGTGCGTTTGGTGCTGTCGAGCGGCGAATGTAAGGCCTGACCGGGCACGGCAGGGCGCACGAGACGCGGTGTGACCATAATCACGAGGTCAGTTTCATGACGCTGAAAGCTTGTGCTGCGAAACAGCGCGCCGAGAATAGGAATGTTACCGACCCAAGGCAGCTGTGACAGGTCGGACGAGTTCACACTTTGCAAAAGACCCGCCATTGCAAAGCTCTGGCCGTCTTTCAGTTCAACTGTTGTAGACGCACGGCGCACCACAAGGCCCGGCACCTGCACCCCGCCAATGGCGATGCCTTGCGTGTTATCAAGTTCGGAGACTTCCGGATCGATTTTCAGATTGATCAGACCGTCTTTTAACACTGTCGGCGTGAATGAGAGGCCGACACCGAATTTTTTGAATTCGATCGAGACCTGACCTGCAATGCCGCTTGCGACAGGGAACGGAAATTCACCACCGGCAAGAAAGCTTGCCGTGTCGCCGGACAATGCAACGAGGTTTGGCTCGGCCAGGCGGCGGGCAAGACCTTTTTCTTCCAAAGCACGCACCGCAAGCGTCGCGTTGACGCCGCCCGAGACAATGCTGCCCGTCAGCGTGCCAAACGCGTCCTGTCCGGTTTGCAGTCCGGGAAAACCTGTTGTGGCGGAATAACCGGGGCCTGTAACAGACAGGCGTGATGAAAGTTCGCGCCCCGCTGTGCGCGAAACTTCCAGAAAGCGCACTTCCAGCATGACCTGCTGCGAGCGGTCAACGCTCATCGAGTTGACAACTTCCGGGCCAAACTGTTTGGCGATCAAAACCGCCTGATCAAGTGTAATGGCATCAGGCACTGTGCCTGTCAGTAGAATGTGGCCGTTCACGGAGGAGACTTTGATATTGGCGTCCGGCAAGCGGCGTTTCAATTCAACGGCCATTTCGCGACTGTCATAGGACACTTCAATGTCAAGCACGCCAAGAAGCTGTTTATCGGCGCCATAAATGGAAACGCTGGTGCGGCCTAGTTTTTTGCCAAGCACGTAAAGCGAGCGGTCGGTGAGTGGCACGACATCGGCAATATCAGGGTCGCCGACAACGAGGTCCGTGTAAGACGTATCGACTTTCATCGTTTCCGATGTGCCTTGCGCAACGCTGGCAACGCCGATTTTCATGTCGCTTGATTTCTCAATGACGCGCATGCGCGCCTCTGCGGTTGTCAGCGGCGCAGCAAGCGCAAGAAGCGCAACGGCCATGGCGGCAGATTTCATCAGGTTGGAGAGTTTCACGTGTGTCATTTTACAGCCGGGAAAAGAGAAGGGGATGGAACGTTTACTCACGTGGAACTTTATATTCTTTTTTGTCTGAGCCTGATGTGACGTGCACAGTCAAATCAGAGGACTGCGGCGCAGACGCTGCAAATCCTTTGCTCGGATCGACAGGCGCATCGCCGCGGGTGATATCGGAAATCGTGACGCGTTTTGTCGGAATCGCCGCTATTTCACCGGCACGGCGAAGCGTAAGCGACAATGTGCCAACGAGCGACGCCAAAGACAGTTTTTGTGCGCCCTGCATATTGGTCTCGACAGTCACGCCTTTTGCAATTGTTGGTTTTGTTTCGCGTTCATCGGCCAATTGGTCGATGGCAAGAACGCGGACATTCTGCAACACGACATCGGCCGCACTGTTAGCGCCGCCGTCATTTTGCGACATCAGAATATCGACACGGTCGCCAGGCAGAACGAAGCCAGAAACGCCGTTGATGTCATTGACGCGAATTGTGACCGCGCGCTGGCCTTCGGTGACGAGCGAGGCAAGACCGGCACGCTGGCCTTCGCCGGTAATCTTGCTTTGCAACACCGGCTCATTGGGTTCCATCGGGCTGAGGGCAATGCGTTTGCCCTTGCTCAGCAAATCCTCGATTTTTGTGTAAGCGCCCTCGGGCATGTTGTCGCTCGGCCATTTGATTTCGCGCAATGAAGAGGCGTCAAGCTCGGTGCCAAAGCGCAGCGGGGTGGATGCAACAACCAATGTGGAAAGGTTAAGCGCTTCAACGGCCGGAGCGGCGGTGTTCAAGCTTGCTTGTTTGTCGAGCCATGTTTTTGCAAGGAAGACAGCGCCTCCGCCGAACACAAGTGCCAGTGCAATCATAATCGTCGTATTGCTGCGCAAAGATTGCATAGATGTCTCCGAAACTGCTAAATCTAAAGCGACTTTGACAGGCAAGCGTTAAGAATAATTATTAAGACGCAACGCTGATGCTCACACGCCGGAATGAATCGCGGCTGTGGTTAATAATTTGCAAGTTTAGTTTTAAGTTTCCGTTAAGCGACTCCCTGCACATTTCAATTCAAAGTCGTGGAGACGTCTTTACGGTTTCTGCTGGTTTTTGTGCCAGTGTGCGTTCTCCACCACATATGAAAGAAGTGAAACACCCTTGTCCGCGTCCTTTAAAGCACATGGCCCAAGCCGCAAGCAGATGAATATCCTGTTTGCCTGCCTGTTTGGCTTGCCCGTTCTAACAGGAGCTGGCCTTGCGGTTCAGGACATCGATTTTACAAAATTGGCCGCGCATTTTAAAACAAGCGATACGCCGGTCGCGCTTTCAGCCGAAGCCGAACCCGAGCCCCATAAAAGCTTCACTGAAATGATGGATCTGACGTCGCTGTCCCCGCAAGGCACGCTGCAGCATGAGCCGAGCCGCTTTGAGTTTTCTGAAGTGCGCTCTTTAGAGCCTGCTGAGCTTGATGAGCTGACGACAGGCTCGCTGCAGGCACCGGAGGCCAAGCTGGCCTCTGTTAATCTTGATGATATGGCGATTGGCACGCAAAGCCCGGCATTTGCGCCATCTGTGCCTGTAGGTGAGAGTTTTAGCGGAAAACCGATGATTTCCGAGGCAATTGTCCTGAGTTTTGGTCAATCGCGCCTGCGCCTTGCCGGGCTTGATGCCCCGCCGGCCGAAACCGCATGCAAGCTGTTGTCGGGCGAGCAGGCCGATTGCCGGCAGGCGGCCTCGGAGCAGTTGGCGTTTTTCTTAAGTTTTCGTGATGTCAGCTGTCAGGTGACAGCCACATCGGCAGACGGAGCACCTCTGGCGCAGTGCCGACTCGGCGGCAGTGACATTGCCGAATGGCTGGTGCGTCGCGGTTGGGCCAGCCCTACCGACATGACAGATCCGTCCTACCGCGCGGCGGCGCTTTTTGCCCAAAGTTACCGGCTGGGCCAGTATCGCCAATAAAAGCCGATGGCGTTGATGGGAACCTGTTTTTCTGATATGTCAGGGTCACCTGAGTGTGCCTGCCCCTAACCGGTCAGCACTGTCCCCGCGCGTAACCTAAAGCGAGTGTCATGTTTACAACATTTGAAAACAACCAGATGCCAGCCCTCGATGAACTCAGCCTTCGCGCCCGTCTGGCGCAATTAAAAGAAGAGCACCGCGATCTTGACGCGGCGATTGCGGCAATGGAAATGTCGCCTGTGATCGACCGGCTTGGCGTGATGCGGCTTAAAAAACGTAAACTGGCCCTGCGCGATCAGATTTCGATGCTGGAAGGCTCGTTGATCCCCGACATTATTGCTTGAGCCCCATGGCGCAAAGCCGGACACCGCTTGTCGCGCTGATTATGGGCAGCCAGTCCGACTGGCCTGTGATGAAACATGCGGCCGACATCTGCGAGTTGCTGAAAATACCCTATGACAAAAAAATCGTGTCCGCGCACCGCACGCCGCAGCGCCTCTATGATTTTGCCGGTGGGGCAGCGGAGGCGGGCTTTAAAATTATTATTGCAGGGGCCGGCGGCGCGGCACATCTGCCCGGTATGACAGCGGCGCTGACCCATCTTCCCGTTCTGGGCGTGCCGATGGAAACAGCACATTTGTCGGGTCAGGATTCATTGTATTCAATTGTCCAGATGCCAGCGGGCATTCCTGTCGGGACATTGGCAATCGGCAAAGCGGGTGCAATCAATGCCGCACTTCTTGCCGCCTCCATTTTAAGCCTTTCAGATCCATCGCTGGAAAAAAGACTTGTGGCGTGGCGCCGCAAGCAGACGGATGCCATCGGCATTGCGCCCGTGAACGCGCCGCGAACAACAAAATGACGCGCGGTCACACCCCGCTTGCACCCGGCGCCACCATCGGCATTCTCGGTGGCGGTCAGCTTGGCCGTTTGCTTGCTCTTTCAGCTGCCAAGCTCGGTCTGCATACGCATATTTTTGCGCCTGAGGCTGATGCCTGCGCTTTTGAAGTGGCGCGGCATTTTACCTGTCAAGATTATGCCGACACTGATGCTGTTAAAGCCTTCGCACACAGCGTGGATGTCATTACCTACGAATTTGAAAACGTGCCGGTTGCAACGGCGCAAATGCTGCTCGCAGAATGCCCGGTTTATCCGCCGCCATCCGCGCTCAGCATCGCGCAGGACAGGCGCAAAGAAAAAAAGTTTTTAAATGCGCTCGGTCTTGCAGTCGCACCGTTTCGTGCTGTTGAGACGGCGCAGGAAATGAAAGACGCTGTCGCCGATATTGGCCTGCCATGTATTCTTAAAACGGCGCAATTTGGCTATGACGGCAAAGGCCAGATCCGTATTGATACGGACGCCGACGCCGCTGCGGCGTTTGAAAATTTAAACGTGCCGTGCGTGCTTGAAAGCGTGATTTCGCTGGCGCAGGAAATTTCCGTGATTGCGGCGCGCGCGCGTGATGGCAGTGTTGCGATTTATGATGTGACCGAAAACGTTCACCGCTCGCACATTTTGCATACATCGAGCGTTCCGGCGAAAATTACACCCGCGCTTGATGCGGCCGCCAAAGAAGCGGCGCAAGTCATCATCACGGCGCTGGGCTATGTCGGCGTAATGGCGTGCGAATTTTTTGTCGATGACAACGGCGAGCTTCTCATCAATGAGATTGCCCCGCGCGTCCACAATTCAGGACACTGGACGCTTGATGCCTGCGCCTGCTCGCAGTTTGAGAATCACATCCGTGCTGTCGCTGGCTGGCCGCTTGGGCCCACGGCACGGGTTGCAGATGCAGTAATGACAAATCTGATCGGCTCGGAGGCTGAAAATTGGCGTAAAGCCTTGTCACAAAGCGATATTTTATGGCTTTACGGGAAGGGTGAGGCGCGGATAGGGCGAAAAATGGGGCATTTTACAAGGTTGACGCCGCGGCAATAGACAAGCCCCTGGTGATTTGCTATGTTCTGCTCAATGTTGAGCGCTTCCGCGCTCTTTTATTTTTAACATATCGAACACGGAGTTTACTTGCAGGTCACGGTCCGCGACAACAATGTTGATCAGGCGCTTCGCGCCTTAAAGAAAAAGCTCCAGCGCGAGGGCGTTTTCCGCGAAATGAAACTTCGCGGCCATTACGAAAAGCCTTCAGAAGAGAAGACACGCAAAAAGGCGGAAGCGATCCGCCGCGCGCGCAAACTGAAGCGCAAGAAGGAAATGAAAGAAGGCGGCGGTGCAGGTAACAGCCAGCAGGAACGCCAAGAGGCCGGAAAAAAAGGCAAGAAAAAGTAAGGCGCAACCTATTATGGGGCCAAACATGCCAGTGGCATGATTTGAGTGCCGAACGCCCTGAGCCAAAAGCGAAGGGCTTTTTTTTGAAAAATAGTTTGTTTTTCTGTTCTTTCTTAATCAAATCATTCCAACAACCTTGCAAAGCTTTGCAAGGTTGATTTGTTTTCGGCATAGTCTGTTTGTTCCGCTCACTACTAAGAGGTCGATGTGATCCGTTTTTCAAAATTCAAAGCATTTGCATTTGCCCTCTGCGGCAGCACGGTGCTGCTCGCGGGCTGTGTCAGTGATTCCTCGCTTCCAGGTTTTGGCGGCGAACAGGTTGCGGCGACCGACCCCAGCAACAATATTGAATCGCTGTCCACGATTATCGCGCAAAACCCTAAAGACGCGCACACGCTGAACATTCGCGGCGCGGTCTACGCCCAGCAGGGAAGGACAGATGCAGCACTTGCCGATTTCAACGCCGCAATTGCCGCGCAGCCAAATTATGCGCAGGTCTACGTCAACCGCGCACTTTTGTACCGACGCCTCAACAAGACCGAGCTTGCGCTTGCGGACTACAACCGCGCGCTTGAAATCGACCCCAGCTATTATCAGGCGATTGTCGGGCGTGGAACCGTGTTCCGCCAGAGCGGGCATACGCTTGAAGCGCTGAACGACTTTGAACGCGCCATCAAAATCAAATCGGATGATGCGCAGGCCTATTACAATCGCGGCCTGATCTACCAGACCCGCGGCATGAACGATTTTGCGATGGATGATTTCACGACAGCCATCGGCCTCAACCCGAATGTGCAGGAAAGTTATTATTCACGGGGATTGTCGCGGCTTGCTGCCGGCGACAACAAGCGTGCGGCGGAAGATTTTGGCGAGGTCGTTAAAATCAATCCGCAAAATGCTGACGGCTGGGCACAGCGTGGCCTTGCCTTGGAAAAATCAGGCAATAAAGAAGAGGCTGCGAAAGCCTATGCCGAAGCGCAGAATCTGGATGGATCGAACCGGATTGCCCGTGACGGCGCCTCGCGCCTGGGCGGTGGCGGCAGTTTCGGCGGCGGGCTGTTTAGCAAGCGGTAGACTCCAATTTAATACAATTTGATTGTTTTGACAGTGACGGCAAACCCATGTTTAATTTGGTTTGTATATTCAAGGATTTTTTTATGTCTTCAATTATTGATAAAACACGTCACCACAGAAAAATCAGCTCAGATCAGTCTGTGCCTGTGCAGAAGCGCCAAGTTGAGAATACACCAAAAAGCAATTCGACAGTTCAAGCGGGTGTAGGTGCAAAACTTGAAGAGCCTTCAACATTCAGCCAAATTTTAACAGGCATAGCGTCTTTCCTCTCAGCGCCATGTACACGAGACAGCGGTTGTAAAAGCAATTAAAGCTCATAAATTTAATTGTTATTTGCTCTTGAATTGCTTTTGCAAATTGGCACATCGGTAAAACAAGCCAAAATGGCCTAAAGCGCCTTGATGATACCTTCAGTTACCTTTTTAGCGTCACCGAACAGCATCATCGTATTGTCTTTGAAAAACAGCTCGTTCTCGACGCCCGCATAACCAGCCCCCATGCTGCGCTTGACGAAGATGACAGTTTTGGCTTTTTCCACATCAAGCACCGGCATGCCGAAGATCGGCGATTTGGGATCGGTCTTGGCGGCGGGGTTGGTGACATCATTGGCGCCGATGACATAGGCCACATCGGCCTGCGCAAATTCATTGTTGATATCTTCAAGCTCGAACACGTCATCATAAGGCACATTGGCCTCGGCCAGCAGCACGTTCATATGTCCGGGCATGCGGCCTGCGACGGGGTGAATGGCGTATTTGACTTCGACGCCTTCTTTTTTCAGCGTGTCGGCCATCTCGCGCAAAGCATGCTGCGCTTGCGCCACTGCCATGCCATAACCCGGCACGATGATGACCTTTGAAGCGTTCTTCATAATGAAGGCCGCGTCTTCCGCCGAGCCGCGCTTGACGGGGCGCTGCTCGACATGGCCTTCGCCGGCGCTGGCGCTGTCCCCGCCAAACCCGCCGATAATCACCGAGAGAATGGAACGGTTCATGCCTTTGCACATGATGTAGGACAGAATGGCACCCGACGAGCCAACAAGTGCGCCTGTGATAATAAGCGCCGTGTTGCCAAGCGTGAAACCAATGCCCGCCGCCGCCCATCCGGAATAGGAGTTGAGCATCGACACGACGACCGGCATGTCGGCGCCGCCAATCGGCACGATAAGAAGTGCGCCAAGCGCGAGCGAGACAAGCACGATCAGCCAGAACACGGCATGTGCTTCGGTGCGCATGAACAGCGCGATCAAAAGCACCAGCAAAATGGCAAAGCCCAGTGAGATCTTATGGCGCTGCGGCAGCATCAGCGGCGCGCCGCCCATCGTGCCGTTGAGTTTCAGAAAGGCGATGACGCTGCCGGAAAAAGTAATGGCGCCAATTGAAACGCCAAGCGCCATTTCAGCCAAGCTGGATGAATGGATCGCACCCGTGACGCCAATGCCCATGGCCTGCGGCGCATACAATGCGGCGGCGGCCACCAGAATCGCCGAAAGGCCGACGAGCGAATGAAATGCTGCCACCAGTTGCGGCATTGCTGTCATTGCCACACGCCGCGCAATCACCGCACCAATACCGCCGCCGATAATCAATGCCAGCGCGATCAGCACATAGCCGCGCGCCGTGCCGGGCGGCTGCAAAACCAGGGTTGTGAAAATGGCCAGCGCCATTCCGGCCATGCCAAACTGGTTGCCGCGCTGGGCGGTGACAGGATGCGACAGGCCGCGCAGCGCCAGAATAAACAGAACACCCGAGGCAAGATAAAACAGGGCCGCGATAGTGGCGCTCATTTTGTACTGTCTAGTCTTTTTTGCAATTCTGCCTCTTTGGTTTCAATCCATAGTTTAAGTAATTTAAATATTCTAAAATTGAAAATTTCAGGAATTTTAGTATCTAATAAATATATAAAATTAAAAATACATAAGAATCCAATAATCGTAAGTGCATAACCATCATCCTGATAGGGTGAGCGGTTAAGAACCCCATAGAGGCAAAATAAAACTGCACATCCTGATACTACAATTAGAAAATATCTTAAAAATTTCATTTTATGTCCTCACTTGTTCTTCCGATACATCGCCAGCATGCGCTGGGTGACAAGAAAACCGCCCGCAATGTTGATGGCGGCCAGCAAAAGTGCAAAGAAGCCGAACACTTGCGCGCTTTTTGCGCCCGGATCGGTCGATGAGAATGTGTCAACGCCAGCCGCCAGCAGAGCGCCGACAATAATCACGGAGGAGATGGCATTGGTGACGGACATCAGCGGTGTATGCAGCGCGGGTGTGACCTGCCAGACAACATAATAGCCGACAAAAATGGCCAGCACGAAAATGGACAGGCGAAACACGAACGGGTCGATTGCGCCGCCGGTTGCACTGCTTGCGGCGATGCCGACCGTTTCTGAATAATGGTCGAGCGAATGAAGGGCCTCGCTGAGAGCACGAGACGCATCTTGCAGCGCCGCGCGGGCGTTTTCGACCAGCTCATTTCCAACAAGCGATTGCGTCATGCGGATTTGACCTTTGCTGTAAACTGCGAATGCACGATTTTGCCTTGGTACGTCAGCAGCGTGGCCTTTACCAGTTCATCTTCCATGTCAGGCTTCAGCGCTTTGCTGTCTTTGTCGATCAGTGTTTCGGCAAAGTTGAAAAGATTGCGCGCGTAAAGCAGGGAGGCGGTCTGTGCCAGTGCGCCCGCGCCATTGCCAAGCCCGATAATCTTGACGCCGTTGACGTCGATTGTCTCTGACGCTTTCGCGCCTGCGACATTGCCGCCGCGTTCAACCGCTAGATCGACAATGATGGCACCCGGCTGCATCGCCTCGACCATTCCCTTGCTAACAAGAAGCGGCGCGGCGCGGCCGGGGATTAGCGCTGTCGTGATGACGACATCCTGCTTGGCGATGTGGGCGGTGACAAGTTCGGCCTGCAATGCCTGATAGGCTTCCGACATCGGCTTGGCGTAGCCTGTCGCGGTTTCGGCGGCCTTGAACTCGTCATTTTCAACGGCGATGAATTTTGCGCCAAGCGAGGCAACCTGTTCTTTGGCCGCGGCGCGCACATCGGTCGCGGTGACAACGGCGCCAAGCCGGCGGGCAGTGGCAATCGCCTGCAGTCCGGCGACGCCAGCACCCATGACAAACACTTTTGCAGCCGGTACAGTGCCTGCCGCCGTCATCATCATCGGGAAGGCGCGGCCAAAAGCGGCGGAGGCTTCAATGACAGCGCGGTAGCCCGCAAGATTGGCCTGTGATGACAGAACATCCATATTCTGCGCGCGGGTGATGCGCGGCATCATGTCCATGGCGAAAGCGGAAATGCCTGAAAGGGCAATAAAATCCAAGGTTTTTTCATTGCCAAAAGGATCAAGCACGGCAAGCAGAACCGCATTTTTCTTCATCAACTTGATGTCGTCGCCTGCAGGGCGCGCCACCTGCACAAACAGATCGGCCGTGCCGAGAAGCTCGGAGCGCAGCGCGATACGCGCGCCTGCAGCAATATACGCATTGTCGGGAAAGCCTGCAGAGACACCCGCGCCTTTTTCAAGCGCGACAGCCGCGCCCAATGCAACAAAGCGTTTTGTGGTGTCGGGTGTGAGGGCAACGCGCTGCTCTGGCGCCTGTTCACGAAGGCAGGCAACGAGGAGCGGGGTGTCTGCCATCAGACGAGAAAGAACGCCATCAGGACCAGCAGAACAATAACAGCGCCCGATCCCCATTTCGCCAGTGTCAGAAATCCGTCATAAGTGGCCACATGCGCTTTGTAATCCATCGCATTGGTTCCGGCGGTTGTTGGTTCGTAAGCAATTTCGTCGGCCATGATTTTGTCCCCGTGTCTGGTGGTGATTATGGCAAATGCCGGCTTGAGGAGCAATGGCGAATTACATGCCTTCGAGCTCTGTAATCATGCTGTCGAGGAGCTCAAGGCCAAGCTTCCAGAAATCGCCGCGTTTTGGGTCGAGGCCAAACGGCGCGAGCAGTTCTGAATAATGTTTTGAGCCACCGGCGCTAAGAAGGGCAAAATATTTCGCAACAAAATCAGGGTGTGATTTTTCATACAGCGCATAAAGCGAATTTACCAGACAGTCGCCAAACGCATAGGCGTAAACATAAAACGGCGAATGGATGAAATGCGGGATATAAACCCAGAAATTTTCATAGCCTTCGGCAATGTTGACAGCAGGCCCGAGGCTCTCGCTCTGCACGCTCAACCAGATTTGCCCAAGCTGCTCTCCGGTCAGCTCACCAAGCTTGCGCGCTTCATGCACTTTGCGCTCGAACGTGTAAAACGCGATCTGGCGCACGACCGTATTGATCATGTCTTCGACTTTTGAGGCCAGCATGGCTTTGCGCTGGGTTTTGTCGGTTGTGGTGGCAAGAAGCGTGCGGAAGGTCAGCATTTCACCAAAAACCGAGGCGGTTTCGGCAAGTGTGAGCGGCGTCGGCGCCATCAGCGCGCCATTGCCCGCCGCCAGTATCTGGTGGACACCGTGGCCAAGTTCATGCGCCAGCGTCATCACATCGCGTGGCTTGCCTTGATAGTTGAGCAAAACATAAGGATGGGCAGATGGCACGGTGGGGTGGGCAAATGCGCCGGGCGCTTTGCCTGTCCGCACAGGCGCATCAATCCAGCCGCCATCGAAAAAGCGCTTGGCGATATCAGCCATTTCAGGCGCAAACCCGCCAAAGGATTTCAGAACCGTATCGCGCGCATCGTCCCAGGCAAATTCTTTGAGATCGACGGTCGGCAATGGTGCGTTCCGGTCCCAGCTTTGCAGCTGGTCTTTGCCGAACCATTTTGCTTTCAGTGCATAATAGCGGTGGGACAGGCGCGGATAGTAATCGCGCACGGTGGCCACAAGCGCATCGACAACCTCGCGCTCGACGCGGTTGGCCAGATGGCGGCTGTCGGCAATATCTGTAAAATTGCGCCACTGGTTTGAAATGTCTTTGTCTTTGGCCAGCGTGTTGGTGATGAGTGTAAAAATCCGCAATTCCTGTTTGAACACAACAGAAAGCGCCTCAAAACCGGCGCGGCGTTTGGCCTCTGTTTTATCGAGAAGCAGGTTGAGCACCGCTTCCAGCCCGAGCTTCTCGCCATCCACTTCAAAGCGGAGCGACGCCATCGTCTCATCAAACAGCCGGTTCCATGCCGCGCTGCCGGTGACCGATTTTTCAAGAAACAGCTGCTCTAACTTGTCATCAAGCTGGTGCGGTTTTTCAAGGCGCAGATCGCTGAACCACGGCGCGTAATGCGATAGGTCTTTGTCAGCACGCAGCGCTTTTTCAAGCACGCTGTCATCGACGCGGTTCAGCTCCAGCTCAAAGAACAGAAGATCGGTGGCAATAGTGGTAACAAAACCCTGCATGTCGCCGTAAAATTTTGCACGGCCCGGATCGACCGTATTTCCTGCATAATTGAGATAGGCGAACGCCATCAACCGCCCGAGCTTGTCCTGAATGGCCTCGAAGGTTTTGACCCCTTGCGCTAATTTGGCAGGCTTATTTGCCGCATGCTCGGACAAGCGGCCTTTATAGCTTGCCGAAAACGCTTTGGCCTGCGCCTCCAGTGCGGCCTTGTCAGCGATAACGGCCGGATCATCCATACCGGGATAAAGATCGGACAGGTTCCATTCTGGCAGCGACTTTGCAGTCACACTTGATGAGGCATTGGCGGGCTGGGTCATAAATTCCTTGCGGGCGCGTTGTGAAGCAGGTTTAACATCAGGTCGAAGATGGCAAACCCTGCCATGATGATTCGCTTGTGTGCTTATCCGTTATTTAAGAGCTTACGGGTAAAAATTCGAGTTGTATCGAGATGGATCTTATGCGCACACAGCTTGCAGCTCTCATTGCCGGTTTTTGCCTGGCCCAGGCCGCCCCCGCTTTTGCTTACATGGTCGACAGGCCGCTTGATGTCCGCCCCGGCACAGAGCTGAACCACCAGTTCGCTATGCCGTTGCAGGGCGAAGGCAAAGCGCTTCGCGACCTTCTGGACGCCGACAAAAGCGCATTGGGCCGTGAGCTGAACGCCTATTACGCAGCCTCAAATTACAAATATGTCTGGACCGAGGGCGGCCGTTTCAACGAAAAGGCCGAAGATGTCATCGCCCGCCTGTCCAATGCCCGCTATGATGGGCTGATCGCGGAAGATTATATCAAACCGGCATTTTCAAAAGCCAATCCGGCAACCAGCGACAGCAAGGCGCAGGCGCTGGCCGAATACGAGCTTTCAAAATCCTGCGTCAGCTTTGTCCGCCATCTGTCGACAGGCCGCATTGATCCGTCGTCCTTGCGTCTTCTGTCAGAAAAAAGAACACCGGCCAGCGCCCGTAAAATTCTTGAAGATTTTGCAGCCGGAAAAGAGGCCGCGCAAGTGATTGCGGGTTACGAGCCGCAGCACACCGGCTATCAGGCGCTGCGCACCGCTCTGGCCCAGGCACTTGACGGCGAAAACGCCTCGCTTGCCAATGCAAATGCAAAACCCGTTATCCCATCGGGGCCTGTTCTGGCAGAAGGCATGAGCGATGAGCGCGTGCCCATCCTGCGCACCCGTTTTGCCTTGAGCGCAAGTGACACGGGCAAAACCGTGATGGACGCCGAACTTGGCGCGGCCATTCGCTCGTTTCAAAAAGAAAATGATTTAAAGCCGACGGGAAAACTCAACCGTCTGACACTTGCGGCATTGAACAGGCAGGCCAATACCAAGCCGTCAAAGGGCAGGGTGCAGGTTGATGACCTCGTCATCAATATGGAAAAATGGCGCTGGTTGCCACGCGATCTTGGCCAGATGAATGTGATGGTCAACATTCCCGAATTTCTGGTGCGGGTAAACCGCAGCGGCAAGCAGATTTATGAAGGCCGCGTTGTGGTTGGCAAAGCTGACACGCCAACACCGATTTTTTCCAATGCCATTCAGTATATCGTCGTCAACCCATCTTGGAATGTGCCGCAGTCAATCGTCGACAATGAAATGATGCCGATGCTGCAGCGCAATCCAGAAGAGTTTTACCGCCGTGGCTACGAGGTGACGCAGGACAAGCACGGCAAGCTGCGTTTTCGCCAGCCGCCGTCAGAGCGCAATGCACTGGGCCGTGTTAAATTCATGTTCCCGAACGACCACAACGTCTATCTGCATGACACGCCCGCCAAAGGCTATTTTGAGCGCAGCGTGCGCGCCTTCAGCCATGGCTGCGTGCGTGTCGGCGAGCCGATGAAATTTGCCAATGCGCTACTGGCGCAGGAAAAGGGCATGAGCGCCAAAAGCATTCAAAAGCTTTACGGCGGCGAAGAGCGCTACATGAACCTGAAAACACCGGTTCCGGTTCATATCGTCTATTTCACGGCCTATGCCGATGATGACGGGATTTTACAGCACCGCGCCGATATTTATGGTGTTGACCGGCGAATGAAGTCGCTTCTGGGCCTCAGCTGACGCGTTCACGTTTGAGTGACGGGCTTTGCCCGCCATTTTCTTTGCCCTTTGTTAACCTTATGCTCACCCGGCGCAGCTAATCTATAGTGGTGGGTATGATCTTGATCATTTTGAAACGGGCGCAGGCGTCAACATGGCGGTGGTTAGGCCACGGCCTTGCCGCGCTATCGTTTCTGGCGCTGATGTTTTTTCCGCAGGCCTTGCAAAATGCGCGTGCCAATGGCGATACGCGCGCCCTCAACATGTATCACAATCACACGGGCGAGCGCATCTCGATCACCTACAAAGTCGATGGCCGTTATGATGCTGATGCGCTTGAAAAGCTGAACTGGTTTTTACGTGACTGGCGCAAAAACAAATCAATCCCGATGGACCCTGAGCTTCTGGATCTGGTCTGGGAGGTTTACCGTGACCTTGGCGCCAGTGCGCCGATCCACATCATCTGCGGCTATCGCGATGAAATCACCAATGAAATGCTGCGCGGACGCTCGATTATGAGCGGCGTGGCCGAGCACAGCCAGCACACGCATGGCCGTGCCATGGACATTTCCATTCCCGGAATTTCAACCGAGCGCCTGCGCGAAATGGGTTTTTTAAAACAGCGCGGCGGTGTCGGCTATTACCGCGCCTCTAATTTTGTGCATCTCGATGTGGCCAATGTGCGCGCCTGGCCGCGCATGACGACGCAGCAGCTGGCCAGCCTTTTTCCCGACGGCGAAACCTTGCACCTTCCCTCAGACGGGCCGCCTTTGCGCGGCTATCAGATTGCGCTGGCGCGCTATGGCCGTGATGGCAAGAATGGTCGCAGCAATGATTACGCTGTGGCCTCTGCCGAGCCGCGCGGCCTGTTAAGACAGCGTGTTCAAGAGCCGCAATTGCAGCCACAAATTCAAGTGCCGCCGCATCCTGCCCAACCTGTTGTAAAAGACAATGCGCCATCGCTGTCAGCACAGCTTGGCCCCGTGATCGCAGCTCTGCCGGAGCCCAAAGACACGTCACGTTTGGCGCCTGAGCCGCTGCGGGTTGCCGCATTGGCGCCCGTTGCAACGCAACTCATCGCAGCTCCGCTGCCGCAGGCGCGACCGGTTTTGCTGACGCCCGAGCTTATCGTTGCCTCTGTGGAAGCGCCGCAACTGGTTGCAAGTTTAAGACCGGCAGTGTCGATGCCGCTCAACACCATGTCACGCAATGCGAAAATGCCCGTCATCAAAATGACAGCGCCGCATTACAACATTCAAGCGGCGCTGAACATAAAACCAAAAACCGTGCTGACGCCGCCGCGCCTTCAATTGGCGGCGCAGTTTATGGATGCGCCGATGTTTCGCCCTGAGCAATTTGTTCTGCGCGGCGTTATGAAGCAGGCGTTGGCCAAAAAATTTATAAAAACAGCGCAGCTTTAAAAAGCTACTCTGCCGCCTCGTCATAGGTTGGTGCGCTGACCAGCATTCCAAGCGCGCTCATATAGGTTTCTAGAATCGCATCTTCTTCCTGACGCTGGGCGAGATCCTTCTTGCGCAGTGCCACGATTTTGCGAAGCGCCTTGACGTCAAAACCATTGGATTTTGCTTCGCCATAAACCTCGCGAATATCGCCCGCAATGGTCGCTTTTTCCTCTTCAAGGCGTTCAATGCGCTCCACAACGGTGCGAAGCTGGTCACGGGCAATGGCGGGTTTGTCGAGCATTAAAAAAACTCCTGAAGCGGCAAGGACATCTCAATGGGCTGCAGCCCGTGAATGGTCAAGCAGACCCTGCGGCGCATCCCCGCTGTCAACAGCACCGGCATAATATTCTCAATTTCACTTTACATGCGTGAGCCCTGATTTCCGCCTTGATCGGGGCGCATGTTTTGGCGATAAGCAATGAAACTGAAGGTTGTGCTTTGAAATTCCTGCCCACGCTTTTTATCGGTCTTTTTGCATTGATCATTGCCCCTGCATGCGCGCATGCGGATTTACGTATCTGCAACAAAACATCAAGCCGCATCAGCGCCGCCTTTGGTTACAAGGGCGAAAAAGGCTGGGTAACGGAAGGCTGGTGGAACGTGACCCCCGGCGCATGCGAAGCGCTGCAGGAGGGCAATCTGCGCGCCAAGTTCTATTATATTTATGCGGTCGATTCAGCGCGCGGCGACGAATGGGGCGGCCGCCTGATGATGTGTACGCAAGACAAAAAATTCACAATTTACGGCGTGAAAGATTGCGAAAAACGCGGATTTCAGTCGAACAAATTTTTTGAAATTGACACCGGAGAGTTGCCGACCTGGGTCGTTTATATCGATGAAACAGGCCGTACAGGAAAAGCCCGATGAGACGCCAGCGCGCCACCAAAATTGTTGCGACCCTTGGGCCTGCGTCCGACACGGTTGAAATGATCGGCAAGCTGTTTGATGCGGGCGCCGATGTGTTCCGCATCAATATGAGCCATACCAGCCATGACGCCATGCGCGCGCTGGTGTCTAAAATTCGCGAGGTCGAGCACTCGCGCGGGCATCCGATTGCTATTCTTGCCGATCTTCAAGGCCCCAAGCTACGCATCGGCAAATTGGAAACCCCGCTCGCGCTTGAAACAGGAGATATCATTGTTTTCACACCGGATGGGGCTGGCGGCACCATTCCGCTGCCGCACCCCGAGATTTTTGCAGGTCTTGCGCCCAGCCACCGGCTTCTTCTTGATGACGGAAAGCTGCGTTTAACGGCCGTTGAGGTCAGCCCTACGAAATTTACGGCACGCGTTGAAAACAAGGGCGCGCTGACAAGCCGGAAAGGCGTGTCGATCCCTGACAGCGTGCTGCCGATCAGCGCCTTGTCTGACAAAGACCATGGCGACCTTCTGGCCGCTCTTGATGCGCAGGTGGATTGGATCGCGCTGTCTTTCGTGCAGCAGGCCGATGACATCACGCATGTGAAAGAGATCGCGGCGGGCCGCGCGCTGGTATTGGCGAAAATCGAAAAACCTGCAGCGCTCGACCATATCGAAAAAATTCTGGATGTGTCGGACGCAATCATGGTTGCGCGCGGTGATCTTGGCGTGGAACTGCCGCTGGAACAGGTTCCGGTCGTGCAAAAACGCCTGACGCGCGCAGCGCGCCGCCTTGGCAAGCCTGTGATTGTCGCGACACAAATGCTGGAGAGCATGATCAGTGCGCCGTCGCCGACCCGCGCCGAAGTCTCCGACGTTGCCAATGCGGTGTTTGAAGGCGCAGACGCTGTGATGCTGTCGGCCGAAAGCGCTGCCGGCCAATATCCGATTGAGGCGATCGCGACCATGGACCGTATCGCGCAGGAGGTGGAAAAAGACGCCAATTACCGCACCATTATCGCTGCCCAGCGCACGCCGCCGGAAAGCACCGGATCTGACACGATCGCCGAAGCGGCGCGCTCGATTGCAGAACATCTCAAACTTGCGGCCATCGTCTGTTATACGGCATCGGGTTCGACCGCGCTGCGTGTTGCGCGCGAGCGCCCCAATCGCCCAGTGATCGCGTTCACACCATCGCTGGAAACCGCGCGCCGTCTTGCGCTGTGCTGGGATGTTCACTGCATTTTTGGACCCGAGCCGGCCAACCTTGACGATATGGTCGATCATGCCTGCCGCATGGCCTTCAAGGAAAAATTCGCGCGCCTCGGCGAGCGCATTATCGTCATTGCCGGCGTGCCGCTTGGCTCGCCGGGCACGACAAATATGCTGCGCATTGCCTGGGTTGGCGAAACGGGTTCAAAAACAAAAGCGGAAGCGCTGGCGTGATAACTTTCAGATTTGAAAAGACCTTGTTTCATAAATAAATTTATGCAAACCTTGCGAAATTAGATAAAATTTTATTGGATTTTCACCATGAACTTCAAAATCGACAACAATTTTTTTAAGCAAAAAGTGAGTATTTCATCTCCCTTTCACTCTGCAATTTTGCAAAAATCACAATTTCAAAATGCCAGCGTGCAAACACCTACATCGACCATAACATTTGCATCGTCTGTTAAACTTCCTTCTTGGCAAACTCTTGGTTGGGGCGCCGCAGCGTTGATAGTTGCCGGGGTCGGATTGAAATTGGGTCTCAAAAAATGGCGCAATGTTGTGTCTTTATCTGAAGCAGTGGAAGCACCAGCCGCAGGTTTCGTGGCACAAAAAATCCAGTCTTTACGCAACTTTATTTCCGACCCGTTCGGCTTCAAAGTTGAAAATATCACAAGCGGTTACTCAAAAGAATTAAAAGCGCTACATGACACGGCAGAACCATCCGCAGAGAAAATATTACTTTTAAAAAAACGTAATTCAAAGCCTATTGTCGCTGCGCAGGAAGTTCAAAAAACTCAAAAATCTTTACGCGTAGGCGAAGTTAATATTTATTTTAAAAAGTTTTTCGAGTTTTTTGAAAACAAGCACGATGACTTTGCCAAATATAACAATGAGCTTGAAGCATTTGTTACAACTGAACGCGAAAAATATTACAAAAACACGTATGGAAACTTATCTGGCTTTATTAATGATCCAGCAGGGCAGGCGAATGGAATTATCGAGTTACAGCGTATTTTGAAAGTGCATAAACCTGTTCTTGATGTCATCACCGAGCAAGGCGAAAGTCTGCCATCATTAGAACGGTCGCTTATTTTGCGTAAAGAAATTTTGCGGCAAGTTGCCGACCCAAATAATCAACGCCTGCTAAAGTTAGATTCTTTAGAGCAAATTCAGAACGCATCCAAAATTGCGCAAGACAAACTTAAGGTTGTTGGGTCTTTAGACAGCAAGCAAATATTTATAGTCCCTCCTCGCTTTGCGGATAAACCTTTTGAATTGCATAGCTGTCTACTTGATGAAGCCCCGCCGAAATTACAAAACGCTGCCAGCGCAATCTTTGGAGATCTTGATGTAAATGCGTGGCTGGGACCGAATAATCTTTACGGCATATGGAAAGAGAAAAAAAAGATATATGATGTTTTTAAATATGTGTAGGTGCGGTTAAATCCCTTCGCCCTCGATCTTTTTAGAAAGCGTTGCCTCCAGCTTTTGGGCGTCTTCAAGATTTGGGTTGAGCTCCAGCGCTTTTCGCAAGGCCAAAAGCGCTTTTTTATCTTCGCCGAGATCTGACAACAGCGCGCCAAGACCCATCAGCGCGCCGGTGTGGCGCGGCTCCAGCACCAGCGTGCGCTCTAAATCAGCAAGCGCTGCCGCATGCAAGGTCTGCGCATACAGCACCGTTGCGCGTTTGTGGTAGGGTTCCGGTGCATTGGGTGTCAGCAAAATCGCGCCGTCGAGATAATCCAGTGCCTGCGCATTGTTTCCAGCCGCGACACTTTCATCCGCCCATTCGAGAAACACATCAGCTGCGGCATTGCCGGTTTTGGCAAGCAGGACATTGATCGTGGCCTGCACGCGCGGCGCATCGTCTTTTGATGTGCGTTTCAAACGGGCGTAGAGTTCTTTCAGCGCAGCCTCGCGCACCTGGCTGTCGGCGACGATATCGTTTCGCGTGGTTTGCGGAATGGCGGCAGGTTTGTCTTTCGCTGCATCCGCCCCTTCAGCATGACCCGCAGACAAAAAGCCGATACAAAGCAAAGCTGATAAAACGAATCTGCGCATGCCCTTGAATGTATCAGGCAACGCGCAAAGAAAAAGCCAACAAAAAACCACCCACTAGGGCGGTTGGGTTTTAAGTTTTTATAAAGTGCAGTTTCCTGCTTGTCGCATAAAACTTGAAGCGGTCGCAAAATGAAGCTTCCAGCCTCTCATGATGACACCGGAGGCGTTTACGCCTAAAAAGCTAGCGCCTCGCATTATGCTCGGCGCGTTCGCCACTCGAATTGATCCACCGGTCAATTCGCAAGACGTGGCTTACCCCTGACGGGCTTTAAAGCGTGGATTTTTCTTATTGATGACGTAAACGCGGCCCTTGCGACGGACAAGACGGTTGTCGCGGTGGCGATTGCGAAGTGATTTCAAAGAGTTACGAATTTTCATAACACACCTGCCAAAAGAGAAAAGGGGCTTTAAGCCCCATCGTTAGACCTGTTTTTAGTCTGTCGCGTCTTGGAAGTCAAACCCTTTCAATCATTGCGTTTTCACTCAATGACGCAATGCAGCATGTTTTTTGCCTCGACACATTGCCCGGTCGCTCCTAGCCTGCGCGGTGCGAACACACAATCAAAGTCAAGGAGACTTCACTTATGGCATTGCAAGCGCATCTTAACGAGCTGAAGAAAAAACATGAAGCAATCGACGGCGAAATCGTCGCGGCACAGACCCATCCCGGCGTCGATGCCCTGCAAGTCGCGGCGCTGAAAAGGCGCAAGCTTCGTTTGAAAGAAGAGATTGCCCGCATGGCCATGGACGTCTCTGCGCTGCCGCAGCAGCTGGCTTCCTAATTTGAAAAGGCTCATTCCGGCCTGATTTTTCAAGCTCCCATGTTTCGCATGGGAGCTTTTCTTATTCCTTCACGGCCAAGGCTTTGCTAGAGCTGACATCACACCCCAACTCAGGAGCTGTCCATGCCTGCACAAAGCGCCGCCCGCACCACGTCATCCCATTCGCTGCCCGAGCAGACACTGGCGCTGCTGAAACAGCTTGGGGTCAGTGATGCCGCCTTTCACAGCGGCAAAGGGGCAGGGCTCAATGCCCGCTCGCCGATTACCGGCGACAGCATCTGCGCGGTTCAGACACAATCGGCAGATGAGACCGTCAAAGCCATAGGCCGCGCGCATGACGCGTTTTTGGAATGGCGCAAAATCCCGGCGCCGCGCCGCGGCGAACTGGTGCGCCTGCTGGGCGAAGAATTGCGCACCCACAAGCACGCTCTTGGCGAATTGGTGACAATTGAGGCCGGCAAAGTCTTGTCGGAAGGTCTGGGCGAAGTGCAGGAAATGATCGATATCTGCGATTATGCTGTCGGCCTGTCACGGCAGATTTACGGGCTGACAATTGCAACCGAACGCCCTGACCATCGCATGATGGAAACATGGCACCCGCTTGGTGTGATTGGTGTCATTTCCGCGTTTAATTTTCCGGTGGCAGTGTGGAGCTGGAACGCGGCGCTTGCCTTTGTCTGCGGCAATTCCGTGGTCTGGAAACCGTCGGAAAAAACCCCTCTCACGGCGCTTGCCGTGCAAGCTATCTTTGAACGTGCGGCAAACCGGTTTGGCAGTGATGCACCGAAAAATTTAAGTGTGCTGGTTGTCGGCGGGCCGGAGATTGGCGAGGCATTGGTCAATGACAAACGCGTGCCGCTGGTGTCCGCGACAGGCTCAACCGCAATGGGGCGCAAGGTCGGCCCGGCCTGCGCGGCGCGATTTGCCCGCTCCTTGCTGGAGCTTGGCGGCAACAATGCCGCGATCATTACGCCCTCTGCTGATCTTGATCTTGCCTTGCGCGGTGTTGCGTTCGCGGCGATGGGAACGGCGGGGCAGCGCTGCACGACGCTGCGCCGGCTTTTTATTCATGACAGCGTTTACGATGGCTTCGTTGCAAAACTGAAAAAGGTTTATGCAGGTGTCAAAATTGGCGACCCGCGCGAGCAGGGCGTTTTGATCGGGCCATTGATCGACGCGCAAGCGTTTCAGATGATGCAGACGGCTTTGTCGGATGCAAAAGCGCTGGGCGGTAAAATTATCGGCGGTGCACGTGCCAACACGCAAGCAGGTGGGCAAGCGTATTATGTCTCGCCCGCACTTGTGGAAATGGACAAACATGACGGGCCTGTCATGCATGAAACATTCGCGCCCATTCTTTATGTAATGCGCTACACACAACTTGATGATGCCATTGCGCTGCAGAACTCCGTTTCGGCCGGACTGTCATCGTCGATCTTTACGCTCGACATGCGCGAGGCCGAACTGTTCGTCTCGGTCATGGGCTCCGATTGCGGCATTGCCAATGTGAACATCGGGCCATCGGGCGCCGAAATCGGCGGTGCATTTGGCGGTGAAAAGGAAACGGGCGGCGGCCGCGAAGCAGGTTCTGATTCATGGCGCGCTTATATGCGCCGTGCCACCAACACCGTCAATTACGGAAAGACATTGCCATTGGCGCAGGGTGTCAGCTTTGACGTTGAACCGGGCGATGAAGTGAAAACAGCACTGTAAAATATCAGCTTTTCAGCTTCGATCACATTTGTCCTATTGCGGCTTGTCAAATTTGAAAAGCCTGTCACACTTTGCTTCACCTGCCGCTAAGGCAGCTGGGCCACCGGATAAAAACAACAACAATCGGCGTTGAGAGGGAGGACACGTGCATGTCGAAGCAAGAACTCGCCACACCGCAAGACGATATGGTGGTCTGGTTTGAAATACCTGCCGCCGACTTTGACCGCGCGGTTGGTTTTTATGAACATGTCCTCAAGGTCAATATGCAAAAAGACGTCAGTGGCCCCTATCAGATGGGGCTTTTTCCTGCGCGCAACAATTCGGCAAAGGGCTGTATTATTTCCGGCGAAGGCTGCAAGCCGGGCGGCGCGGGGACGATGGTTTACGTCAATGCAGGGCGTCAGCTGAAATCTGCGGTCGGGCGCGTTGTCAAAGCAGGCGGCGAAATTATGCAGGACGTCACACCGCTTCCGGGCGATCGCGGGCATTACGCGATTATTCGCGATACCGAAGGCAACCGCATTGGTCTTCACGCGGCTGGCTTGAATTAAACCGGATTTTTGAGCGCTGGTTTATCAGCGCTCCACCAACTCAGGCCTTCGAAAAGCGCTCAAACACTTTCGATAGATCGACGTTGGGCTGCTCGTCATCCTTGTCGATGCTCGGCGCCTGATTTTCAAACACAGGCTGTTTTGCCGTTGTGACTTCGGCAGGCAGCAGTGTTGTAATCGTCTGGTTTTCGTCTGCACGCGGCTTGCCTTTGTTGGCGCGGTTCACTTCAAAATCAAGTTCCAGCTGCGAGCACAGGCCGAGGATCACGGGATCAGATGGGGTGAGGGTGGACGCATTCCAATGCGTGCGGTCACGAATTTGCGCGATAGTATGTTTGGTCGTGCCGACGAGGCGCATGATCTGCGCGTCTTTCAACTCGGCATGGTTGCGGATGAGCCATAAAATTGCGTTCGGGCGGTCCTGGCGGCGCGACACGGGCGTGTAGCGCGGGGTCTTCTTTTTCTTTTCTGGAACGTAATATTTGCTCAACGCAAGTTCCAGCTTGTGGCCTTCGTCTTTTTCGCCCTTGGCAATCTCTTCGCGTGTGAGCTGGCCTGAATTGATCGGGTCCATGCCTTTGATGCCTTGCGCACTTTCGCCGTCGGCAATCGCACGGACTTCCAAAGGATGCAGTTTGCAGAAATCGGCGATCTGCTGGAATGACAGCGAGGTGTTGTCGACAAGCCAGACGGCTGTTGCTTTTGGCATCAAAGGGGCATTGGACATCTGTGTCGCTCCGCATAAGGTTGTGAAGCCTGCCGGGCTCGCCTGGCAGGGTCATCAGGCAAATGATGACAAGGGAATTTCATCCCTTATAATCCAGCTTGATGCCAGCGCCAAGTGGAAATATTTATGATTGGTATGAGTTTTTTCGAGCAAAAAAAACATTGTCTTATGGAGCAATCGATTTAAGATACGATTTTTAATCATATTGCCGGTTCGATGAATATATTAGCTGCAGACAAAAAAATAGACATATCGCCCATTATTAGTGGCGTGAACGGACAACTCCGAAAACCTGAACCTTTTCAAGATAATTACGGTCACGTTTTTGGTCATTACACCACAATCTCAAAAAATTTCGAAAAACCGCTGTATTCATCCGGTCATAATTTTAGCGATTCTGTATCTAAATTCTTCAAAACTGGATTAAAGCATGATCTTCCTTACTTTGTTGCTGCCGGCGTCGGGGCTTTGATTACAGGTGTTGTATTCTCAAAATCTAAAAAAATAGCAGCTTTTGTAAAAGACACATTACCATTTTTACGTGCGGAAATGCCGCGTGCTGAAAAACTGATGAGTGATTACGAAGGCTGGGCAGAACGCTATGGCGCGCAAATGCGACAATTGCTAAATATTGACCATCAATCTCGAGCATTTGTTTTTGAAGATAAAAACAGCAATATTTTAAATACAATATCCAAAATAAAACAAAAAATTATTATCCCTGATAAGCCTGAAGGCGCTCAAACGCTTATGATGGTGTCTTCAAAAAAAATAAAAACAATGCGAAAAAAAATTTCTCAGGATATTTTAGCGTTGGATCCTGGCTCCGATCTTTATATAAAAGCTCTTGATGAAGGTTATCTTGATGACAATGGTGTAAGAATTGTCAAAATGACAAAGGATGAGTTTCGCCTAGCAGAGGTTTACCAAAATGTAGCGGCAAGGAGAAAAAGAAAAGGAATTAAAATAAAATCTGGAAAATCAACAGGAAAAGAATCTCAGCCTATTCTTCTTGCTGAAGCTGAAAATATCATCTCCATTTTGCGAGACTCTGCGAGCAAGGCCGAGGAAATAACGTCTGTTTCTTCAACTGCAGACGTTACTAATACCTGTAATGAATTTTTAAAAACAATAAACCGCTCAAATAATAGTACACAGTTAATAAAAAAGCGGTTTTCTTTGCCAGATATTCTCTCGCGTGAATTGTCTAATTTAGATGTGAGTTTCAAAGCACAGGAAAACCCATTAAAAGTTGTTGAATATTATAGATCAAGCAACGAACCAACAAATCGGTTAATCGTAAAGCGCTTCATGCTTGATGATATCGAAACTCAAATCGGCAAAGCCAAAAAATTTCGTAACGAAATAGAAAAATGGGACTTGTCAAAATTAACAAGTTCGCCCGAGACGAAAACCGTTTTTACTCAACAAGATTTAAATAATCATAAAAGCCAAATTAATTTGATTGACGAATTCGTAAGCGCACTTCGAACGCAACTTGAAAAATCTGGTAAAATTAAAAGTTTTAATGCAAAAAAAACTTTGAAAATATTGCTGCATGAAAGTAAAATTTTATTCGAGCCTACCGACTATTCACTCAAAAATATCTTGCAATCTGATTTGGCTGAAAATCATCTTCAAATCATAGATATGGAAGCAGCGCGGCAATTCAACCGGGCCGGGAATGCCCAGATTAAAAATCCTGCACATTACCTTCAGGAATTGGTCTCGTTGGAAGACAAAATTGACTGCCTGCAAAAAATGGTTTTAGGCAACCATATATCACCTGCGCGATACACAGATGAATTAAGGGAACTGCGTAAAGCGAGTAACTCAACTTTCCGTCTTCAAGTCAAAAGCCTCGAATCTTTTTTTGATAAAAAAATCGAGAATTTGCCTCAATACTTTTCTGAGGCAATGGATAAAGTTGAGCGTTTGAAATCGAGCGCATCAAAACATGCTTCTGACTTTAACTTTATTATTTCAGATCCGCACTTTGCTCGTCGCGCAAAAATACTGCAGGCACGTTGCGATATCCTTGATGCCGCAATTCGTCGGCTGGAAAGCGCAGACACTTCAAAATCGCTTGAAATGCACTACGTTCTAGATAATGTTAAATCTATGCTGCAGCGTGATTGGAATGATTTTGACAGTGCCACGATTTTAAAATCGCGATTCAATCTTGAGCCTGTAACAAATCCTTATCCTCCAATATCAGAAGATGTTTCTGAACACATTCAAGTCTCAGCGCAAACAAAAGCATTATTTATGGAATGGCGTAAAAAATGCCGTACGCCGTCTTTCCTCGTTTCTGCATTGCAAAAGCAGGGGTGGGTTGAGCTTCCGAAACGCGGAAGTCATCACTATTTTTGGAAAGAAGGCGTAGGTAAAATACCTATCCCAATCCACACTGATGCTGAAGGTATTGCCTATGGTACTTTGTTAAATATTTTCAATCAGGCGGGTTGGTCAATTCATAATTTTCCAACGGCACTTTTATAGTTTCATTAGTGAAAGAACAATTTTGCCGATATGCGCGCCGCTTTCCATACGGGCGTGCGCGGCAGAGGCATCCTGCAGTGAAAAGACGCGATCGATCACCGGGCGAAACATGTTTGCTGCAATCATTGGCCAGATGTTTTGCTCAACGCTCATAGCGATGCTTGATTTTGTGGCAAGATTTTGCGGCCGCAATGTCGAGCCTGTCAGTGACAGCCTCTTGCCCATGATCTTACGCATATCAATTTCAACTTTTGCGCCTTTCAGCGTCGCAATTTGCACAAGGCGCGCCTCAGGGGCGGCGCAGTCAATATTGCGCATCACATAATCACCGCCCACCATGTCGAGGATCACATCCGCGCCGCTGCCCTTGGTCGCTTGCAAAACCTCCGCGACAAAATCTTGCTTTTGATAGTTGATGGCGATGTCCGCACCAATTTGAATGCAGGCCGCGCATTTTTCATCCGTTCCCGCTGTCGTCACCACAAAAGCGCCGGCAGCTTTTGCAATCTGGATCGCGGTCGTGCCGATCCCGGACGTGCCGCCATGCACCAGAAAACGGTTTCCCTTTTGCAGCTGACCGCGCTCGAACACATTGTGACAGACGGTAAAACAGGTCTCCGGCAATGCGGCCGCTTCGATTAAAGACAGATTTGCGGGCGCAGGCAGGCAAAGCGTTTCAGCCGCGCAGGCAAATTGCGCATAGCCGCCGCCGCTCAAAAGCGCACAGACTTTATCGCCAATTTTAAAACGGTTGCTTCCCGCGCCAAGCGCGGCAACGACACCCGACACTTCAAGGCCGGGCAGATCGCTGGCGCCCTCGGGTGCTGGATATTGTCCCATGCGCTGAAACACATCGGGGCGGTTGATGCCAGCGGCGGCAACTTTGATGAGCACTTCGCCGGCCTGCGGCACAGGTATGGCGCGCTGCGTCACTTGCAACACTTCGGGGCCACCAAATTTTGTAATTTCAACAGCGTCCATTTGGCTCATCAGCGTCGAACTTTCTTTTATGCGGGCGCGCATTTAGGGTGATTTATGGTTAATGCGGCAGGATGAGGCAGACAATGGGATTTAACGATGACGACGCACCAAAAAAGGCACCAACCCACGAAATGGGTCAGGTTTTGGACGCTCTCTCCATAGAGGAGCTCACAAAAAGAGTGACACTTCTTCAGGAAGAAATAACAAGACTTGAACAGGCCAAACTGAAGAAAAGCGCTGTGAGAGAAGCGGCTGGCGCATTTTTCAAAACGTGAGAGCTTTTTAAGCTGAACAAAAGCGCAGAAAATATCCTAAATTTTGTTTCAAATTTTACGCGCCGTTAACGAATTGGGCCTACCTTTAAAACTGTCTCTTGGTGGTTTCGACCACTTTGCCGACGCCTCCCTGTTTCAACTTTCAAAGCCGCGTTTCGCGGCTTTTTTTTTTACTTCTTTAAGACGCCATTCGGCAGCTTTGGGCGTTCATCACATGGATTTACCACATTCAGGGCTTTTCCTAGGCAAGAACCCAAAGCCGCGTTAAGCTTCAATTAACTTAAAGCACGGCAACACATTAATAGGGTAGCGAGTCACATTATGAGCATTTCAGAACAAGACGATCTTTCTTTCATCGACGCCGAAACCGTTGCCTTTGGCGACCGCCTTGTTGCATCCAACATGTTTATGGGTCTGTTCCAAAACGGAATGGGTCTTATCGAAGAAACGGCCAACTATCTTGATGGCCAGGGCCGCGCAGAAAGCAAAGAACTGTCACGTGCCGGCACGCTCGCTTACGCCACTGAAAGCATGCGCCTGACAACACGCTTGATGCAGATTGCGTCATGGCTTCTTCTTCACCGCTCGGTCAACGAAGGTGAAATTTCAAAAGAACAGGCCCGCATTGATAAAGGAAAATTCAAGCTCGACACGCTTGGTGCAGGTGATATGACACCAGCTGTTGAAGAGCTGCCACTCGCGCTTCGCGATCTGGTTGCGCGCTCGCTGCGCCTGCAGGACCGTGTGCTGCACATCGACAGCCTGCTCTACAATAACGAAATCAATCTCATTCCGTCCATCAGCCCGGTCAACCCGATGATGGCGCGTCTTGAAGCAAGCTTCGGCGCTGCGAACTAAAAATCTTCTGCAGACAAAAAAAGGGCCGCATATTGCGGCCTTTTTTTTATATCGTAATTTTAAAATTACGCTTCTTTTTTCAAGAAGGCGAATTTCTCGTTGAACTTCGACACACGGTTGCCGCGCAGTTTCTGCTCACCGCCTGTCCAGGCAGGGTGTGTTTTTGAATCGATGTCGAGGTTGAGCGTGTCGCCCTCTTTGCCCCATGTGGAACGGGTCTCAAACGACGAACCATCTGTCATGACGACTTTGATGAAATGGTAGCCGGGATGTGTGTCTTGTTTCATGACTGCTGACTTTCGGGTCGTTGTGTTCAAATTTGAAGCCCTGCGCATAACCCATTCTGCTGCAAACAGCAAGATGTTCAGGCTGTTTTTGCGCGCCTCAGCTGATAAACCGGCATTTGCGAGCGCTGGTTGATCGTTGTGCCTGTAATCGTAAAGCCCTGCGCCAGATAGAATTTGAGCGCTTTTTCATTGCTCTGGTTCACATCCAGCGCCAGAACCTCATCTGCACGCTTTTCCGCATAGGCAAGAAGCATTGCGCCAAGGCCACTACGCTGAACGAGCGGCGAAACAACAAGCTGGTCGATATAGCCGGTCGCGGGGGTCAAAACGATAAAGCCGACAGGATCGCCGCTGTCATAAACGGCAACCGTAATCTCGCCTGTGGGGATAAGCTCATTGATCCACCGCTCTTTCCACCATGGCAGGCGGGCGTGAAAATCGATGTCCGGATAAGTATGCTCCCATGTCCGCACCCACAATTCCATCAGGGGGTCGAAATCCTGCGCATTATAAGGTCGCAGACGAAAGGGCATTATCCGGCTTTTTTAATCACGGACAACAGCGCCGGATGAACATGTTCATTGCCAGCAATAATTGAACCGGTTGAAAAAATATCTTTCTTGCCGTGTGCGTCGGTGACAAACCCACCCGCTTCTCGCACCAGCAAAATTCCGGCGGCCACATCCCATGGCGACAGGCCATGCTCATAATAACCATCGCAGCGCCCGGCCGCGACATAAGCCAGATCAAGAGCCGCAGACCCCATGCGCCGCACGCCTGCAACAATCGGCATTAATGCCGTCATTTCGCGTAAGTAACGCTGCTGGTCGCCGCGGCCAAGATGCGGCACGCCAAGCGTGATAACGCAGTCTTCCATGTCGCGGCGCGCCGCAACACGCAAACGCTTGTCATTGAGAAAAGCGCCTTTGCCTTTTTCGGCCCAGAACAGTTCATCCCAGATCGGGTTATAGACAACGCCGGCGACAAGTTCGCCCTCGCGCTCCAGCGCCAGTGAAATCGCAAAATGCGGCAGACCATGCAGAAAATTGGTTGTGCCGTCGATGGGATCGAGAAGCCAGCGGTGGGTTGTGTCATCGCCAATCACTTCGCCGCTTTCTTCCATCAGAAAAGAATAGCCGGGGCGCGCTGTTTCCAGCTCATCGCGAATGATTTTTTCGGCCTTCTGATCAGTCAGCGTGACGAAGTCACCGGGCCCTTTGCGCGACACCTGCAGGTTTTCAACCTCGCCAAAATCGCGGGCAATCGCCCGTGCGCCTTTGCGGATAGCATTGATCATAACGTTCATAATCGCAGAGCGAAGCATGGGAGCCTTTTAAAAATAATGCTAAAGTGTTGATTTCGCTAATCAGTTTTATCAGTGCAACGAAAAACTGTGCGTTGCAAACTTTTAAATTGACTTCAGCCTTAACTATGAAATTATATGATGACATTCATCAAACCAATGAATAAATACGATTTTTTGAAGGAATTAAAGACATGTCAGCCATCGGCCCTCTTCTTTCCAGTCGCCCACTTATAGCGTCTCAATCATTTGTGCAGAGCTTGAACACAGCTTCAGTGGACAATGGACAAACAGTCAGTGGAAAATCGGAAAGCGATATTCGCAACGTGATTGCAAACTATCTCGTTGAAAAGTTCAAGAACGCCAATCCGAATGCAAACCAAAGACAGGTTGAGATCGAATCCGAACGTGCACGCTCCGACGATGCAATTCTGAGCGATGAAGACAGCTATGTCGTCGCCAACCGTTTGGGCGGCAAGCAATTTCGCCCTGCTGACAATTGGTTTGAAAAAACAACTGGCAAAGATGACGATGGAAAGCGCGTGACGTTTGAGACCATCACTGCCGGCAGTTATATCTCGCACTTGCTGAGTGAACGCGCCGACTAATTAAAAAAAGCGGCTTTTAGCCGCTTTTTTTTAAAGACTGTATTTTATTTTATTTAAAAGATGAACGGGCAAAAAATTATGATGAGTCTCGACGTATTGTTTGGCAAACAAAGAGAACGTTTAGTCACCATTGATGAGCTGACGACATTTATGCGCAGCTTTGACAGATATGCTGGCGGTGCGAATGGCGAACGGATTGACGCATCAGACGGCCAGATTAACCAGGACGAAGCCTTTTCCGCGCGGCAGGTTCTTGGCGTCAGCGTTGAAGATTTTTTTTCTGATAAAAATGCGTACATTGTCGGCATCGTTGATAAAATGATGTGCTATGCCGGAGACGACCATAAGTTGAGCTATGACGAACTGAAAGCGGGCGCCAAAGAAATGGACGCGCTTCAACGCCAAAAAATAAAAGACTCGCGCGGTCTCGGTTTTGGCATCAAGCCCACGCCCGAAGACAATTAGTTTGGTTGCGCAAGCGTGTCAGCCTGCGCTTTCTCATCCGGTTTCAAACTGAAAAGAACGCCGTCAAGGTCAGCGTCGTTTAAACCCTGCGCGCGCGCTTTCATATGCCATGCGCTGGCGCGCACTTTATCAGCCTCAACGCCGCGGCCTTTCCAGTAAAGCTTTGCAAGCCTGTTTTGTGCAATCGGGCTGCCAAGCTGTGCCGCTTTTTCAAACCAGATGGCAGCCTGCTTTTCATCTTTGGCAGTGCCGGTTCCATTAAAAAGATGGATGGCATATTCGGTCATGGCATCGCGAGATCCGTTTTCAGCACCAAGCTTGAGGTAACCCACAGACTTGACATCATCTTTGCCAACGCCTTTTCCCTCGTTTAAAAGCTGCGCCAAAGCATAGGCCGCATCGCCGTTTTCTTGCGCTGCGCTTTTCTCAAACCATTGCGCGGCTTTGAGCGGGTCGGTTTGCAGTTGTGACAGCCCCATATTGTACTGTGCACCGGGATGGCCAAGTTCGGCCGCTTTGAGGAAATAAAGCTGCGCGCGGTTGATGTCGCGCTTCACGCCTTCGCCCTCATAGAGCATTGTCGCGAACGCAAAGTTGGCAAATTTTTCGTTTTTGTTGGCCGCGCGCTCATACCATTTGGCGGCAAGATTGACATTTTTGGCAGTGCCAAAACCTTGCAGATAAAGTTCACCCAGAAGCGTCATCGCCGTTGCGTCACCGCTGGCAGCGAGCGGCCGCGCAAGTTCAAGCGCTTTGGGGTAATCTTTGTCCTGATAGGCTTTGAGCGACAGATCAAGAGGCGAAAGTGGCGCAGTCTTTGCAGCGGCAGGCGCAGGTTTTTTTGGCGCGGCTGCTGGTGATTTTGCGTCTGCATTTGCGCAAAACACAAGACATGCGAGCAGGCATAACCGTTTCCTCACCCGTTCACCGCGAGCGCGGCGAGCGCTTTTGAAAGCTCTGCTGCCATTTGTGCGGGGTCGCTGCTACTCCACAGCGCCTCACGCACGGCAACAAAATCAGCGCCGGCTTGCGCAACCTCTAAAACATTGTCGAGGCTATCAACAAAAACAACGCAGGGCGTCTCGAACAGGCTTTGCCACCACGAGGCGCGGTCAAACAAGTGTTCAATTTCCGTTTGCCGCTGCGGCCCGCCAAACATCACATAGTCGGCGCCAGCTTCGCCAGCCTCCATCGCGCTGTGCGTGTCCTTCAGGTTTCCTGCACCGACAATTAGCCCGTGATAATGCGCGCGTGCTTCGCGCAAGCGCGCCTGTCCCATATCGGCATGCACGCCGTCAACGCCGCTTGTCTCGTCAAATTCACAACCTGCGCGCAGCAAAGCGGCAGAACCATGTGATTGCACAAGCGCGATCAATTCACGCGAAACTGTTTGGTTGATCGTTTCGGGTGCATCGGCCCATAACAATGTGCTGGCGATGTCAGAGGTTTTGAGGACAGCGTCCAACGCATCTTTATGAAAGCCAGATGTGACATCCGGCGTAATGAGATAAAGCCGTGGCTGCAGACGCTCAAAGGTTTTGGCCATCAAGCAGCCGCTTTTTCTTCAGTTTTTTCCCATTGTCCCAGCGCTGCAAGGAAGTTCATGCGCGCGCGGTGGGTAAATGCGGCCTGACCGGCTTTCAGGTTTTCGGCCTTGCCGCCCCATGCCTTTTGCGGTGCAGCTTGCAGCGCGCGGCCATAGGAGAAGGTGAGGTTCCACGGCAAGTCGCCCATTTTGTTCATGGCATCGAGATGGGCGGTGGCGTGCTCATCCGATTGGCCGCCCGACAAAAAGGCAATACCGGGAACGGCGGATGGCACGCACGCTTTCAGCACGCGCAATGTTCGCTCGGCAACGTCCGAAATGCTGGCCTGTTGTGCCGCCTTTTTTCCGGCAATGACCATGTTTGGTTTTAAAACAATACCTTCAAGCTTGACGCCAGCGAAATACAGTTCCTGAAAAACCTCTTTGAGCATCCACTCGGTTACTTTTTCACAGGCGGAAATATCATGTGCGCCGTCCATCAGCACTTCCGGCTCAACGATCGGCACAATCTGGTTTTCCTGGCAAAGCGCGGCGTAGCGCGCCAGCGCCTGCGCATTTTGATGGATGGCTGTGTGCGAGGGTTTGTCATTGCCAATCTCAATCACCGCGCGCCATTTGGCAAAACGTGCACCAAGCTTGTAATAATCGGCCAGACGCTGGCCAAGTCCGTCGAGGCCCTCAGTAATGGTTTCGCCGGGGCAGAACGGAAGCGGTTTAGCACCCGCATCGACTTTAATACCGGGGATGGCTCCAGCCTTTTCAATCAGCTGTGTCAGCTTTGTTCCGTCTTTCGCATTCTGGCGAATGGTCTCATCAAATAAAATGACACCGGAGATATATTGGCTCATCGCTTCCTTGGTGCTGAACATCATTTCGCGGTAATCGCGACGGTTGTCTTGAGTGTTTTCAACTTTGATGTCGTCAAAGCGTTTTTGAATGGTTGCGGTTGATTCATCGGCCGCCAAAATGCCTTTGCCGTCTTTGGTGAGCGCGACCGCAATTTTATTCAGATCATCGAGGTTCATGAGGCTTTCCTTGCTGTGTTGTTGTGGAGGGCGGCGAGGCCAGGCAGGGTTTTGCCCTCCAGCCATTCGAGAAAAGCGCCGCCTGCAGTTGAAACATAGGTGAAATCGTCTGCGACGCCGGCTTTGTTGAGCGCGGCCACGGTATCGCCGCCGCCTGCAACAGAAATCAATGCGCCGTCCTGCGTCAGACGCGCGGCCGCTTTTGCAAGCGTGGTCGTGCCGATGTCGAAGGGTGCATGTTCAAAGGCACCAAAGGGCCCATTCCACAGCAAAGTGCGGCTGTCCATTAATGCTTTTTCCATCATCGCGATGGTCGCAGGGCCGATGTCGAGGATCATGCGCGCTTTATCAAGCGTGGTGAGATTGTAAACGGCATGCGGTGCGCCCGCTTTGAATTCATCCGCCGCGACAAAATCGAGCGGCAGGATCAGTTCGCAATTTGCGTTCTTTGCCTTGCTTAAAATGGCGCGCGCCGTGTCGAACATGTCATGCTCGACCAAGGATTTTTTTCCAAGATTATGGCCTTCGGCGGCCAGAAAGGTGTTGGCCATCGCGCCGCCAATGGCGATGCGCTGCACTTTGCCGATAAGATTGCCAATAAGGTCGAGTTTGGACGACACTTTCGCGCCGCCGATAATGGCAAGCACCGGATGCTGCGGCGTATCGAGCACATCTGAAAGCGCTTTAAGCTCCGCTTCCATGCTGGGGCCGATATAAGAGGGCAAAAAAGCGGTGATCGCGGCGGTTGACGCATGGGCACGGTGCGCCGACGAAAACGCGTCATTGACGTAGACATCTCCGAGCGAGGAAAGCGTGCGGGCAAAGCTGTCGTCATTGGCCTCTTCGCCCGGATGAAAACGCGTGTTTTCCATCACTAAAATATCACCTGCTTTGGCATGTTGGGCTGTATCTTTCGCGGCATCATCGCGCCAGTCGGTTGCGACAAATTGAACACCGCGGCCAAGAGCCTTGCCAAGCTCGTTGGCAACAGGTTGCAGCGACATTTGCGGCACAACCTTGCCCTTCGGCCTGTCAAAATGCGAAAGGATGATGACGCTTGCGCCTTTGTCGAGCAGCATTTTGACAGTTGGCACAAAACGGGTGAGGCGCGTTGCATCCGTGACAACGCCATTTTCAAGCGGCACGTTAAGATCGGCGCGCACGATCACACGTTTGCCTGCAAGGCTGATGCCCTGCAGAGTGTTAAATTTATCGGGCATGGCGCATTCCATCGTCTGCTGTTGTCTCGTTCCTGTTCACAAGAAAATCAGGAACAGGACGCTTGTCGTTTTGAAGCGTTGTTACAAAGGTTTGCATGACGCTGTGAACGGCAGGCCGTGCGAGCATGTGTTCGCGCCACGTCATTAATTTTGGTGTTGCTGCAGTCATTGGCGCGCCGAGCCGTTCTGCGAAAACCTGCGCCATGAAGAAGGCAATGTCAGCATAAGAATAAGTGCCGGCGAGAAAACTTTTATCCTGCAGGACAGCCTCAAATTCATCGTAAAAAGCAAGCGCGCCTTTGCGGGCAGACATGGCGGCTTCGCCGTTCAGGTCATTTTGAAGGCCCATCAGCTTGATGATCAGAGGAAAAAAAATCTCATCGGATGCGTGCTCAAGCTGGCGTGCGCGCGTGCGCGCTGAAATGTCATCAGGCCACAGCGCTGGTGTGGGTGCAACCAGTTCAAGATATTCAAAAATCTGTGTTGAATCGAAGATTTCCGTCTGGCCATGTGTCAAGACAGGAACTTGGCCCTTGGGATTGATGCGCAGCACTTCCGGATGTTTTGGAAAATACCCTTTTTCCCTTGAATACGGAACCATCTCAATGTCGAAGGCGAGATGTTTTTCAAGCGCCGCAATTTCGACCTTCATGCCGAACATGCTGTAAGGCGCTGAATAGATCTGAATTTTTTCGTGTGCGGGCATTTAGATCAGTCTGCCGATTGCGACAGCCGTATCGCTCATGCGGTTTGAAAAACCCCATTCATTGTCATACCACGACAGAACGCGCACCAGCGTTCCATCCATCACCTTGGTCTGGTCGAGCGCAAGCGTGGATGAGGCCGCGTTGTGGTTGAAGTCAATTGAGACATTGGGCTGGTCTGTCGTGCAAAGAATATTTTTTAAGGCCCCGCTTTCGGCCGCTTTGGAAATCGCGGCATTGACAGCCTCCACGCTGGTGGCGTTTTTTATGACGCATTTCAGATCAATGACAGACACATTGGGCGTTGGCACGCGAATGGATGTGCCATCAAGCTTGCCTTTCAGTTCCGGCAAAACAAGGCCAACCGCTTTGGCAGCGCCGGTTGATGTCGGGATCATCGACATGGCCGCGGCGCGCCCGCGGTACAAGTCCTTGTGCATGGTGTCGAGCGTCGGCTGGTCGCCGGTATAGGCGTGAATGGTCGTCATGAAACCGCGTTCAATGCCGAACGCATCGTTCAGGACTTTTGCAACAGGCGCGAGCGCGTTCGTCGTGCAAGACGCATTAGAAACTATGATGTGCTCTTTTGTCAGACCCTGATGATTGACGCCGTAAACAACCGTAAAATCCGCATTGTCGCCCGGTGCGGAAATCAGCACGCGTTTGGCGCCAGCTGCAATGTGCGCCGCTGCCTTATCCTTGGCCGTAAAAAGGCCGGTGCACTCAAGTGCGATATCGACGCCAAGATCATTATGCGGAAGCGTTGAGGGGTCTTTGATAGCTGTGACTTTAATCGCGCCGCGCCCGACATCGATCGTGTCGGCGCCCGTTTTGACTTCAAACGGAAAACGGCCATGCACGCTGTCAAAGCGCAACAAATGCGCATTTGTCTCGACAGGCCCAAGATCATTGATCGCGACGACTTCAATGTCGGTGCGGCCGGATTCAATAATGGCGCGCAGGATATTGCGCCCGATCCGGCCAAACCCATTAATGGCAACGCGAACTGTCATGACAAATGTCTCCTTCAATCGAAATGTGTTTGCGCAGCAAACCGGGCAAATTTATGAAGCGCGCAGTCGTGCCTTGACGGCGCTGACAAGTGCGTCGGCCGTAATGCCGAAATGTTCGAAAAGCACGGGTGCTGGCGCAGAGGCACCAAAACTGTCCATGCCGATGAAGATTCCCTCGCGGCCAATAAACCTGTCCCAGCCTTGGCGTATGCCAGCTTCCACCGCAACATTCAGTTTTGCTGTGCCGAGCACACTGTTTTGGTAGGCGTCGTCCTGCGCGTCAAACAGTTCGAAGCAGGGAACGGACACTACGCGGGTTTTTAACCCATAGGCATCAAGCTGTTTTTTTGCAGCGACGGCGAGCGACACTTCAGAGCCGCTGGCGAACAGCGTGACATCGGCGTCTGCATCACAGTCCTGCAACACATAAGCGCCGCGCGCCGTCAGGTTTTGCTGCAGCTGGTCTTTGCGCAATTGCGGCAGGTTCTGTCGCGACAAGGCAAGCAGGCTCGGGCATGTGTCATGTTGTAACGCGCACTGCCAGCTTTCAATTGTTTCAATCGTATCCGCAGGGCGAAACACCAGCAGTCCCGGCATGGCGCGCAATGACGCAAGATGTTCGACGGGCTGGTGTGTTGGCCCGTCTTCGCCAAGGCCGATGGAATCATGCGTCATGACAAAGATGGAGCGCACGCCCATCAAAGCGGCAAGGCGGATAGCGGGGCGGCAATAATCGGCAAAGGTCAAAAATGTGCCGCCATAGGGAATGAACCCGCCATGCAGCGCCAGGCCATTCATCGCCGCCGCCATGCCATGTTCGCGAATGCCATAATGAATATACGCGCCGGAATAATTGCTGGCATCGACAATGGCTTGTGTTTTCATGCGCGTATTATTGGACGGTGAAAGGTCGGCCGAGCCGCCGATCATTTGCGGCAAGAGAGCCGTCAGTCCTTCAAGGGCGATTTCAGACGACTTGCGGGTGGCTACATCTTTGGCGTCCTGCGCGGCCTGATTTTTAAGCGCGATGCATGTCGCATCAAGCGTGCTGAGATCGGCCTTTAGGAATGTTGTGTAGTCCGGGTTTGCTTTGGCTTGAACGTCCCACGCTTTGCGTGCGCTTTGTCCGTTTGCACCAATCGCGCGCCACTGTTCTAAAAGTGGTGCGGGCACAAAAAACGGCTCATCCGGCCAACCATAGCTGGCCTTTGCGCCTTTCAACTCTTCGGCGCCGAGCGGTTCGCCGTGCGCTTTAGATGTGCCTTTTCTCTGGGGAGCACCGTAACCAATGATGGTTTTGCAGGCAATCAGGCTTGGTTTGTCGGATGTGCGCGCTTGTGCAATGGCCGCCTCGATCGCGGCATGGTCGTGGCCATCGCAAGAGACGGCATTCCAGCCGCATGCTTTGAAGCGCATGATCTGGTCGGTGGAATCCGACAGTGACAATTTGCCGTCAATGGTAATGCCGTTGTCGTCGAAGAGAACAATCAGCTTGTTCAGTTTCAAATGGCCGGCGAGCGCGATGGCTTCATGGCTGATGCCTTCCATGAGGTCGCCGTCAGAGGCGAGCACATAGGTAAAATGATTGACCAGCGCATCGCCAAAGCGCGCATTGGACATACGCTCCGCCAATGCCATGCCAACAGACATGGCAACACCTTGGCCGAGCGGGCCGGTTGTGGTCTCAACGCCTTTCGTCACAAAATTTTCAGGGTGGCCGGGCGTTTTAAAACCAAGCTGGCGAAAGTTCTTGATGTCATCGAGTGACACGCTGTCATAACCGGTGAGGTAGAGCAGGGCGTAAAGCAGCATCGAGCCATGGCCTGCCGAGAGAATAAAGCGGTCACGATCGGCCCAATCGGGCGAGCTTGCATCAAATTTCAGAAAACGGCTGAAAAGCACGGTGGCAATATCGGCAGCGCCCATGGGCAGGCCGGGATGACCGCTTTTTGCCTTTTCGACTGCATCAATGGCCAGCACGCGCACGGCATTGGCCATGTCGCGTAAATGCGGTGCAGAAGCGGTGGAATGGGGTGTTGAAGCGGCCTGTGATGTCATAATTTGTCTTATCAGCCACAGGTCTCAAGTCAATTCACGCTTGCGCTTTCGCCCGCGTTTCGCTTTGATAAGGCCAGTATATACAAGGTGCATGCGCAATGGCCCGTCAGACTGTCGAAGAAACGATCAGCCGCTTCAATACCGCATTGGAAAATCTGCAGCTGGCGCTGGAGCGCCGCCGACTGTCGGAAGATGGGCTGGCGCAGATGGAAGACGATATGCACCTAATGGCGCTCGACCGTGCCGCTCTGGCGCGCTCGTTAGACGCGGCGCTGGCAAAATCAAAAAATGCGGGCGAGGTCAGCGCGCGCCTCGACACCGTTATCGAGACGATTGATGCGTTGATTGAAACGGCGGAGGCGGCGTAATGGCGCAGCTTGATGTCAAAATCAACGGCCGCGATTATCGCCTGGCCTGCGAAGACGGGCAGGAGCCGCATTTGCGCGCATTGGCGCAAAAGCTCGACCAGACCGTTACGGATATGCGCCGAAACTTTGGTGAAATTGGTGAAAATCGTTTGCTGGTGATGGCCGGGCTGATGGGCATCGACCAGCTTGACGAATTGCGGGTGAAAATCACCAAGCTGGAAAATGACGCCAATGCCATCCGCGTGGAGCAATCGGTTCACTCAGCCAAAGCAGATGATGCGGAAGATATCATCGTCGAAGCGCTGACAGCGGCCTCTGAGCGGATTGAACGGCTTACAGCCAGCCTTGGGGCAGGGCCGAATTAGAAAACTGATTGCCGACTGTCATATTTTGATGATAAATTTCTTCTATTACCAATTTTATATTTTAAAAAATTAAAGGTTCAGAATGTCAGCCAACATTACGTCTCTCTCCTCGTCGTTCAAGCCCGACCCGAAATGCGGGCAATGGCAGGACGAACTCAAAAAACTTAACTCTGACAAAGCATCCGCGCAGAAAAGTTTTGAATCGCTTGAAGACAAATTTCTGAACTCTTTGGAGCTGGATAAGCAAATCAGCCGCGGCAAGACAATTATCGAATCCGTCAGCACAATTGAATCACGCATGGAAATGGATGCAGCAGAAATTCGCTCAAAAACGTTTGACACACGTATCAGTGATTTGGGCTCTAAAATCGACGAGCGCTGCAAGGGTCCGCCATCTTCACCGCCTCTGACAAGTCCAGTGCGTTCACGTAGCGACAACAAAGTGCAAAGAAAGTTGCCTGGCTTCGATTTTGCATCATTGACACCGGCTTTGGCGGCGAAAACACTGTTTGCCGGCATCGCCATATTTGGCAGTTATGTCTTGGCGCGCAAATTGCGACTGCCTGCGTTGCGCCCTATATCAGGCATTGCTCTTGCATTGCTCGCAGGCGCGGCGCTTTTCATGAAAAAGAGCTTTACGAAGAACGCCTAGTCTCTTGTCCAGAGACGGATTTTAATCCGAGCCACACCAACGCGCCAGCTGCGGCTGTAATTGCAAGAGCAGGCAATGTCCGAAAAAGTGGAACCATATATTTCTCACCAAGTGAAATATACTTTCCTTCTTTGCGAAAAAAGTTGAGGGCTTTTAGATATTTTGATTTGGCGAGATGCTGCTCGACGGCTGCAAAATCACCATCTGCAAGCCTGACCACAAGATTATCAAGGCTTTGGTTCAGCGGCAGGTGAAAATTGAGAGATTTTCCTGCGCCATCTCGCGTGAGACGAAATTTATTCATCCATAATTCTTTTTGGAACGGATTTGGCACGGAGCCAATAATATACTTGTAGCGGTATTCTTGCGACGCAATATTTTTCGGCGAGTTGAAGAAATTTTCAAGTTTTCCAACTGCGGAAAAAGATATATCTGGCGCGCCGCCCATGTGAATGTCGGCCTGCAACAGCGTATGCTTGCCCCCAACGTGTAGTGGCGGCCTGTAGGCATGAATATCAACGGGAAAATCAAATTCTGTTTTGCCAATGATTTTGCTGACGACCTGCCCGTGAAAAGACGCATAATCTTTCACGCTCAAATGATCTTTAAAAGTCTCAACAGCCAGATTGCGGACAACATCGCGCCACGCCGAGGACAATTCGGGATTTGCCGATATTTTTTTAAGGGCAGTGCTGCCTGCGCGCGACAGCTGATAAAATTCAGGGCTTTTCATTTTTTTAGATCAGGCAATCAATCAATATTTAATCATTTAGACAATGTTATCAGCCTTATCACACAAAGCTGGTTTTTTAAACAGGCTTCTGCCTTTGCAACAGGTGCGCGATCACCTACATTAGCCATGGCGGTGCTGGGCTGTTTCGGCAGAATCAACTTTTTCTCGGGCCCATACGATTCTCTAGGGAGCTGTCCCTGTTCTGGCTCGTGGGCTGGGATACACGGCGCCCACCTACTTAGTAGGTGCCCGGAATCGACCGATTCACCGGCAGATCCGGCCCGCCACCTGCTTTTCTGGCCAGCGAGAGACCTATCGACAGCAAGGACGATATTCGCAAGCGCTTCATCGCCGCGCGCCAAATGCTGGGTGCGGCAGAACGCATTGAAGCGTCTGAACAGGCCGCGGCGGCAGCTCTGCCACACCTGAAAACCGCAGCATTACCGATTGCCCTTTATTGGCCAGTGCGCGGCGAAATCTCGCCACTTGTTCTTGCAGAGCACCTTTATGTTCATACCATTCCGCTTTGCCTGCCTGTTGTCATTGCTGCAGACACGCCGCTTCAGTTTCGCGCGTGGAAGCCGGGCGACCCGTTGCACAAAGGCCGCTACGGCATCGACGAACCCGCCAAGACATCGCCTTTTGTCACGCCTCAAACGCTGGTTGTGCCACTTCTGGGGTTTGACAGGCAGGGCAACCGCTTAGGAACCGGCGGCGGCTATTATGACAGGACATTGCAGCAGCTGCGCTGCGCCAACCAAAATATCAAAGCTTATGGTCTGGCTTTTGCGTTTCAGGAAAATGGGACATTGCTGCGTGAAGACCACGATCAACTTTTAAACGGTGTATTTACAAATACAGGTTTTATCAAAATTGAAATTTAAATTTGGCTATTGCTGGTTTTATCTAGATAGGTTTTAAGGCCATAAATAATCCCACCTATAGCCAATCCCGTTCCAAGCAAAGGCAGAACAGATCGCGATGTTAAGCCTGATGCGCCAAGCTTAAACACTTTTGTAAATTCTTCTGCCGTGGAAGGCTTGAGAAATTTGTCAGCTTTTTCTATTTCATCTAGTATTGTCATGCCTTTTACGTAGCAGCTGCTATGATCAGAAGGGTGGCCAAAATTTTGAAATGTAAAGCGGTTCTTTGGCAATTCATTAGCCCTAAAAAACATACTTGATATCTTTGAGTTATCTTTGTGCATGAATACATCAGAAAACATGTTTAAACGAATTTTATTGTCATTACCTTTTTCAAGATGTTTGATCGCGTTCTCCAAATCTGGGCGCGTGATGTTATCGTAAAAATTTACACTCATAATCTTCGGGTGGCAGTTACAGCTAATGATTTTACTGGGACCAAAAAACTCACGTTCACTCACGTTTTGTGGGTTGTAATCGGTATCTTTTGAAAATTCTTCAAATGAATTGAGATCAACTTCATGAGCACCTAGAAAGTGTTTTCCTACAATTTGTTCAAGAAAAGGTTTGCCTTCTTTCGCTAGAAAAAAATGCGTGTTGTGAGGGCCAAGCATACACGGCCGGTAGCGAACAGCGTTCGCGGATTTGTAACTAATTTCATCAGAAAAAACTTTGCGTGGCAAAACATCACCGGGACCTAGCGTATATGTCTTTCCGGTAACGGCTAAACCGTAAGGCAGACCTAAAAATCTGTCAGACGCTTTGTAACAAAAATATCTCAGACTGTTTCGAAACGGTGCAAAAGCATTTTCTGGATTTTTTGTATCACGCATTAAAAAACCTGCAATCGACCCAGCCCCAAGAGCCGCAAAGACAGTTTTTGCTACGTTACTTGTTTGCGAGCCTTTTTTCTGTGATGACGCGATCTGTGTGTTGGTTTTTTGCGGAAGGTTCTGGAATGCTGTGTCTTTGCCGATTTGAGCTGACAAAAAAGCATTATTGATCTTCGAAATCATAAAAAATCCCATTCTAGTCAAATACGCACTAAAATTAAGAACATTCTGCCATTCGAGTCAACATTGGAAAGCTATCTACGTTGCTGTCATTCAACGCAAGTTTTTCGCCAGCTTGCAAAACAGGCTAGTGACAGAGCCGCGCGAACCTCATATATTTTTTTCATGAGACTTCTTTTCCTTGGTGACGTTGTTGGAAAATCCGGGCGCGAGGCTGTTACCGCTTATCTGCCAGGCTTGATAGCGGCATGGCGGCTTGATGCCGTTGTCATCAACGCTGAAAATTCGGCAGGCGGTTTTGGTATTACCGAAGCAATTGCCAATGAGCTTCTGGATGCCGGTGTGGATGCCATCACGCTTGGCAACCATGCGTTCGACCAAAAAGAAGCGCTGGTGTTTATCGAGCGCCAGCAGCGCCTGATCAGGCCTATGAATTATCCGGCCGGCACGCCTGGTCGTGGCTCTTGTGTTGTGCGCACACGTTCTGGTGCGCGGATCGGCGTCGTCAATGTGATGGGGCGTGTGTTTATGGACGCGCTGGACGATCCGTTTGCGGCGCTGGATAAAGTCCTTCCCGGACTGGCGCTGAAAACGGCCGTTGATGTCTGCGTTGTCGATTTTCATGGCGAGGCCAGTTCAGAAAAACAGGCGGCGGGCAGTTATTGCGACGGCCGCGTCAGCCTGTTTGTCGGCACGCACACGCATGTGCCAACGGCAGACCACCGCGTGCTTCCCAACGGCACCGCCTATGTCACGGATGTCGGCATGTGCGGCGATTATGACAGCATCATCGGTATGGACAAGGAAGAGCCGATCCACCGCTTTTTGCGCAAAATTACATCCTCGCGTTTTGAACCCGCGTCCGGCCCTGCGACGCTGACGGGCGTCGCGGTTGAAATTAAAGACGAGACCGGGCTTGCCAAAGCCATTTATCCTGTGCGTTTTGGCGGTGTCCTTGAAAAAAGCATCCCGCCCTGGATGTGAGCCGCGTCTTTTGCAAATCATGCCAGTGGCATGATTTGAGCGGCGAACGCTTCGAGCCCTAGCGAGAGGCAATTGGCCAGTGGCATGATTTGAGCGGCGAACGCTTCGAGCCCTAGCGAGGGGCAATTGGTCAGTGGCATAAATTGAGTGCTGAACGCGCCGAGCTTCGTGAGAAGCAATTGGCCAGTGGCATGATTTGAGCGGCGAACGCGCCGAGCCCTCGTGAGAGGCAGGCTTTAAACAACATTTCCACTTTCGCGCGGATGAATGTTTGGCTATAAATACAAACATGGCAGGCCATTCAAAATTTAAAAACATCATGCACCGTAAGGGCCGGCAAGATGCCGTGCGCTCAAAAATGTTCGGCAAGCTCGCTCGCGAAATCACAGTTGCGGCCAAGCTTGGCGCGCCTGATCCGGCGATGAACCCGCGCCTTCGTGCCGCCATTCTTGCCGCACGCGCGGAAAACATGCCCAAAGACAATATTGAGCGCGCCATCAAAAAAGCGGCGACGGGCGAGGGCGAAAACTACGAGCAGATCCGTTATGAAGGTTACGGCCCCGGCGGTATCGCGGTCATCGTCGAAGCGCTCACCGACAACCGCAACCGCACGGCCTCCGATGTGCGCTCCACCTTCACAAAAAACGGCGGAAATTTAGGGGAAACCGGTGCCGTCTCGTTCATGTTCGACCATGTCGGTCAGATCGAATTTTCCTCCGACAAAACAGACGCCGATCAAATGATGGAAGCCGCGATTGAAGCTGGGGCGGAGGACGTGTCGTCCGACGAAGACGGGCATATTATTATTTGTGCGCTGAACGATCTTGGCGAGGTGTCGAAGGCGCTCGAGCACAAATTCGGCGAGCCCAAAAAAACGGCGATTGTCTGGAAACCGCAAAACACCGTGCCGATTGCCGGCGAAGCGGCAGGCACATTGTTAAAACTGATTGAAACTCTTGATGAGCATGACGATGTGCAGCACGTCTACGCCAATTTCGACATCAGCGAAGACGAGCTGGCCAAAATCGCGTGAGTATCGTCCTTCTTGGTCTCGACCCTGGTTTGCGCAAATGCGGCTGGGGCGTCATTGAGCAAAATGGAAATGCGCTTCGCTTCATCGCTTGCGGCGCCGTCACCCCGAAAGACAGCCTGCCAATGGCCGAGCGCCTGGCGCTGCTTTACCATGGGCTTAAAGAAGTCCTCACAGCCCACACACCCGCAGAAGCAGCGGTGGAGGAAACCTTTGTCAACGCCAACCCGGCCTCCGCTTTGAAACTGGGGCAGGCGCGCGGCGTTGTGCTGCTGACACCGGCTTTGGCCAGCTTGCCTGTCTTCGAATATGCCGCCACTTTGGTGAAAAAAAGCGTGGTCGGGACCGGCCATGCCGATAAGGCGCAGATCCGCATGATGGTCGAGCGGCTGTTGCCGAAAGCCAAGGTCACCTCCGAAGACGCCGCCGACGCGCTGGCTGTGGCTATCTGCCATGCACATCACAGGAACGCCGTGACAGGGCGTGTGAACAGGCCTAACGTTTCGCCATGATCGGCAAGCTCAAAGGCGTTATCGACGATATCTCCGACGACCATGTCACGCTGGACGTGCACGGCGTCGGCTATGATGTGTTTCCGCCTTTGCGCACGCTTGCCGAACTGCCGGGCAGCGGCGAGGCGATTGTGTTTTACATTGAAACCATCGTGCGCGAAGATTTCATCAAGCTTTACGGCTTTGTCAGTCAGAATGAGCGCGCCTGGTTCCGCACGCTCACCACAGTGCAGGGCGTTGGTGCGAAAGTCGCATTGGCGATGCTGTCCACTTTGAAAACATCCGAGCTGTCGCGCGCGATTGCGGCGCAGGACAAAGCGATGATCGGCCGCACGCCCGGCGTCGGCCCCAAACTTGCGGCGCGCATTGTGCAAGAACTGAAAGACAAATCGCCGCTGGATGTCGGGCAGATCAACCTCAAAGGCGCAGGCGCGCCGGTTCCCGAACAGGACAATGACAATCTGCGCGATGCCGTATCGGCGCTGGTCAATCTGGGCTACGCGCCAATGCACGCCTCCGAAGTCACCGCGCGCCTTCTCAGCAAGGGTGCTGCCAATGACACGGCGACCTTGATCCGCAAAGCGTTGAAAGAACTGAGCCAGCGATGAGTCGGAACACGCAGTTGCACGCGGAACTGCAGGAGGATGAAAACGTCGACGCCTCCATTCGCCCGCAGAACTTCTCCGAATTTGTCGGGCAGAAACAGGCGCGTGACAATCTGTCCGTGTTCATTTCTGCGGCCAAGCAGCGCGGCGAGGCGCTTGACCATGTGTTGTTTGCAGGGCCGCCCGGCCTTGGCAAAACCACGCTTGCACAAATTCTTGCAAAAGAGCTTGGCGTCAATTTTAGGTCAACATCAGGGCCTGTGATCGCAAAGGCCGGAGATTTAGCGGCGCAGCTGACCAATCTTGAAGAGCGCGATGTTTTATTCATTGACGAGATTCACCGGTTGTCGCCAGCGGTTGAAGAAATTCTTTATCCGGCCATGGAAGACTTCCAGCTCGATCTGATGATCGGTGAGGGGCCGGCGGCGCGTTCCGTCAAAATTGATCTGCCGAAATTCACACTTGTCGGCGCCACCACCCGTGCGGGTCTTTTGACAACGCCCTTGCGCGACAGGTTCGGTATTCCCGTTCGCCTCAATTTTTACGAGCAAGCTGAGCTTGTCAGCATTATTACGCGCGCTGCAAAAGTGCTGAATACCAAAATCAGCAAAGATGGCGCGGAAGAGATTGCCCGCCGCGCGCGCGGCACGCCGCGCATTGCCGGGCGGTTGCTGCGTCGTGTGCGCGATTTTGCCCACCATCACGGCGAAGCGATTACCGCCTCGCTGGCCGACAAGGCCTTGAGCGCGCTCGACGTTGACAAGATCGGTCTTGATACGCTCGACCAGCGCTATCTGCGCATGATTGCCCAGCATTATTCCGGCGGGCCTGTGGGAATCGATACAATTGCCGCGGCATTGTCCGAGCCACGCGACGCGCTGGAAGACATTGTCGAACCTTATCTGCTGCAGATCGGTTTTTTGCAGCGAACGCCGCGCGGGCGCTGCATTACGCCGCAGGTGTTCGCGCATCTCGGCCTTGATGCGCCAAAAACATCCTTCGGGCTTTTTGAGACAGGCGAATGACATTTGAAGACATAAGCTATGTTGCAGCGGCGCTGGCCATTATCGGCGGCGCAGTTGCAGTCACAGCCCTTATTCTCCGGCAGTTGGGCGTTCGCCATAAAATCGCACTGGCCATCATTATCGTTGGCTGTCTCATTCTTGTATTGTTTGCGATCATTTATTTTAAAATGCTGGGTTCATAGTGGACAATATTCACCACCTGCAAATTCGCGTCTATCACGAGGACACGGACTTTTCCGGCCTTGTCTATCATGGCGCTTATGTGCGGTTTTGCGAGCGTGGCCGCTCCGAGATGGTGCGCGCCCAAGGTGGCTCACAGCAACAGATGTTGCAAGATGGCCAGTTCTATGTGGTGCGGCGGATGAGCTTCGAGTTTCTCAAGCCCGCGCGCTATGACGATCTTCTTGATGTGCGCACAGCCATCAAGGAAAAACGGGGCGCATCGCTGATCATTGATCAGCAAATCTGGCGCGGTGAGGACTGCCTCATCCGCGCCGAGGTGCAGGTGGTACAAATTGACTGCAACGGCAAACCGTTGCGCTTTTAAATTATTTGACCCGTTTGATACCTTTTACTCGGTCTCCCTTGATGCTTACTTTTCCGCGCGATGCTTCTACAATAAATTTCTTTGAAAGAAGAGAAGTGCCACTTGCAGTGGGCATACTTGAAAGCGTGTATGTTTCAAAAATATGTTTAGACGCAATTTCTTCAGCACGATCTTGAAGTATTTTCTTTTCTGATTCTGAAAGTGGGTGTTGCGAAACATATTTTTGTAAATCGGTGAACTCTTGAATAATTTTATTGCGGGCAGCCTCTAGATTTTGAACATCAAGATTATTCTTCTCACTTTTTAAATTGTCTGCCTTGACAGCAATTTTATCAAAACTAGATTTGATTTCTTTAAAGCTTACACTTTCAAAAAAATCATTCTTGCCAATCGATTTATTATTACTCACCAGAACTTTGACGTCGTTAATATAGTCTTGCGTCCACGCATGCAGGCGGCGCAAATCGCCGGGCGCGTCAATGCGGCGGCTAACATCACCCGACAGGTTTTCAATGTTGGCGGTATTGCCTTCAAACTTTCCGATCAGGCCATTGATTTTTGCAAGGGTCGGCTCGTGCGTGATATTGGCGGACATTTTTTTGAGCTCATCGACAATTTTTGTGCTTCGCTCCACAATCTGGTCGCGGTGGTCACGCACAGTTGTGTCAATTTCTGTGTCCAGAAGATCAATGAAAGGATGCTTGCCGGAGCTGGTAAAATGCATCGACTGGCTGAACAGGGCATTTTCGGTTTTGCTGATGACCGGCATTTTAAAAAAGCCAGATGCCTGATTGACAGTGCTGGGGGTAAGGCCGCCCGTCATGTTGTTATCAAACAACACTCGTGCGCCGACCTTGATTTCATCCCAAATGCGCGCAAGCTTCGCGACAAAGCCAGTTTTGACCAGCGCCTGTTCGGCTTCGGGAAGTGCGGCTTTCGCTTCGGGTAAAAATTTTGCAAGCAATTTGCCAGCGCCGGAGGCCGAGCCAAATTTTAACGCTAGAGCACCCGCGCCAAGTACCACTGCAGTGCCAAGCGCGATATTGGCATAACTGAAGCGGGTGTCAGCAGGCGCTGTGTCGCTGGTAACAGGTTTGAGATTGTCAGGGACTTTGACAAGTGGCGGATTGCCATATGCTGCATCCCAGATTTCTTGGCCTGGCAAATAAATTCCAGGGAATGACCAACCTGCAGGAGTTTGCCTTTTAATTTTTGCAGGGTTCTGGTTGGTCAGGTTTTCGCCAACAGATGTTGCTACACTTTGAAGGCCAAAAAGCGAAACCGGATTACCTAATGATGGAATTTTAAATCCAGGCCGTTTTTCTGGCTTATAATCGGCATCAAACACATCTGGCACTTCACCCTTAAAAGGCCTGTTGCCGTTTGTTATCCAGCGGTCTGTTTTCCTCACATTGTCGCGGTATGTATTTTTCGTCTTACCGCTTTTGCGTGCAAGCGCGAACACGCCTGCCGAAGTCAATGAAAATCTCAATGCCAGCAAATCAGCATTAGATGAAGAGGGCGATGTCTGGCGCTTTAAATCATTTGCTTGCGTTTGCAATTGAGCGTTTGTTTTAAATGTGGCCGGTTTTTGAATTGTCATCGTCAAATGCCTTTTTGTTTGAATATTGTCTTCTTCTAGCAAGACGCGTCAAAGTGTAAACAAAAATTAACATTTCAAATTTTAACTAAAATCCTCATTGTTCGTTTAACCTTTCCTTAACCATGAATGCCGCCTTGTGGAGAAGAGCATAAAACGCCCTGATTTCGACGAAATCCCTTTATAAGAAAGGCTTATGGCGAAAACAGGCGCTTTCACCGACCGGATATAAGGCAAAAGACATGGAACAGGCAGCACTTCCCCTCGCCAGCGCGGACATCTCGTTTTGGAACCTGTTTATCAATGCCCATATCGTCGTGAAACTCGTCATTCTCGGCCTTCTTGTGTCGTCCATCATCTGCTGGGCAATCATTTTTGAAAAAGGCGTGCTGTTCAGCAAGCTGAAACGGCAGATGGACAAGTTTGAAAACGTGTTTTGGTCGGGGCAAAGCCTAGAAGAATTATACCGTCAGCTGTCGGGAAAACCCCATCATGGCATGGCGGCGGTGTTTATTGCCGCGATGCGCGAGTGGAAGCGCACGCAGGAATCGGGCGGGCGCGGCATTGCCGGCCTGAAAGACCGTATCGAAAAGGTCATGGACGTCACCATTTCGCGCGAGGCGGAACGCCTTGAATCGCGGCTTCTGTTTCTGGCCAGCATTGGCTCATCAGGTCCGTTCATCGGCCTGTTCGGCACGGTGGTCGGGATTATGAGTTCCTTCCAGGCGATTGCCGTTTCAAAAAATACCAATCTGGCCGTTGTGGCGCCGGGCATTGCCGAGGCGCTGTTTGCAACCGGCATCGGCCTTGTTGCAGCCATTCCTGCCGTTATCGCCTACAACAAGCTGCAATCGGACGCGGCGAAAACCATTGGCCGTATGGAAGGTTTTTCCGACGAGTTCTCTGCGATCATTTCGCGCCAGATCGACGAAAAGTTTTCGGCGTGAGGTGTAAATAAAATGGGCGGCTCTCTCGCACAATCGGGACGAAAATCACGGCGCGGGCGCAGGCGCGCGCTGCCGATCGCCGACATCAACATGACGCCGTTCATCGACGTGATGCTCGTTCTCCTGATCGTCTTCATGGTGGCAGCGCCCATGCTCACGGTCGGCGTGCCGATCGAATTGCCGAAAACGGCGGCAAAGCCGATGCAGGACGAAACCCAGCCGGTCACAATTTCAATCAAGCCAAACGGCGATATTTTTCTGATGGAGACAAAAATCGGTCCTGATGAAATTGTCCCGCGTCTGCAGGCCATTGTAAAAAACGGCGCGGATGAGCGCATTTTTATTCGCGGCGACAAAAGCATTGATTACGGCACGATGATGCGGATTATGGGGCAGGTGTCTGGCGCTGGCTTTAAGCGCATTGGTCTTGTCACTGCGCAGGACGAAAGCGGCGCCGCCCCAGTGGGCGGCCGCGCCCGGTAAAAAGATGGGTTTTCGGCGCAGCCTCATCATTTCAGCAGCTCTCCATGCCGGCCTTGCATTGGCCGGATTGATCGTGCTGCCGTCGACAACGCCGATGACCACCGACCCGATCGCGTCCATTCCGGTTGACCTGATTTCTGATGATCCGTCCGCAGCCGGAAATGAAAAAGCTGAAAAGAAAGAGGTGAGCCAGCCCAAGGCGGAGCCTGTGCCTGTCGTCACGCCAGCGGAGAAAGACATCATCAACGACAAACCGCTTGTCGATCCAAAAACAGCCATCGCCCCGCCGCCGGAAGACACAGCGCCGCCGCCAGAAGAGCAAAAACCTGAGCCTGTTGTAAAGCCGCCTGAAAAACCGCCCGAGCAAAAACCGGAAGAGGTTGATCCTGACGGTCTTCTTAAAAAGATAGAAGAGGACAAGAAAAAGGAAGAGCAGCAAAAGCAGGAACAGGTCAAAAAAGAGCAGGAGCAAAAAAAGCTCGAGGACGAAAAAAAGGTCGCCGAGCAGAAAAAGCGCGATGACGACAAGAAGAAAGCCGACGAGAAAAAGAAACTTGCGGACGAGAAAAAGAAACTGGAAGAAAAGCGCCTTGCGCAGCAGGCCGAAAAATTTGACGCTGACAAGATCTCAAATCTGTTGAACAATCAGGAAGGCTCGCAGAAAGCCAAGGCCGATCCAGGTGAGAAAAAAGACGCGTCGCTTGGTGTCACCAAAGGTACTGGCACGAAGCTCACACAAAGCCAGATGGGACTTTTAATCGGCATGATTCAAGATCAAATTCGCCCCTGTTTTTCACCGCCGCCTAGCGCGTCGGGCAAGGATTACCGCATTAGTGTTCACATTGCTGTTAATCGCGACGGTTCGCTCAACGGCACACCGCGCACGACCAACAGCAATTCTGATCCCTCTTTCCCTGCTTCGTCTTCAGCAGCGGAGCGTGCGATCGTGCGCTGCGCGCCCTTGAAACTTCCTGCCGATATGTATGAGCAGTGGAAGGAAATTGAATTTTCGTTTAAGGTCGATGACCTGTGAGGCGGATAGTTACGGCAGTCGGGTTCATTCTTGTATCGGCTTTTGCAGCAAGTGCTACGCCGCACACACGGCAACCGCCGCAGATCACAGTCGACCAGCTTGTCTCCATGGTTCATGAGCAAATCGCAAAATTCTGGGATGTGCCCAATGGCGTCAAGGTCTCAAAGCAGACCGCCCTCAACGTGACGCTCCACCTCAATATAAACGGGTATTTAGCTGTCCCTCCCGAATTTCCAGATGAGCCGCAGCAAATGCAGGCCTTGGGAGATGACTACCCTTATCTTAAAAAAGCTGCGATCAAGGCCTTGAATGACTGCGCGCCCTTGCATCTTCCGCCTGCGCTTTACAGATCAAAACCTGGCTGGGATGTGATAAACCTTCGGTTCACGACAAAATAGGACACTGACAATGACACTTATCAATCGACGCCATGCTCTGGGTCTTCTTGCAGGTGCCGCAAGCATATTCTCATTGCCCATGTCGGCCGCGCGCGCAGCGCTGCAGGTGCCGATTGATGGCGGCGGCGCGTTTCAGCCGATGCCGATTGCCATTCCCGATTTTCTTGGCGATGGCGAAATGGGCCCGCAGCTGCGCAAAATCATTGCCGACAATCTGACGCGCTCCGGCTATTTTACCGTTGTCGATCAGGCCGCGCATATTGAAAAATTTTCGTCGACCGATACGCAGCCAAATTTTGAAAGCTGGCGCGTGATTAATACGCAGGCGCTTGCGGTTGGCAGTGTGCAGCGCTCGGGCGGCAATCTTGTCGCGCAGTATCGTCTTTGGGATATTTTTTCGTCTAAACAATTGGACGGCCAGCAGTTCACCACCACCACTGAAAACTGGCGGCGGCTTGGGCACATTGTTTCAGACGCCATTTATGCGGCGCTGGTCGGTGAAAAAGGCTATTTCGACAGCCGCATCGTGTTCGTCGATGAGCAGGGCCCAAAAAACAAGCGCGTGAAACGCATCGCGCTGATGGATCAGGACGGCGCGAACCTGCGCTATGTGACGCAAGGCGGCAATGAGCTGGCGCTGACGCCGCGCTTTTCACCCAACAATCGTGACATCAGCTATATGCAATATGCCGCAAGCGGCGACCCGCGCGTGGTGCAGATGAACACCGCAACAGGCAATGGCGAAATCCTCGGTAATTTTCCGGGCATGACATTCGCGCCGCGTTATGCGCCGAACGGCCAGAAACTTGTGATGTCGCTTCTGAATGCCGACGGCAATTCGTCTCTTGCGCAAATGGACATCGGCTCGAAGCAGATCACCAAGCTCACCAGCGGCGCTGAAATTGATACGGGCGGCTGCTATTCGCCCGATGGGTCGCGCATCGTGTTTGAAAGTGATCGCGGCGGCGGACAGCAGCTGTATGTGATGGGCACGGGCGGCGGCGCTCAGCGCATTTCGTTCGGGCAGGGGCGTTATTCCACGCCGGTCTGGTCGCCCAAGGGCGACCTGATCGCGTTTACAAAACAGGGCGGCGGAAAATTCTCGATCGGTGTCATGACACCCGAGGGACAAAAGGAGCGCATCCTCACCTCAAGCTTTCACGCCGAAGGGCCGACATGGTCGCCCAATGGCCGCGTCATCATGTTCTTTAAAGATGTGGGCGCCGGCCCCAAGCTTTACACAATCGACGTCTCCGGCCGGTTTGAACAACAGGTGGCAACACCCGGCTTTGCCTCTGATCCCAACTGGTCGGGTCTGTTGACTTAAATTGGTTTTGAATTAAAAATGCCTTTTATTAAGTAAAAGGTATTTTTTATGTCAAATTTTAATCAATCCAACTCAGCCGTTTTTGGCAACAACAAATCTCGATTTTTTGAAAAAGACGGCTATCGCCGGTGCTTTTAGCGCGACTGTGGCAGCTACAGGGAAGGCTCGGCATTTTAATTACGATGCTTTAAAAAATTTCGATGTGCAGCATCCGCTTGTCAAAAGCGAAAATCTGAGCGCGGCAGATAATGTCAGCAAATGGAATACGTTCAAAGCGGGCAAGGGCGACTACAAATTTATAACAAAAAAAGCAGCAGCGCTTGATCCAAGGGAAATAAAAGCAGAACTCAGGCTTCAATATTTTGATGAATTTTCAAAAAAAATTACTACTCAAATGATGCCCGGGCATTCTGAATTCTCAATCATGACAAATGGAAATACAAAAGTCTTATTTCCGGCATCAGGCAAATCAGTTATTCTTTCAACGCCAGAGGCTACAAATTACAGCTATAGAAATATATTCAGCGAAGTGGAGCCTTACGCTTTTAGAAGGTACATTCTTGCGGATAAAAACAATCCCGCCAATGACTTTAAAGCAGAGGCCAAAAGAACGCTTATAACTTATGAAGATGGCGAAGAACACGTCTTTGATATCAAACGAAATGAAAGGGAGATTTACGCGACCTTTGGCGATCCTTCACACACCAAAGTTATCATCCACCCCGATGACTTTTATTCCAAGGAGCATGTGACAGCAGAATTAAGAGATCCATATCTGGCGGCAGAAGACAAAAAAATATTCTCAAATTGGCAGCACAGTAATCTAAAAGTTTACGTTGAGAAGAGCAGCAACGTTGATTCTAAAATCAGCGCCCCTGTTTTATCAGAAGATGTTCCTAAACTTATTCGCTTTGCAAAACGCGCCAACATTTACAATGGTATGGCCAAAACTTTAAAAACAGCAGGCGTGTTGGCAACAGCTGCCTATCTTGGTTATTCTGTCTATCAAGACATGAATGCTGCAAAAACATCGCCCGAAAAGCGCTGGGGCAAAAATACGTCTTTGGCTTTGTTCAACCTTGCCGCCGCTGCACCGTTCGCGGTGAAGGGAAAATTTGTGCAAAGCCTCGTTGCCGGTGCCCTAGCTGGCATAGCCAGCGGATTTGCTGGTGAGTATGTATGGGATCGTTTCATCGAAAAGAAACAGCCAGCCTAATTGTTAAATAATGCCAGTGACATATACCGCCCGAGCTGAAGCAAGTGGCGGCACGCCGCTTTGCGTGATGAAATGTCACGACGAAGCAATCCATTCTCTAATTTTCAATTATCAAACTATCTGTCATTTTTAAAAGCATCAGAACAGACTGCTTTGCTCGACAATGTTACGTTAAGGCTCAGCCCGTTTAACGCTCACATGATGCCCTAAGGTATCATGTGCAAGACGCACTTTACCTTTTAATGCCGTTAAAAATAATCCGGTGTGATGTAGATGCGTCAATTCGGTCGCGCAAACCGCCTCACAATTTTAATGGGCATTCAGTGCTCCATATCCTTCCTAGGAACGAATTCCTAAGCTATCTGGTGCTTTGGTAGCGCGATGTTTTTCGTTGCGCTGCAGCCATTTCTGGCGATTTAAAAGCGTCAGTAGTTGTCCCGAGGCATTAAGTGCAAAGATTTTTCTCTTAAAACTATTTGATCAAGCAAGCTGCGCGAAGATCAGGCGGACACTTAAAAAACCAAATTTCAAACTGTTTTTTGCACCGTCACGACAAGCCGCTCGCGCTCGGCGGGCTTTCGCTCGACGATAAGCCGCGCCACCTGCGCATCGTCCTGAAACACATAGCCTTTGATGGCGTCCAAGACGGCCTTGGCGATGTTATCGAGATCAAGCCGGGGCGGCACGCCGATATGTTCAACGCAAATTTCAACGCTGTAGTCGCCAAATCGTGGCCGGCTTCCCCGCCAGACTTTTCTGAAAAAGGCGCCGATCAGGGTTTTGTAATAGCGTGGCTGTGTCGTCAGTCCGTCAACATGCAACGTTAACGCGCCGTTAAACTCTCTTGCCCTGACCTTGCCGAACTCTGTCCAGTCCTCGCTTTTTTTGCCCATAAATGTCATTAAAGGCTGTTGTGGCGCTGGCGCAACAGAACGCCCATAAAAAAAACACCTTTGTTTAACCATCTCTGGTCACCAGCGTTTAACGCAAACCGTTTATCACTTTCATATACGCTCCATTATGGAGAACGAGGAGTTTTTTAAATGCCGCAAATACAATCTTTTGGCCGTAGCTTGCGCTTGGTCGCTTTTTTCGCAGCTGCGCTGGCACTTGGCGCCTGCGCCAACAAGGATCAGGACGCCAACGGTCTTGGCGGCGGCATCGGCGGCGCTGCGACACCGGGCTCACAACAGGATTTCACCGTCAATGTCGGCGACCGCGTCTTCTTCCTTGAAGACCAGACGAGCCTGACATCTGAAGGCCAGATGACACTTGAAAAACAGGCCGCATGGCTTCGCCAGTATCCGCAATACACCTTCACCATTGAAGGCCATGCGGACGAGCGCGGCACACGCGAATACAACCTTGCGCTTGGCGCACGCCGTTCGGCAACGGTTCGCGACTATCTTGCCTCACGCGGCATTCCGCAGGGCCGGATGAAAACCATTTCCTACGGCAAAGAGCGCCCTGTTGCGGTTTGCGAACAGGAAAGCTGCTGGAACCAGAACCGCCGTGCCGTTACGGCGCTTGGTCAGGGCGGCGGCTTCTAAGGTTTTAAATCGTTCGAAAAGCCCGGGCTTGTCCCGGGCTTTTCTTTGAATCCGGACATCGTCCTTTCATGCCCTCAATTCGCCCCGATTTTCATGGCAGACTATCCCTTATGACATCCTCCCGAATGCGACTTTGTCTTCTGATGCCGGCTCTTGCGATTGCCGCTGCCTTTTCAAATTCAGCCCATGCGCAGTGGGACAGCCAGCCCGCGCAGGAGGGGTGGGGAAGCAGCCAGCAGCAGCCCTATCAATCACCCCCCGTGACCGCTTCGCCCGTGCCCAATTCCGAAGGCGGGCTCGCTTTGCGTCTCAGCACGCTGGAAAACCAGATCCGCGATCTTAACGGCAAGGTCGAGCAGCTGGAATTTAAAAACCGCACGCTGGAAGACCAGCTGAAAAAATTCCAGGACGATGCCGAATACCGTTTTCAGGCGGTCGAAGGCGGAAAGAAAAATCCGCCGCCGGCGCCAAAGCGTGACAAGCGCAGCGAAGCTGTGCTGCCGCCATTGCCGGCTTCGGCCGACAGCACTGACGACGATCTGTCGGTCTCGCCCGTGCCGGTTACCCAAAGTGCCAATGCGCAGCGCCAGCTTGGCGCGCCCCCGCAGCCGCTGGGCCAGCTTGCCGTCGATGAGCAGGGTGCGCCTGTCGAGTTGAATCCCGGAACGGTGACAAAACCGCTTGAGCCGTTGCCGGGTGCCATCAATGAAGAAGCGCGGCCCGGCTATATGCCACGAACCCAGCAAAATGTGGCAAGCCTCTCTCCACCAAGCGACGACCCTAAAGACCAGTATGATCTTGCCTACGGCTATATGCTGCGCGGCGATTATGAAATGGCGGAAACGTCATTCAAAAAATTCTTGAGTGAGCACCCTTCAGATGCCAATTCGGCTCAGGCGGCTTACTGGCTCGGCGAATCCCAATATCAGCGCAAGCAATATAAAACAGCGGCTGAAAGTTTCCTGAAAGTCTATAACGATCATCCAACCGCGCCCAAAGCGCCGGAAAGCCTGCTGCGCCTTGGCATGTCGCTCAAAGCGCTGGGGCAAAAAGACGCGGCCTGCGCTTCTTATTCCGAAGTTATTCGCAAATATCCAAAAGCTGTCAGTGCCGTCAAAAAGCGCGTCCAGACAGAGCAAAAATCGGCTGGCTGCTAATTCGTTGATGAGTGAGATGCAGCTCGACTTTAGCGCGCGTGATTTAAAAACGCTGTTTGCTCCTTTTTCAGATTACGCATCAGTCCTGCTGGCCGTGTCAGGCGGCAGTGACAGTATCGCGCTTCTTCATCTTGCATCGCAATGGCAGCAACAGACGCGTGATGCGCCGAAGCTGACCGTTGCCACCGTCAATCATGGCCTGCGTGACGCTGCGGTTGCGGAAGCGGCCAGCGTCGCGGCGCACTGCGCGGCGCGGGGCCTGTCTTTTGTCCAGCTGGACTGGACGGGTGACAAGCCAAAATCAGCGCTACAGGCACAGGCACGCGAAGCGCGTTACGGCCTTCTTGTCTCTTATGCCAAAACGCATGGCATTGCGGCGATCGCAACTGCGCATACGCTCGACGATCAGGCCGAAACAGTGCTGATGCGATTGTGCCGCGGCTCGGGCATATCGGGCCTTCGCGGTATGGCGCCGCAAAGCACGCATAACGATGTGGCGCTGCTGCGGCCTTTTTTGAATTTAAGCAAAACCCAACTTCGCGACCAGTTGCTGCACAACGGTATTTTGTGGTGCGAAGATCCAAGCAATCGCAATATTGCTTTTTTACGTCCGCGCCTGCGCACGCTTCTGCCGCAGCTGGCGCGCGAAGGCCTCGATGCCATGCGCCTCAGCCTGCTGGCACGCAAAGCCCGCCGCGTCGATGAGGCGCTTGACTGGGTCACAAACCATTTGCTGCAAAACCAAAACGCGCTTGGTCTGCCTGTTGAGGTCTACCGCCTGTCTCCGCTCGAGATCCGGCTGCGGCTGTTAAAACGGCTGATCGATGTGCATGCGGAGGCGGGCTATCCCCCGGGAGACGATTCGCTGGAGCGGCTCGACAGCGCCATTTTGAGGCAAGACAGCCTGCGCATGACGCTGCACGGCACAATTGCAACGCTTAAAAGCGGGCATCTTCGCTTTGAAGCCGAGCAGGACAGCCGAAAAGCCTTGAAAATGAAAGGCTAACAACTTGTTGTCCTTATGCTGATTTTTCTCGCCTGAAAGACTGGCACTTTATGCCAACACACCTTATTTTAAGCCCAACATTCACAAGCCCTTCCAACAGATCGTTGAAACATGAACCCCAACCTACGTAACTTTGCGCTCTGGGTCATTATTGCCCTGATGCTTCTGGCTCTCTTTACGATCTTTCAGGGGCCATCGCAGCGCGCTGGCGCGGGCGATATTTCCTTCTCGCAACTCTTGACCGAGGTTGATCAAGGCAAGGTACGCGATGTCACCATTTCCGGCCAGGACGTTCAGGGCCATTTCAGCGATGGACGCACCTTCTCGTCATTCGCGCCGCAAGACCCGATGTTCGTGCAGCGGCTTTATCAGAAGAACGTGCAGATCAACGCGCGTCCGCCTTCTGAAAATGTCTTTTCGTCTTTGTTGATTTCATCATTGCCAATGCTGCTTTTGATCGGTGTCTGGATTTACCTGATGCGCCAGATGCAGGGCGGCGCTGGCGGCAAGGCGATGGGCTTTGGCAAAAGCCGCGCCAAAATGCTGACCGAAGCGCACGGCAAGGTCACATTCAACGATGTTGCGGGTGTCGATGAAGCAAAGGAAGACCTGTCCGAAATCGTCGAATTTTTAAAAGAGCCGGCGAAGTTTCAAAAGCTGGGCGGCAAAATTCCGCGCGGGCTTTTGCTGGTTGGCCCGCCGGGCACAGGTAAAACACTGATCGCGCGCGCTGTTGCGGGCGAAGCGGATGTGCCGTTCTTTACCATTTCCGGTTCCGACTTCGTTGAAATGTTTGTCGGCGTTGGCGCAAGCCGCGTGCGCGACATGTTTGAGCAGGCCAAGAAAAACTCGCCGTGTATTATTTTCATCGACGAGATCGATGCGGTTGGCCGTCATCGCGGTGCCGGACTTGGTGGCGGCAATGACGAGCGCGAACAGACGCTGAACCAGCTGCTTGTCGAAATGGACGGGTTTGAGGCCAATGAAGGCGTTATTATCATTGCGGCGACAAACCGCCCCGACGTGCTCGATCCGGCCCTGCTGCGTCCCGGCCGTTTCGACCGTCAGGTGGTTGTGGCCAATCCCGACATTACCGGCCGCGAAAAAATCCTGAAAGTGCATTCGCGCAAAGTGCCTCTGGCCCCCGATGTCGAACTTAAAACCGTTGCGCGCGGTACGCCGGGCTTTTCTGGCGCTGATCTTGCCAACCTCGTCAACGAAGCGGCGCTTCTTGCCGCACGGCGCAACAAGCGCCTTGTCACGCGCAATGAGTTTGAAGACGCGCGCGACAAGATCATGATGGGTGCGGAGCGCCGCACGCTTGTGATGACGGAAGAAGAAAAAACGTTGACCGCTTACCATGAAGCGGGTCACGCCATCGTTGCGTTGAACGTCGTTTCAACCGACCCGTTGCACAAAGCGACAATCATTCCGCGTGGGCGTGCGCTGGGCATGGTGATGCAGCTTCCGGAGCGGGACAAATTGTCTCTGTCTTACGAGCAGATGACATCGCGCCTCGCCATTATGATGGGCGGACGCGTGGTCGAAGAACTGGTGTTTGGCGCCAATAAAGTGACGTCAGGCGCGCAGTCGGACATCGAGCAGGCGACACGTCTTGCCCGCATGATGATTACGCGCTGGGGTTTTTCCAGTAAGCTTGGCAAAGTGGCCTATGGCGAGAACAATGAAGAGGTGTTTCTTGGCATGTCGATGGGGCGCCAGCAAAACCTGTCTGAAGAAACAGCAAAAACTGTCGACGATGAAGTGCGCCGCCTGATCGACGAAGGCTATGATCATGCCAAAGACATTTTAACGACGAAGCGCGGCGATCTTGAAGCCCTTGCTCAGGGGCTTCTCGAATATGAAACGCTGAGCGGTGATGAGATCATCGACCTGATTGCGGGCAAGCCGCCGCAACGGGACAATGGCGACGACAAGCCTGCGAAAACGTCGCTGGCGACGCCTGCAGGGCGCAAGGCCAAAAAACCAAAAGCGCCTGGCACGGGTGACTTGGAGCCGCAGACCCAGAGCTAAACAGTTGGTCTTCAAAATTTAAAGCCATCCTTTGTTTTAAAAACATCGGATGGCTTTTGTTTTTTCACGTGTAACGCCCCACGGTTTTTGCTAAGACGGACCTTCAACCGGAGAGAGCAATGCACGATATCGTCCCCACAGACCCACAACAGAAATTTAAAACAGAGGGCCTCAACGAAGTGCTGGCACGTCCCGGCCTGTTGACCCGTTTTTTCATGTGGATTGTCAGCGGCGCCGAAAAGCTCAACGTGTCCTGCTCGAAAGTCGGCAATCCGCCGGTCTTCGACAATGCCGTGTTTCCGTGGTCAAAAAAGATTGAAGCGGAATGGCCAAAAATTCTTGCCGAACTTCAACATGTTTTGAAACGCCAGAAAGACCTGCCGAGTTTTCAGTCGATTTCAACAGATGTGGCATCGATTTCAACCGACACGCATTGGAAAACATTCTTTCTCGTCGGCTTTGGCGTTAAATCAGAAAAGAACATTGCCCAATGCCCCGACACATGGCGCATCGTCCAGCAAATCCCGGGACTGAAAACCGCCATGTTTTCGATCTTTGAACCCGGCAAGCATCTGCCCGCGCATCGCGGCCCTTACAATGGTGTTCTGCGTTTCCATCTTGGCCTGATCGTGCCGGAGCCGCGCGACAAGATTGCCATTCGCGTTGTCGACCAGATCTGCCATTGGGACGAGGGCAAGGCGCTGATTTTCGATGATGCGTTTGAGCATGAAGCCTGGAACCATACGGACAAAACCCGCGTCATTCTCTTTGTCGACTTTGCAAAACCGCTCCGCTTCCCCGGTAATTTCGTCAACTGGATGCTGATGAATTTGGCCGTGTTTACGCCTTTCATTCGTGAGGGCATGGACAATCACAAAGAGTGGGAAAAGAAATTTTATGCGGAAGCAGAAGCGCTGCGCAACCGTGCCGCTTAACACACCGTAAAGCACGGCAACAAAAAGTGAGGCGTAAAACCGCTGCGCTTTTTGTTTTTGCAGGGCTTATCCGCTACACACATTGTGAAAAGGCGGTTTCATGACACGTAAATTTTTCGGCACGGACGGTATCAGGGGCACGGCGAACGGCGCGAAGCTGAATGCTGAGCTGGCACTGCGCGTCGGCATGGCCGCTGGCCTCTCCTTCCGCCACCGGGCCGAAGAGCGCCATTCCGTTTTGATCGGCAAGGACACGCGCCTGTCTTGCTACATGATCGAACAGGCTTTGACAGCAGGCTTTCTGTCGGTCGGCATGGATGTGCTGCTTGTCGGCCCGATGCCGACACCTGCTGTTGCGATGCTTACACGTTCCATGCGCGCCGATCTTGGCGTGATGATTTCAGCCTCGCACAATTCGTATGAGGACAATGGCATCAAACTGTTTGGCCCTGATGGTTTTAAGCTGTCAGATGACATGGAGCAGGAAATTGAAGGCCTGATTGATTCAAATCTCAATACAGAGCTTGCAGGCTCCCGCGATCTTGGCCGCGCCAAGCGCGTCGAAGGCGTGCAGGCGCGCTATGTCGAATTTGCAAAACGCACGCTGCCGCGCAATGCCGAATTTGAGGGCCTGCGCATTGTTGTCGATTGCGCCAATGGCGCGGCATATAAAGTGGCACCGGAAGTGTTGTGGGAACTTGGTGCGGAGGTCATCACAATCGGCGACAAGCCAAACGGATTTAATATCAATGACGAATGCGGCTCGACTGCGCCCGATGCCCTTCGCGCGAAAGTGCGCGAGATGCGCGCCGATATCGGCATTGCGCTCGATGGTGACGCCGACCGCGTTCTGATCGTCGATGAAAAAGGCGAGCTTGTCGACGGCGACCAGCTGATGGCGGCAATTGCCCAAAGCTGGGCGGAAGAGGGGCGGCTCACCAAGCCGGGGATCGTTGCAACTGTCATGTCCAATCTGGGGTTGGAGCGCTATCTTAAAACACTTAATCTTGGCCTGATGCGCACGCAGGTCGGCGACCGCTATGTTCTGGAAGCCATGCAGGCGCATGATTACAATTTGGGCGGCGAACAGTCCGGCCATATTATTATGTCCGATTATTCGACGACAGGCGACGGCCTTGTCAGCGCATTGCAGCTTCTTTGCGTTGTTAAAAAATCCGGGCGCACCGTGTCGGAGGTCTGCCATAAATTCGACCCGGTTCCGCAATTGCTGCGCAATGTGAAAACCGGCAAAGGCGCGCCGCTTGAAGATGAGCGGGTTAAAAAGTCAATCGAACAAGGTCAGCAAAGGCTTGGAATGGATGGGAGGCTGGTCATTCGCCCGTCCGGCACCGAGCCATTGATCCGCGTGATGGCGGAGGGCGACGATATGGCGCTTGTCGAATCGGTTGTTGAAGATATCTGCGCCGCCGTGAAGTCCGCTGCCTGAGATTTCAGCTCTCACTCCATAGTAAAATAGCCGCGCTCTAATTTATCTGGTTAAAAAACATGGTTAAAAAAAAGTAAACCATGTATTCAAAGCTCTGATACGCCTGGCTTTCATATTTCGTAAAGTATTAATTTTAGATCATCTTTAAGGTTACCAATTAACGTTAAACGCTTATTAAGCGTTGTCCCGCATAGTCATCCTCGTAGTGAAATCACCCGGCGGCTTCGTCGGTTCGCAGCAACGAGTAAAGAGAGACATCAAATGAAAAAAGCACTCCTTATATCAGGTGTGGCGCTGTGGGTGATGGGTAGTCAAGCTGTAGCAGCGGATCTGTCCTTCCCGCCTCCCATGCCTGAACCTGTTCTACCCCCCATTGCTTCAAGTGGTGGCTGGTATCTTCGCGGCGACGTCGGCGTCGGCGCTGAAAAATGGGACGGTGAAGATATCGTCTCTGTTATTCCGGGTGCCTTTGCCGGTTACTCGCGCATTCAAAAAGTCATGGATGACAAAGCCATTGTCGGTGCTGGTCTTGGTTACCAGTGGAATGACTTCCTGCGCTTCGATGCCACGGCCGAATATCGCGGCGAAAGCACATTCAATTTCAGCTATGCCGGTCCAACGGCAGCGCCAAACCAGGAATTCAACGTTTTCACAGGCCATCACTCGGCTGTCGTTGGTTTGTTGAACGCCTATTATGACATCGGCAACTTCTGGGGTGTTCTGCCATTCATCGGTGCCGGTGCCGGTTTTGCCTATCACATGGTTGATGGTTTCAACGATGTCGGCTCAGGTTCATCAGCCGGTGGTTTCGGTATTGCCGAACCCACCAACTCAACATCTTTCGCATGGGCTTTGCATGCGGGTATGGATTACGAAGTCAACCAGAACCTCAAGCTTGAGGCCAGCTATCGTTACCTGAACCAGGGCGATGCCGAAGTCGGCGACGTCACCTGCTTCAACGTTTCATGTGGCGGCTACAACCTGTCGCTTCGCGAAGTCACATCGCATGACATGCGCCTCGGCATGCGCTGGACCTTCGGCGGTGAAGAACAGCATGTTGCGATGCCGGCCTATGCGCCGCCTCCGGAACAGCCGATCGTCCGCAAATACTAGGCTTTACACTTACCTCAAAAAAGGCGGCCCGTGCCCAAGCGCTTGCGCGAATGGCACAATAAAGGGTCGCCTTTTTTTGTATCTTCGCTCATGCCACTTGCGGCGGTGGCGCAAATCTTGTTGTCTGGCAGCGGGTCACTTTCCCCCAACGGAAAGCGCTCTTCTGTAAGGAAGGTCAACATGTCTGCAAAACCGCACAAGCTGCCCAAACGCCCGCATTTTTCATCGGGCCCTTGCGCCAAAAGGCCGGGCTGGGCGCTTAAAAAACTCTCCACCGACACACTTGGCCGCTCGCACCGCGCGGGCATCGGCAAAAAGAAGCTCAAAAATGTAATTGAGCTGATGCGCGATGTGCTGGAAATTCCGGCCGACTACAAAATCGGCATCGTGCCTGCTTCAGACACCGGCGCATTTGAAATGGCGATGTGGTCTTTATTGGGCCCACGCGGCGTTGATGTTCTGGCATGGGAAAGTTTTGGCTTTGGCTGGGTCAGCGATATCAAAAAACAATTAAAGCTCGAAGATGCGCGCTATTTTGACGCGCCTTATGGCGAGCTTCCAGATTTGAAAAAAACCGACACGAAAAACCGCGACGTGGTGTTCACATGGAATGGAACCACATCAGGGGTCCGCGTGCCGGATGCGTCATGGATTGCCGCGGACCGCGAGGGCTTGACGCTTTGCGATGCGACATCGGCGGTATTTGCGCAGGCGCTCGACTGGAGCAAACTCGATGCCACGACCTTCTCATGGCAAAAAGCGCTTGGCGGCGAAGCTGCGCACGGTGTCATTGTTCTGAGCCCGCGCGCGGTTGCCCGGTTGGAGAGTTACAAACCCAGCTGGCCGATGCCAAAGATTTTCCGCCTGACCAAAGACGGTAAATTGATCGACGGTATTTTTGAAGGCGAGACCATCAATACGCCGTCAATGCTGTGCGTCGAAGATTATGAAGACGCACTTCTTTGGGCGCAAAAACTTGGCGGGTTGTCAGCCTTACAAAAAAAGGCGGACGCCAATTTCCGTGCCCTCGCAAAATGGGTCAAAGCGACGCCATGGGTTGATTTTCTCGCACAAAAGCCGAAAACACGCTCCAACACGAGTGTTTGCCTGACCTTCAGCGATTCTGGCCTGACGGAAGACGCCAAGACGGCACTTGCCAAAAAGATCGACAGTCTTCTGGAAAATGAAAACGCAGGCTACGACATCAAGGGCCACCGCGATGCGCCCGCAGGGCTTCGCATCTGGTGCGGCGCCACGGTCAATAAAAAAGACATCGAGGCTTTGTTGCCATGGCTCGACTGGGCCTACGCGCAGGCAAAACAGACCCTACAAAAAGCAGCATAAAAATGAAACGCCGTGTTCTTATCTCCGACCAGCTCTCGGACGCCGCCGTCAAGATTTTCGAAGACCGCGGTATCGAGGTGGATGTCAAATCAGGCCTCGACAAAGCAGAGCTCGCCCTCATCATTGGCGACTATGACGGCCTTGCCATTCGCTCGGCCACCAAAGTCACGAGCGAGCTTTTAAAGTCGGCCTCAAAGCTGAAAGTTGTCGGCAGGGCCGGTATTGGCGTCGACAACGTCGATATTCCGTCCGCGACACAGCGCGGCATCATCGTCATGAACACGCCGTTCGGAAATTCGATCACGACAGCCGAACATGCGATTGCGATGATGTTTGCGCTTGCGCGTGAAATTCCGCAGGCCGATGCGTCGACGCGCGCCAGCAAATGGGAAAAAAACCGTTTCATGGGCGTCGAGCTGACAGCTAAAACGCTTGGCATTATCGGGTGCGGCAACATTGGTTCAATTGTTGCGGAGCGCGCGATCGGCATTAAAATGCGGGTGATTGCTTTTGATCCGTTTTTAAGCGCAGAGCGGGCGCTGATGCTGGGTGTTGAAAAAGTCGAGCTTGATGAGCTTTTGTCACGCGCGGATATGATCACGTTGCATACGCCGCTGACCGACAAGACACGCAATATTCTCAATGCCGAAAACTTGCAAAAATGCCGCAAAGGCGTGCGGATTATCAATTGCGCGCGCGGCGGGCTGATTGATGAGGCCGCATTGCTGGCAGCCTTGCAAAGCGGCCATGTTGCAGGTGCGGCGCTTGACGTGTTTCTCGAAGAGCCGGCCAAGCAAAACCCTTTGTTTGAGTTGCCGAATGTAATCTGCACGCCGCATCTTGGCGCTGCCACATCAGAAGCGCAGGAAAATGTCGCGCTGCAGGTTGCCGACCAGATGGCCGATTATCTTCTGCGCGGTGCCATCACAAATGCGATCAATTTCCCGTCCATTTCAGCGGAAGAAGCGCCGCGCCTGAAACCTTTTATCGACCTTGCGCAGAAGCTTGGAAGTTTCCTTGGCCAGCTGACGGAAGCGCCGATCAAAACCATTCGCATTGAGTATGAGGGAGCACTGGCGTCCATGAATACACGTGCCTTGACGGCGGCTGCTGTCACCGGCGTGATGTCCCCGATGCATGACAGTGTCAACATGGTCAGCGCGGTCAGCGTTGCGCAGGACAACGGCATTGTCATTGAAGAAACACGCCGCGAAACGCGCGGCGCAGCAGGGGCCGCCCGCGGCCAATATGAAAGTTTTTTGCGCATCACGGTCGATGCCGACGATATGGCACGCCATGCAGGCGGCACTGTGTTTCATGACGGAAAACCGCGCATCGTCGAAATCCGCGACATTGCGGTCGATGCCGAATTTTCAAAGCATATGCTGTTCATACGCAATGCTGATGAGCCTGGCTTTATCGGGGCGTTTGGCATGCTGCTCGGCCAAGCAAAAGTCAACATTGCGACATTCAACCTTGGCCGCGACAGGCCGGGCGGTGATGCGGTGACTTTGGTCTCGGTCGATGATAAAATTTCCAGCGAGCTCTTAAAAAAAATCGAAGCCATTCCGCAGGTGAAACGCGTCCGGCAGCTTGTGTTCTAAATTTTCAGAGGCCTTTTTTGGGCGCCGGTCGTGTCAAAATTACCCTCTGAAAGCCAGCTTTCAAAGGCTTTTTTGACCCTTGGCCATTCGGTGTCGAGCATGGAATACCATGCCGTATCACGGTTGCGGCCCTTGACAATCTCATTTTGCCGGAAGATGCCTTCAAACGTAAAACCATAACGCAGGGCCGCGCGCCGTGATGCTGAATTGAGCGTATTGGTTTTCCATTCAAAACGCCTGAAGCCAAGATCTTCAAAAACGTAACGCATCAGTAAAAACTGAGCTTCGGTGCCAAGCGCGGTTTTTTGCAAGGCCTTGCTGTAAACAACATTTCCAACTTCGCACACGCGCATGTCGGTGCGTATCGCCATCAGCCAAAACATGCCGACGGCCACGTTCTTGGTGTCAAGAATGGCATAATTGACCTTATCTTCTGTCTCGCCGCGCTCGCGTAAAGATGTGTTGAACTCCTGCTCATTCGCAAATGGGCCAACACGCATATAGGTCCAGATGGCATCATCCTGTTGTAAATTTTGCCATAAAACAGGACCATGCTGAGCGACATCGAATTTGACAACGCGGCCATACTGGCCTTGCAGTGTCACCGCCGCTGGAAATTGCGCCGGTCTGTCGTCAATGAGAGCTCCAAGCTGCGAGTTATTTGCAGGCAATGCTTTCACCACGATTTTCGGATAGTACTGGTTTTGCTTTTTTGCGAAACAGCCGCCCGTCCAGCAAAAGCAGGCTGAACGCCACCAATGCCATCCCGGCAAGCTGTGTCAGAGTTAAAACCTCTCCGCGAAACACGACACCGAGCAGGATGGCGCTGATCGGAATGACGAAGGCCACAAGACTTGCATCGGTTGCGCCAACGCGTGACAGCAGTTTGTAGAACATCACAAAGGCAAATGCGGTGGAGAGCAGGGCCATCGACAGCACGCAGGCGACAGCCGAGAGTGAAGGCAAAGGCAGAGCATAGCTGTGGTCGATAAAAATCGACAAAGGCAGAGTGTAGATAGCTCCCGCAAGAAACCCGCCTGTTGCTGTGACAAGCGAGGGAATGTTTTTGAAACGCCGCGCATAAATGCCGCCAAGCGCATAAACAAAAGAGGCGGAAAGGCCCATCAGCTCCGGCAAAACGGCCGCCCCAAAACCATGAACGGCGCTTGGGCCAATTAGCACCACGACCCCCGTAAAGCCGCTTAAGATACTGAAGACTTTGAGGGCGCTCATTTTTTCGTCGCGGGTCAAAAAATGCGCAAGCACGACGGTGATAACAGGGACAAACGCATTCAAGATCCCGCCCATGCCAGGCCCCAGATGCAGCTGGCTCTGAAAAATAAGAAACCAGGGAAGCGCCGAGTTTAAAAGACCAAGAATGCAAAAAGCGCCAGTCATTTCAAAAAACGGGCGAAACGACATGCGCCGCGCCGCCATGACAAGGCACAAGGCAAAAGCCGCAATTGCAATCCGTAAAAACACCAGCGTCAGCGGCGGTATTTCACGAACGGCAATATTTGCAAAGAGGAATGAGCTGCCCCAGATCGCGCCTAAAAAAAGCAGGATCATCCAGTCGCGCGCGGTCATGACAGGTTGTGGTTGCAGGGACATAAAACAGCTCTTGTTCGAGGATTCTTTTCTCTAGCGCGAAATCCGCACACAAAACACCCGAATTATGTGATGCGGCATGTTTTTGTGTTCTTGACTTTGCCCGCCCGATTGTCTCGTGTGCATTTGGTAAAAAGGTGGACTTACATGGCAAATGTTGTGGTTGTCGGCTCGCAATGGGGCGATGAGGGAAAAGGCAAAATCGTCGACTGGCTGTCGAGCCGCGCCGACATCGTCGTGCGTTTTCAGGGCGGCCACAATGCCGGACACACGCTTGTCATCGATGGCAAAGTTTACAAGCTTTCTTTATTGCCCTCTGGAATTGTCCGCAAAGGCAAATTGTCGGTGATCGGCAACGGTGTTGTGCTCGACCCCTATGCGCTGCTGGCCGAAATTGAAAAGCTTAAAGCACAAGGCGTCACGGTGACGCCGGACAATCTGCTGATTGCCGAAAACACGCCGCTGATTTTATCATTGCACCGCGAGCTTGATCTGGCGCGCGAAGGCGCCAATGCCGATTTAAAAATCGGCACGACAGGGCGCGGCATTGGGCCTGCCTATGAAGACAAAGTCGGGCGGCGCGCGCTGAGGCTGATGGACCTTGCGGACGAGGAAAGCCTGCCAAGCAAAATCGAGCGCCTGCTTGTGCACCACAATGCACTTCGCCGTGGGCTGAGCCAGAGCGAGATCGACCCGCAAACCATTCTTGATGAACTGCGCAAAGTCGCGCCGCAAATCTTGCCGTTTATGGCGACCGTGTGGAAACGGCTGGATCAAGAGCGCCGCGCAGGGACGCGCATTTTGTTTGAAGGGGCGCAAGGCGCACTTCTCGACATTGACCACGGCACCTATCCGTTTGTCACATCATCGAATACCATAGCCGGAACGGCGGCATCAGGCTCGGGGCTTGGGCCGTCGGCGCTAGATTATGTTCTTGGAATTACGAAGGCCTATACCACGCGCGTGGGCGAGGGGCCTTTCCCCACGGAGTTGTCGGATGCGACAGGCGAAGAGCTTGGCCAGCGCGGCCATGAATTTGGAACCGTGACCGGGCGTAAACGGCGCTGCGGCTGGTTTGACGCTGTGCTTGTCCGTCAATCTGTTGTCACCAGTGGGATTAACGGCATCGCTCTCACCAAGCTTGATATTCTCGATACGTTCAAGGACATCAAAATCTGCACCGGCTACGAGCTCGATGGTGTTTTATTGGACCACTTGCCTGCCTCGCAAGGCATGCAGGCCAAAGTCCGGCCCATCTATGAAACGATAGAGGGATGGGAATGCTCGACCGAGGGTGCGCGTTCTTTTGCCGCACTGCCCGCGCAGGCCATCAAATATGTGAAACGCATCGAAGAGCTGATCGGCACGCCCGTTGCACTTTTGTCGACCAGTCCGGAGCGGGATGACACCATCCTTGTCCACGACCCGTTTGAAGGCCATTAAACCCTTTTAAATGGCGCTGGCGGGCATTGCGCGGCGGCCAGAAGATCGGCATAACCTTCGTCATGACCGATTATATAAAAATTCTTGCCCGTGCCGTTGCCGGAAAAACGGGCTATGATGAGCGCCGCGGCGTTTATGAACGCGCCCGACAGGCGCTGGTTGCGCAGCTGCGTGATCTTGATCCGCCGCTATCCGAAGGCGATATTACAAAGCAGCGCCTTGCGCTTGAAGCGGCCATTCGCGAGGTCGAAGCGCAGATGAGCTCCGGCAAACCATCGGACGACAGCGCTGCTACGTCTACCCCAGCTGCGCCGACAACGGCCAAGCCGTTAGAACCGCGCGCCAGCGAGCAGGGTAATCTTGCTGTAGAAGACGCGCTCAACTCCGTAAAGGCAAACGAGGACACACCAGCTGAAAAAGCTGCTGGCGAGATTAAAACAAGCGATACGGCAAAAGATGTAAAGCCGGTTCCTGTTGCCGAAGCTCCTGCTGTAAAAAAGCCCGCGGCACGCGCCGCCGCTGCCGGTGACCCTGCTTTAACGCGGGTCTCAACCTATCCCGCGTCAACCCGCCGCACATCGCGCCGCCCAAGTGCTCTGACGATTGCAATTGCATGCGTCATTCTTGTCGCCCTGTGCGGCACAGTATTTGGCGTCTTGATGTACAAGGGAAAGATGGACACACAGCAGACAAACAATACTGTGGGTGCAAAAATTTCAGACCGTGTGGCGCAAGATTCAAGCCTTGTCGGCAAGACCGCTGCAGTCGCGCAGACCGCTTATCTTGTTGAAGAAAATGTCGATGCCGCCAAAGGCGTTGAGAATTTTCATGGCAATGTGACATGGCGGATTGAAAGCCAGTCCAACCCGCAGGGCGAAGGGCCGGAAAAAGTAATCCGTGGTCTGGTTGAAATTCCAGACCGCAGCCTGAAACTGCTTTTCACAGTTCGACGCAACACCGACCCTGCGCTGCCAGCCAGCCATACGATTGAATTGCTGTTCGACACGCCGCCCGATTTCGCAAACGGCGCGGTTGAAAGCATTGCCGGTATCCGCATGAAACCATCCGAACAGGCGACAGGATTGCCGCTGGCCAGTGCTGCTGTGCGCATTACAACAGGCTATTTTTTGGCGGGTTTAAGTGAAGGCGCGGACGACACCAACACCGTGCTGCTGCGCGACCGGCCGTGGATGGATGTGCTTTTGATCTATCGCAATGGACGGCGCGCTGTTCTGACCGTCGAAAAAGGCCTTGCCGGCGAAAATGCTTTCAATGAAGCATTCAGCAGCTGGGGCGGCGCTTCAATACCAAAAAATTAAGCCGGACGCGCCGAGATCAGTTTCGGCTCGGCCGCCGCTTTTGCGGCAGCGACAATATGGTCTTGCACTTTTTCAAATGCACGCACTTCAATCTGGCGGATACGTTCGCGCGACACGTTGTATTCGCCCGCCAATTCTTCAAGCGTCGATGGTTCATCGATCAGGCGGCGTCTGCGAAACACTTCTTTTTCACGGTCGTTTAAAACATCAAGTGCATTGACGAGAAGCTGGTGCCTGTCATCGGCCTCTTGCTGCTCACCAAGAAGCGTTTCAGCATTCGCGCTTCCGTCAACAAGCCAATCCTGCCATTCGGCCGTGTCCTCATCGGCGCGCATGGGCGCATTGAGTGACACATCGCCCGACAGGCGGCGGTTCATATCGATAACTTCTTTTTCCGGCACGCCAAGCGATGTCGCGATAGATTTGACATGCTCATGTGTCAGGTCGCCATCTTCGTAGGCAGAGATGCGGCTTTTTGCTTTGCGCAGGTTGAAGAACAGTTTTTTCTGGTTGGCCGTGGTGCCAAGTTTCACAAGGCTCCACGAGCGCAAAATATATTCCTGGATCGAAGCGCGCACCCACCAGATGGCATAGGTCGCAAGACGAAAGCCTTTGTCCGGGTCGAATCTTTTGACAGCCTGCATCAGGCCAACATTGCCCTCTGACACAACTTCAGAAATGGGAAGGCCGTAGCCGCGATAGCCCATGGCGATTTTTGCGACCAGTCGCAGATGCGAGGTGACAAGCCTGTGTGCAGCTTCGGGGTCGCCATGTTCCTGATAGCGCTTGGCCAGCATGAATTCTTCATCCGGCTTCAAAAGCGGATATTTGCGGATTTCGGTTAAATAGCGTGAAAGGCCATTTTCGATTAATGGAAAGCTTGCCATGCCCATGACTATAAACGGAATTGCGGCGCAATAAAGAAAATTTATTGGCTGCGTGTGTCGTTCAAGACCTGCTCAAGTGCCTGAAGCTCTTGCGGCAGCGGCGTTTCAAAATAAACTTTTTGAGCAGTTGAGGGATGAACAAAGGCGAGTTTTGCAGCATGCAGGGCTTGGCGGCCTTCAAGCTTCTGCAGCAAAGCCTGCAAATCTTCGCTGAGGAGTTTTACCTTGCTTTTAAAGCCTGCGCCATAAATCTCATCGGCCAAAACAGGGTTGCCGATAGATGTGAGATGGACGCGGATCTGGTGCGTGCGTCCTGTTTCCAGCTGCGCCGCGACTTTTGAAATCATCAGCCTGTCAGTGCCGAAATGCTCCAGCTCCTGCACATGGGTGATGGCATTGCGGCCTGATGCAATCACTTTCATTTTGAGGCGGCTGGTCGGGTCACGCCCGATCGGTGCTTCCACACGCATCTGGCCAAAACGAATGCGCCCCCAAATAAACGCCAGATAGCCGCGCTCAAGTTTTCCGTCGCGTCCATGCTCGGCAAACTGTTCAGCAAGATCCTGATGCGCCTTGTCGTTTTTAGCAGCGACCATCACGCCGCTGGTTTCCTTGTCGAGGCGGTGGACAATGCCAGGGCGCTTCACGCCGTTAATTCCCGAAAGACTATCTTTGCAATGATAGAGCAGCGCATTGACGAGCGTGCCTGTCCAGTTTCCTGGCGCAGGGTGCACGACAAGCCCTGCCGGTTTGTTGATGACGATGACGTCTTCATCTTCATGCAGAATTTCAAGCGGAATGTTTTCAGGCTGCGGGTCCGGCTCGGTGAGGGCGGGCACTTCGATTGTGAGCAATGTGCCGGGCACAATTTTGGCCTGCGGTTTGATGAGCGCCGTTTCGCCGTCATTCACAGCACCGGCAAGAATAAGGTTTTTCAGGCGCGTGCGCGAAATATCCGGCAGCAAAGTTGCAAGCGCACGGTCCAGCCGTTCGCCTCGCTGCTCCTCTAAAACCTCAACTTCAATAATGCTTCCCTGGCTCATGCCTTTCTCTTGGCGTTGCAGAGCCAAAGCGTCAACCGCCAACACACTTGGTTTAAGCTTTTATTTACAGTGCTTATACGGCTTATTAAGGTTAACCGGGCTATGATGCATCAGTATCAGTTTGTCGAGTAGGTGTGATGAAACGCCATTTCGTGTCAGCTCTGCGCCTTGCCGCGCTTGTGTGTGTGTCCGGTTTTGCAGCGCAGAGCGCTGAAGCAGCGGGCATAAAATTCAACAATCCTTTTTCGATGCTCTCGCGTGCTCCTTACAGCGCACCTGCCGCTGCGGCGCAGCGCCCGGTTGCGATGGCGCAAGAGCCAAGCGCAAGTTCCAGCGATTATGCGGCGCCTGTTCCAAAAAACCGTCCCAGAAATCTGATGATTGCTGCCACCGAAACGCCTGTTGTCGCAGCCGCCGCAGCCGCGCCGGTTGAAGCTGCAGCATCATTGCAGGCCGCAGCACCGCCTGCAAAAATCGCAAAGATTGCCGAGCCAGTACCGGTTTTGCCAAAGCCGACAAGCAAACAGGACGCGCTTGATGCCCGCATCATGTCGACCGTTGTTCTGGGTCAGGCGGAGACAGTTGAGAGCAAGCCGGTTGCAACTGCAAATGAAAAGCCACCAGCAAAAACGGCGTCGCAAGATGCGTCATCCGTCATGTTCAGTTCGAAGCCGAGTGCGGCAGCGTTGATCGGCCAAAGCGGTGCATCTGTGCTGACGCCGCCGAATATGTCCGGCGCGCTGGCCGCGTTTGTCAACGGCTCTTCAAAAAGCGTTGCAACAAAAGACTAAAATTCGCTCATAAAAAAAGCCCCGCTTTCTATGACGCCGTTCACTTTGTTCGGGCGTGGCGGGGCTTTTTTATTTGATGTATCTGATTTAAGCGCCGGAGCGTTCCTGCAGGCGGCGCATGCGCTCCGCCAAAGTCAGTTTGCGTGGCTGACCATCATTGGCCAGAACCTTTGCGCGAAGCTCTTCGCTTGTGCCTTTGCGCAATGTCGGTGTCGAAGGCTGGAAGCCTGCATTCTTTGACGTCACCTGCTGGCTTGGAACCATGCCGCCGGGCAGGGCATCGCTGCGGCTGCTTGCTGCATTGTAGCGGCCGAACATGTTGGCACTTTCCTGCGGCATTGTCGGCGCATTGGTGCTGGCAATGTGGGCGTTGGTTGCTTCTGTCAGTGACTTGTCTTCGCCGATAAAGGCGCTGCCAAGGGTCGAGATTTCAGATGCGATATCGTTGATGCGTTCACGAAGAAGCGCGTTGTCCGAGCGTTCTTTTTCCCAGTTTTCATGCGCGCCTGTTTCGAGGTGCTTCAGGTCTTTTGAAAGACGCTCGCGTTCGACGCGGGCAGCGTTCAGCTGGCCTTCCAGCGAGGCGCGTTCCGATTTCGTGCGCTCAACTTCTGTCAGAAGATTGTTGAGGCGAAGCTCGGCATCCGCGGTGCGGCGTGACAATTCATCGTCAATTTTGTTGCGTTCCGACAGAAGCGTCTGCGCTTTGGTCGACATGCGTTCTGTTTCGGTCAGCTGTGCACCGAGTTTCGCTGAGAGTTCCGAAATCCGTGCTTCAAGCTTGCCGATTTCCTGTGCCTGGCTCTGAACCGTGGCTTCAAGGGCTTCAAGCTTGGTGTTCATGCTTTTGCCGACGGCGCGCTCATCTGCAAGCTCACGCTCAGTTTTGGCCAGTGCTTCATGTTTTGCAGCATGGTCAGCTTCAAGCGCTGTGCGCTGTTTTTGAATGTGTTCAAGATCATACTGAAACTGTGTGATCTGTGTGCCCAATGCTGAAAGCTCAACGCGGCGCTGGTCAGCAAGCGACTGCGAGCTTGCCAGCGACTTGTCGCGCTCAGCCAGACTGTTTTGTGCATTGGTCAGCTTGCCTTCAGTCTCGCGATAGCTGCGGACCATTTCGCCAAGTTCGCTTTCCGATTTCAAAAGTTCAAAGCGCTGGTTCTGTTCACGCTGTTCCAGATCGCGGATCACACCGGACTTGGTTTTGACTTCAAGAAGAAGGACGCGGATCTGCTCGTTCTTTTTTGCAATCTCAGTGACCTGACTTTGCATCTTCTGCTTCAGCTCATCGACCGAGAGCTCAAGCTTGCGGGTCGACATGGCGAAATCGGCGCGAAGCTGGTCGCGGTCCGCCTTGATTTCAGAAAGCGAGATTGGCATCGATGCCTGCACACGTTTTGTGGTCAACCGCACGGCGCGGCGCCAAACGGCATTGGCAACGAAGATTGTGGCAAGGCAGGCGGAGAAAAAGCCAAGGCCGAAGAACATTAAAAAGTCGATCATTTTTCGCTTCCGGTTAAAGTATCACATTACGCATGCCAAAAAGCCGCATGCTTTCATAGCCACCAGTTTACGCTTTTTTAACCGAGAGGCAAAGCGCAGGTTAATTTAAGGTAAACGCGAGCAAAACTCGTTAAAATGCAACCGAATTTGACGCGAAAACCGTATTGGGATTTAAAAGATCAGAACGGGTTCCATGTCGCCGTATCTGTAAATTTGAGATAGCCGATATTCGCGCCAAGGCGGGCGCCGACGCCTGAGCGCATGGGCACAACCGTTATGCGGTCATAACCAAGCGCGGTCAGGCCAATACCGCCGATGAAGTAAGCCGAACCTGAAATGCCGACAAAACGGTGCAGCATTTCGCGCGGGTCATTCATCTGGTAGACCAGCATCATCACGCGGTCGCCATCGCCGCCAAAATCAAAGCCCACTGACGGCCCCTGCCAGTAAATTTTAAGCCGCGGGCCGTTTTTCTGGTACAGATAGCCCTCGCCATAGCGAAGCCCGCCGATAAAAGCGCCTGAGCCTTCTTCACCCTGGATATACCCCGTTGGCTGTCCCCAGTGCTGGGCGGAATATTGAACGGCCTGTCCAAGTCCCGATGAAATACCGCCAAAAAACCTATGTCCCGCATCAAGCACTTCGTTATTCGTGAACTGCTGGGGCTGCTGGGGCATCTGCGCCTGCGCACCAGCCTGTGTGTTGGCGAGGCTCAAAAATGTGGTGAGAATGGAGGCGAGAAGAAAGAGCTTTTTCATGGCCACGGCCTTTCATTGGGAGACGCTTAAGCTGGCATTAGCATGCCACTGGTTAAATGACACTGAAACGGAGACATTTATTCGCTTCGCATTTTTCAAAAGGTTGTCATGCGTTTTGCCATCATTGCTGCGATTTCGGGCTTAATTTGGGCATCTGCGCCTGTGACTGCGCAAGAGCATGTGAATGTCATCGTCGACAATTACACAGGTTACGCGATCAATGGCTTTGATCCTGTCAGCTATTTTACATCCGACAAGCCTGTTCAGGGTCTCGATGAATATGAGCAGCGCTGGGGCGGCGTCAGCTGGCGTTTTGTCAATGAAGGAAACAGGCAGGCCTTTCTGGTCTCGCCGCAAATCTATATGCCGCAATTTGGCGGTTATGATCCGATTTCGCTGAGCCGCGGAACGCTGACTGAAGGCGATCCTACGCTCTTTCTTGTCTACCATGACAGGGTCTATTTCTTTTTCTCGGTCTATACGCGCGAAGATTTCCTGCATCGCCCGTCGCGTACCTTGCGCAGTGCCGAGCAGGGATGGCGGCGGTTTGGAGATGGTCGTTAAGACTTTTGTTCTATGAGAAGTGGTGCGGCACGGGTTGTGCTGCCCGAACGGCTCATTTATTGTTTTTAAAACTAGGAAACGCGGAAGGTCCCTTATGCTTGAAGCCCATTCTCTCGATACGCCAGTAGAACTGAAAAAACAGGACCTTGATCGCCTTGATCTTGCAGCACTGATTACAAGCCGTGTCTGCCATGATGTGATCTCGCCTGTGGGCGCCATCAATAACGGGCTTGAAGTTCTTGAGGACGAGACCGACGAGGAAATGCGCAAGATCGCGATGGATCTCGTTAAAAAATCGGCGCGTCAGGCGTCGGCCAAATTACAGTTCTGCCGTCTTGCTTTTGGTGCGGCCGGATCGGCGGGCGCCGAGATTGACACTGGCGATGCTGAAAGCGTTGCACGCGGTTTTATTGAAGGCGAAAAGGTGACGATGACATGGAGCGGGCCTCGCCTGCTTTTGCCAAAAAACCGGGTGAAGCTCATTCTGAATTTGCTGATGATCGCTGCAAATGCCATTCCGCGTGGCGGCCGCATCGGCTTTACGCTGGCCTCTGATGCACAGGAAACAAGTTTTAAAATTGAATCACAGGGCATCAATGCGAAAATCCAGCCAAGCGTGCTGGAACTGCTGAAAGGCAACAGTGGCGGCTCGATCGATTCCCACAGCATCCAGCCTTATTACACCGGATTGATTGCGGACGCTTCAGACATGGATATTTCCGCGACAACCGAAGGTGATATCGTGACCATCACTGCAAAAACACGCTGAGTGACAGCGGTTTTTTCGGTTTCCTTAACCCTCATCGGTTAAAATTTCAGCCATTCGGCCAAGGGCAGGGCGCCCGGATGGTTTGCCCTGTCGCGAACTGTCACGACATCCAATGGTTGCTAGATGGACGCACTTTTATCTGTGTTTCTCGATGAAACGCGAGAGAGCCTCGACACAGTCGAGGCCGAACTGATCAAGTTAGAGCAAAGCAATGGTTCGGCGCATATTCTCAATCATATTATGCGCGTGCTTCACACCATCAAAGGCACTTGCGGTTTTCTCAATCTGCCGCGCCTGCAAACGCTTATCCATGCCGCGGAACTTGCCCTTATTGACACCGATGGCGAGCAGTTTGCCACACCGCAAACGATCAACCTGTTTTTAAAAACAATCGACAGGCTGAAAGAGATAACCGCCGCGCTGGAAAAAGAAGGCGGTGAACCTGCCGGCGATGATGACGGCCTTTTGTCGCAGTTGCAGGCGCTGGCAGATATAAAACATGAATTGACACCGCGCACTGCAAAAGCGGACAGGCCAATAGAGCCGTCACACACGCAAAGTGCGGGAGCGCGCTCGACCCAGCCTTTGCTGGATGCCTGTTCAGCGCTCATTATGCTGCGCCATCAGCTGGCAGCAACGGCAGCGCGCCTCAACGATCCTGAGCTTTCCGACCAGCTGCATTTGCTCACAGACATCGCCGATGATCTGCAGGCCGATATTCGCGCGCGCTTTAAAACAAAATTGGCGCAGGCGTGGTCGCACCTGCCGCGTATCGTGCGTGATATTGCCCATCAGCAAAATAAAACGATCGCATTCGATATCACTGGCGCTGAACTTGAAGTTGACCGCGATCTTGCTCATGCGCTGAAAGGCGCGATGACACAGCTGCTGCGTAATGCGGCTGTTCATGGGCTGGAAGCAAAAGACAACCGCATTGCACGTGGCAAAAATGAAAATGGCCGGATTAAAGTCAGCATTGCACAGCGCAGGCAGGAATTGATTGTCCGCATTGCTGATGATGGCCGCGGGCTTCAACTGCCCACGATCAAGGCCAAAGCCATACTTCACCGCGTGATCGACCAGAACATGGCGCAGGCGCTGTCTGAAAATGAAACACAGCAGCTTGTTTTTGCAGCCGGTGTCACGACCACGCCGCGCCCTGAATCTTTGAGCGGTTTTGGCATCGGGCTCGATGTTGTACGCCGCGATGTTGAAGCCTTGAACGGGATTGTCAGCGTTACATCGAAACAGGGCAGAGGCACTATTTTTACACTGCGCGTGCCACTCAGTAATAGCGCGCCGCGCAATTCCACGCCGCAGTTTTTAAAAGCAGCCTTGTCGTCCAAAGACGAGGCTTTAAGTTACATTCTGTTCAAGGCCGGAGAGCATCCGCCCCGCGCTGTTCCTTTTCAATTGGTGACGCAGGTGGCGGTCGCTGGCGCGGCTTTGTTTCAGGACAATGACCACATTCAGCTGGCCTATGATGGCAAAATTATTCCGGCAATTGATGCAGACCCGGCGCGCGCGGTGTCCGCCAGCCTGCAGGCCACAAATGCCCTTGTCTTCACGGAGAAGGGCCAGATGTTTGCGGTTCTGGTCGATGCCATTGTCGATGTGATTAAAACAACTTCGGCTGTAACGCCTGTGACAACAAACAATGGTATTATCGGGCAGTGCCAGATCGGCGCGGAGCTGGTTGAGGTCGTCGATGTTACCTGTTATTTAGAGCGTGCATTTGGTGCGACAACATCAGCCGAACTCAAGCACACGAAAAAACCTTTACGGCGCAATTATCCTCTCGCATGGTCATCAACGGGGCGCACCTATGTCTGACGCACAACCAGTTTTAAGAACATGCCTTGTCGCCGATGATTCAAGCGTCATCCGCAAGGTCGCGCGGCGTATTCTGGAAGACCTGAACTTTCATGTCGTTGAAGCGGCCGATGGCGAAGAGGCTTTAAAATATTGCATTGATAAAATGCCTGAAGCCATTCTTCTCGACTGGAACATGCCAGTAATGGACGGCTACGAATTTCTAATGCGGCTACGCAAAGAAACAGGCGGCGACAGGCCGCGCGTGGTCTTTTGCGCAACTGAAAACGATGTCTCGCACATCGCCAAAGCGATGCAGGCCGGCGCCAACGAATATATGATGAAGCCGTTTGACCGCTTCATCCTGCGCGATAAATTCAAAGATGCCGGTCTTGTTATCGATGAAACCGAGCAGCCGCACCCCCCTCTAAAGCCTGAAAATGCTGCAATTTAAATCAAATTTGAAATAACAGACGAACGACATCCTGCTTGCCCTTTTAAGCGCGTTCTGGTATCCCCCAGCTATAATTTATTCATTTAAGGGATATCAGCATGACCAGAATTCAAGCCACATCACCCCTACAATCCCGTATCGGCGCGACAGATTTTTTGTCTGCCGTTAAAGCCGACACCCCCAAAACGCAAGCCGCACAAAAAGCCTTTTTCAACGCTTTGCTTGCCTCAGCCATTCCCGCAGCCGACCTTGCCAAATACAGGGCCGCGATTGCGAAGCTGAACGCAACCAAAGCGGGCCAGGAACCAGAAGGCGGCTATGGCGCGCTTTCAAAAACGATCAATGATTATGTCATTCTTAGAAACAAATGTATTGCGGCTTTAAAACCATTCACAAATGAAACCCGCACAAGCCCGGATACGTTTGACGAAATTGAAGCCCTTTCAACGCAAGGCCTGAACAAGGCCTCAGGCAAAGGTGTCGATGACATTATCAATAAGTCGGGCCTGTCAAAGGCTGATTTGGCCGACGCTTTCAGCGCGCCGGTCGATTTTGATAAATTTGTTGACGCCCAGTTTCAGGCGGATCCCTCGCTCGACATTAATGTCGCCGAAAGCCTTCGTCGTAAATTTTACGATGAGATCGACCCGCGCAGCTAAGGTTATTTTTCGAAAGAGTTCCAAAAAGCCCTCCAATAGAGGGCTTTTTATTTGATTTGCCTTCGTATCTGTATTTAAATTGATGTCATGACACGCGTTGTCCGCATTTTAACGACCAAAGACCAGCGTACGCAGAGCCTGCTGACGCCGGTCCAAGAGTTTGGTGATGACCCTGAGCGCCGCCGTGCGTTTCAAGAAGCTTTGGAGCTTTATATTCTTTCAATGCAGAACGACAATTAGTTGGATTGCGAATTAACTATCAATTCACCTCCAGTTTGCGTGGGCATTGGCTGTGTTGCATGATGGGTGCATATTTTTTTAATTTTAACAGAGAGAAAACATGACTGGCTCTATAAACATATTAAACGCCAATTCTATGCGATTATTGGCAACTACTGACCGCGACGAAAAAACGCAAGCCAGAACGCGGCTTTTAAACGAGACTGTCATTAAGTTGCTTGAACTGCGTTACCCCAGTTTTAAATCCGATCTTGCAAAACTCGGCGATCGCTGTGAGAAATTTAATTTTGAAACTGGAAAAATGGATGATGCCTCCGAAGCGCTTTTGAAAAAACTCAACGGGCAGCTTGAATCTTGGGCAGCCGATGTGCGCAACGCGGATGATCCAACTTTGAACATGTCGTCGAAGGATGTTGCGCAATTTCTTATTGAGCAAAAAAACGATAAAAATCTTGTAAAGCGTTTTGGCGGCGCACAAGCACTTGAGAATACGATTTCTGAAATCAAAGCTCTCAAAGAATCGAACATTACGCTGTGGTATATCGTTTTTGGTGCCTGCAACTAAAAGCATTCCAAAAGCGCCTCGTCTTATCAGCTTTAGCCGATAGGTTTAAAAAAAGCCCCGCTTGAGCGGGGCTTTTTGAGTTTCAGGAGTATCTGAATTTAAGCAACGAAACTTTCGCCTTCGACAGGCTCGCGCAGGACATAGCCGCGTCCCCAAACAGTTTCGATATAGTTGAGACCGGTTGATGCTGCGAGCTTCTTGCGAAGTTTGCAGATAAACACGTCGATGATTTTCAGCTCAGGTTCGTCCATGCCGCCATAAAGGTGGTTGAGGAACATTTCTTTTGTAAGGGTCGTGCCTTTGCGCAAAGCCAGCAGCTCGAGCATCTGGTATTCTTTGCCCGTGAGGTGGACGCGCTGGCCCGACACTTCAACCGTTTTCGTGTCGAGATTGACGGTGAGATCGCCGGTGTTGATGACCGACTGGGCATGGCCCTTCGAGCGGCGAACGATGGCGTGAATACGTGCCACCAGCTCATCTTTGTGGAAAGGCTTTGTGAGATAATCGTCAGCGCCGAAACCAAGGCCACGAACCTTGTCTTCAATGCCAGCCATGCCTGACAGGATCAGGATGGGTGTTTTGATTTTCGCAACGCGCAGTGTTTTCAAGACATCATAGCCCGACATGTCGGGAAGGTTGAGGTCGAGAAGAATAATATCGTAATCGTAGAGCTTGCCGAGGTCGGTGCCTTCTTCGCCAAGATCAGTCGTGTATGTGTTGAAACCTTCCGATTTAAGCATCAGTTCGATGCTCTGGGCGGTGGCGCTGTCGTCTTCGATAAGAAGAACCCGCATATTGTCGTCCCTTCTGGCTCAGGCACCGGCACTAGAGCCGGGCTGCGTTCGTTAAAATTCGCTTCGAAGAGCCAAGCTCATTATCGAATCGTTATTAAACCTTACCTGTTAACCGTTAACAAATCGTGATTCTGCGCCGCAAGCGGTAATACGCTGGTTACTACGTTCTTCAACTTAATATTGATTGCGCCTAATACTATGAGTCAAAATAGTTTAATCGCTTGACTCAATATTTCGGGGCTAAGTGACTCTGTTGACTCAACGAATTATACTTCGACAGCCAAGTGTCTCATAAAATTAACTGGGTGACGAGAGCTTCACTTTTAATGTGATGGCTTGCTATTTTTTGCGTCCTCGTTCTCGAATCGCGTGCATCGCGTTAGGATTTGAGAGTTAACGGGGGGACGGCGTTTTTGCGCTCATTGGTTCAGGACATTTCCGGCATCAAGCAGATCAACGCTTATGGCCGCGTTGCTGCAGTGCAGGGTCTGCTGTTGGAAGTTGCGGGGCCTGTGGCCAGCATGTCGGTCGGCGCCCGCCTGATTATTGAAACAACGCAAGGCGAAGAACTCCCCGCCGAAGTCGTCGGGTTTCGTGCCGATAAGGCACTGTGCATGCCGTTTGGCCGCCTGGAAGGTGTGCGCATGGGATGCAAGGCACGCCTTGCCGGCAATGACGGCGTGGTGCGCCCGTCGCATGACTGGCTGGGGCGTGTTGTCAACGCGCTCGGTGACCCGCTCGATGGCAAAGGCCCTTTGCCCTCTGGCAGCGTTCCCATGCTTTTGAAAAGCAGCCCGCCGCAAGCGCACAAGCGCGCGCGCGTTGGCGCGCCTGTCGATCTTGGCGTGCGCTCGCTGAATACCTTTCTGACATGCTGCAAAGGCCAGCGTATGGGCATTTTTGCCGGATCAGGTGTCGGTAAATCCGTTTTGATGTCGATGCTGGCGCGCAATACCGCGTCTGACATTTCAATTATCGGCCTAGTCGGGGAGCGTGGCCGCGAGGTGCAGGAGTTTATCGAAGACGATCTGGGGGAAGACGGGTTGAGGCGGTCGATCGTTGTCGTCTCCACATCCGATGAATCCGCGCTGATGCGTCGGCAGGCGGCCTATATGACGCTCACTTTGGCTGAATATTTTCGTGATGACGGCAAAAACGTGCTGTGCATGATGGACAGCCTGACCCGTTTTGCGATGGCACAGCGTGAAATCGGCTTGTCGACAGGCGAGCCGCCCACCACAAGGGGCTATACGCCGACGGTGTTTTCCGAACTTCCGCGCCTGCTGGAGCGGGCGGGGCCGGGCGTTGAAGGCTCTGGCTCGATTACCGGGCTTTTTTCGGTGCTGGTGGAGGGCGATGATACCAATGAACCGGTGGCGGATGCGGTGCGCGGCATCCTCGACGGCCATATTGTGATGCAAAGGGCGATTGCGGAACGCGGTCGCTATCCGGCGATAAACATTTTGAAATCTATTTCACGCACAATGCCTAAATGTGTGCCGGCAGAAGTTTTGCCCCTGTTGTTAAGGGCGCGTTCACTGATGTCGACGTATTCAGATATGGAGGAATTGATCCGTCTTGGTGCGTATCGTTCGGGTTCGAACCCGGAGGTCGACGAGGCGATCGCCTACCACCCGAAATTCGAGGCCTTTCTCAGTCAGAGAAAGGAGGAGAAAACGGGAATGGACGAAGGGTATCAACTGCTGGCGGCAATCCTGGGTGGGGGCGCTTGAAGTGCAGCGGTTTTAGTTGGAGTAGATGAGTAATGAAATCGCGCGATACGTTAATTCGCCTTAAGAAATTCCAGGTCGACGAAAAGCGTCGCCAAGTCTCGCAGCTTGAAGGCATGATTGCCGAATTTGAGCGCATGGCCCATGAGCTGGACCAGCAGATCCTGTCCGAGCAGGATAAGGCCGGCATTCATGATGCCACACACTTTGCCTATCCGACATTTGCGAAAGCCGCGATGACGCGCAAAGAAAACCTTCTTGCCTCAGCCGATGGTCTGCGTGGCCAGCTGGAAGCGGCGCGCGGTGCTTTGTCCGACGCGTTCGATGAGATGAAAAAAGTGGAGCTGCTCGACGAGCGTGACCGCGAAGCGGAGCGGTCCTTGACCGCGATGCGCGACCAGGCCGAGCTGGATGAAACGGCCGCACGCCAGTTTCACGCTTAAAACGTTTTTGACAGAGCAGACATAAAAGCGCGCCCTTTCGGGCGCGTTTTTTTTTAAAAATTATTGCAGCATTTGTGACAGGTTGGACAGTTTGTCGGACGTGATCAGCAACGCCGCCATTGTCAGCAGCACGCCGACAGCCAACGCAAAGCCGCGCCGAAAGCGCGCATCTTCAGCGCGTTTTTTCAAAGCCGCGCCGCCAAAGCCATAGCTCAGCATCGCAATGCCATCGAGCGTAAACACGCCCGCCGCCGACATTAACAGCTGCGGGACGATTGGTTTTGTCACGTTGATGAAAGGCGGCAGCACGGCGGTGAAAAACAACAGCGCTTTCGGATTGGTGATCTGCACGATAAAGCCGTCAACAAACGCCGAGCCGCGCGTCGATTTGATTTTCTGCAGCGGATCGATTTTTTTCGAGAACGCCATTTTGAATTGCTGAAAAGCGAGCCACAAAATATACAGCGCACCGGCAAACCCGAGAAAATAGAAAAAACGCGGGAAGGCAGTAACAAGTGCACCAAGGCCAAATGCCGCGCCAATGAACCAGCCAAGCGTGCCCGTGTTCAACCCGGCGACACCCAATGCGGCCGCGCGCTTGCCGCGCTCCATGCCAAGCGCGATTGCAAACAGATTGGCAGGTCCAGGTGCAAAAGCCATCGCAGCCATGACGCCAAGAAACGGAATAAAGCGTGAAGGATCAATGGGGAGGGGCATGTTTAACGGCCTATGATTTTATCATATCCATAGGCAAAAAGCCGATCACCGGCAATGCCTCCTGCAGCGCCGCCAATAAATCCGCCCAAAATGTTTTTTGCGAATGAGGGTTTTCCAAGCCGCATAACCGTATAAACAAAACCAAGTGCGCCGATGGCTCTGCCAGAAAAACGAACAGTTTCGCGGCCAATCGGAAAATGTGTCGGCGAGTTGTTTCGATCTGACGTAAGGCAACGATCTAAATCTTGGATAAGGTAATATCCCGCTGCCAATGCAGCAACACCTCCAACGACATAATTCGATCGAACAGATTTTCCGACCTTTTGTGCGCGTGATGAGATTTGAACAAGATTGTTTTTGACCGTTGTAAGAATTTCATGCTCGCTCGCAAACCTCATAAGATCGTTGGTTTTTTCAACATAGGGTACAATTTGATTGAGACGAGTATTTCTCTCAATAAGTTTCAGCGCCGTTTCATTGTTCGACTGTAAATTGCGAAGCTTTATTTTGTTAATTGTACCAATATCCGAAATAATATTTTCTCTCATTCCTTTAAATATTTTTGCAATCTCGCTCTGACGGGCTATAACTTGTTTTTTCATTATAGAATGGGTTATTTCTGCTTTAGGCAACACATCTTTCGCAATGGTTTCCATCTCGATTTTGGTCTCAGCTATTTTTTGATCGAGCAAACTTATGCGTCTGACAGCCGCATTCTTAAAAAATGACAGATTTTCCTGACTGGCCATTTCTTTTTGCACATTGGCAAAAGACTTTAGGCCAACTTCAAGATTGACGCGTTCAATTTTTGCTGCAATTTTTAGTTTGGACAAAGGCTTTGTTGACTTAACTGGCGTATCGCTATCTTGAATCAAAGATGATAAATTTACGCTGTCTTCAAAAACGGCGTTATGAAGTGAAATGCGGGATTTGACGGGTTCAAAAATATCGCGTGTTTTCGTGAGTGATTTTTGAAAATAACGCTTTTTTTCGCGTTGAATGCCAAAAGACAGTCCCATCAATGCAACAGGGCTGAGTGGCAGAAAATCGAGCGGTCGATCTTTTTGCTCAACGTTCAATGACGACGTCTGAAGTGCCAAAGTGGTTTTCATAAAATAATCCAAAGCTGATATACAATATATATGTCAGCCATATTTTTTTATTCTGGAAAGAGCAAGTCCTAAGATCTGAAATGACCGTTTTAAACCACGCCCACTGTCTTCAGGCGTGCGCGCGGGTGAATTTCGGCCTGTGACATCACAACGGTCTGCGCGCGGAACCGCTCAACGATCTGGCGGACATAGGGGCGGATGCCAGGCGATGTCAGAAGAACAGGAATTTCGCCTTCCTGCGCGGCCTTTTCAAATTTCTCACGCACCAGCGTGATAAATTCATGCAATTTTGAGGGTGCCATTGCCAGCTGCTTGTCGTCGCCCGATCCGATCAGGCTTTCGGCAAAGGCCTGCTCCCACACCGGTGACAGCGTAATGAGTGTCAGCACGCCCTCATGGTTCTGGTTGGCCGCACAAATCTGGCGGGCAAGGCGCGCGCGCACCGCTTCGGCCACAAACATCGGGTTGCGCGTGGTGCCGACGATTTCGGCAACGCCTTCGAGAATGGTCGGCAGATCGCGAATGGAGACGCGCTCGGTCAACAGCATTTGCAGAACGCGCTGAATGCCCGATATGTTGATCTGCGACGGCACGATATCTTCGACAAGTTTCTGCTGCTGTTTTGGCAGTTCTTTCAAAAGCTCCTGCACATTTGCGTAAGACAGCAGCTCCGACATGTTCGCCTTCATCACTTCAGTCAGATGTGTTGACAGCACGGTCGAGGCATCGACCACCGTGTAGCCGCGGAAGGATGCTTCATCGCGGTAGACCGCATCGACCCAGCTGCAGGGCAGGCCGAATGTGGGTTCAACAGTGTGCGTGCCAGGCAGGTCGATCTGCGCGCCGGACGGGTTCATGACCATGAACTGGCCGGGGATCAAGCGGCCTTTGCCGCTGTCGACTTCCTTGATTTTGATGATGTAGTCCTGCGCGCCGAGCTGCATGTTATCGACGATACGCACCGCAGGCATAATGAAACCCATTTCAGAGGCGATCTGACGGCGCAGCGCCTTGATCTGGTCGGTGAGGCGATCATCGCCGCCTTTGCCGTCAATCAGCGACAGCAGGCCGTAACCGATTTCAACGCGCAGCTCGTCCATTTTCAAAGCGGTTGTGATGGGCTCTTCGGCTGGCGCTGCTTCCGCCGCAACCTCGGCAGCTTTGATCTTTGCCTCGACAGCGATCTCGCGTTTTTGTTTGCGGCTGACAGAAAAAGCGAGCCAACCTGCGCCAGCGGCGAGTGCCATGAACGGCAGCATCGGAATACCGGGTAGCAAGCCCATCAACCCCATTACGGCCGACGACATGCCAAGCGCGCGCGGGTAATGCGAGAACTGTTTGATCAGCGCCTGATCGGCAGCGCCGCTGACACCGGCCTTGGACACGAGCAAACCGGCCGCAATCGAAATGATCAGCGCTGGAACCTGCGCCACAAGGCCTTCACCCACGGTGAGAAGCGTATAGCTGTGACCGGCATCGGCAAAGCTCAAACCCTGCTGCGCCACGCCGATGATGAGACCGCCGATGATGTTGATAAATGTAATCAGCAGGCCGGCAATAGCATCGCCCTTGACGAATTTGCTCGCGCCGTCCATCGCGCCGAAAAAGCTGGCTTCGTCTTCAAGCGCTTTGCGGCGCTCGCGCGCGACTTTTTCGTCGATCAGCCCTGCCGACAAATCGGCATCGATCGCCATCTGTTTGCCCGGCATCGCGTCGAGGGTGAACCTTGCGGCCACCTCGGCAATACGGCCCGAGCCTTTGGTGATAACGACGAAGTTGACGATGACGAGAATGGCGAACACGATCACGCCGATGACGAAGTTGCCGCCCATGACGAAGTTGCCAAAGGCCTCGATGACGGCGCCGGCCGAATTCGTGCCTTCATGGCCATGGCTGAGAATCAAACGCGTTGACGCGATGTTCAGCGACAGCCGCATCAGGGTTGCGATCAGCAGCACGGTTGGGAAGACCGAAAATTCAAGCGGTTCGCGGATGAACAGGGCCGTCATCAAAATCAGGACAGCGGCGGTGATTGAAAAGGCCAGCGACATGTCGAGCAGCCAGCTCGGCATCGGCAACAACAGAACGGCGATAATGACAAGAACGCCAAGGCCAAGCGCCATGTCGCCGCGGCGCAGCGTGTCGACCACTTTGCGGAGCGTGAGGCCTTGCGAAGAAGGCGCTGGTAGTTTTGCCGAACCTGCGGTCATTTAACTCTGTTTTTCCCAAGGCGCCCTTCGCCAAGCTCAGGGCATTCGGGTCACAAAAAGCGTCACAGGCGCTTTTTGCCCGGCTTTCACCGAGACGCCCTCATAGGCAAATTCTGCCGAGTTCATGGTTAAAGGAGAGTTAAGAAGATGAGAAAGTTACGCCACTTCGGAGCGGTTTTGCCCTGACTCTGGAATATCAATGCCGATGGCTGAGTATTCATTGAGCTTGTTGCGCAAGGTGCGAATGGAAATGCCAAGAATATTGGCGGCATGCGTGCGGTTGCCAAGGCAATGGTCAAGCGTATCGAGGATTAAATCGCGCTCCACATCCGCAACCGTGCGGCCGACAAGCGCGCGCGTAACGGCTTCCGCCGTTGCTGCTGCGGTTTCGGCAGGGCCTTGCGGCACTTTAACATTGAGCGTTGCCCCGTCGGGCGACAGGATGGCGTCAGCGCCGATTTCAATGCCGTTCGCCAGCAGAACGGCGCGGTGCATGGTGTTTTCCAATTCGCGCACATTGCCCGGCCACGGCGCTGCAAGCAGCGCGCCGCGCGCGTCTTTTGAAAGCTCACGCACGGGAATGCTGTTTTGCGCCGAATATTTTTTGATGAAATGTTCGGCCATCGCCAGAATGTCGTTCGGGCGCTCACGCAATGGCGGAATACGCAAATTCATGACGTTCAGGCGAAACAGCAGATCTTCCCGGAACGTACCTTTTTTGACCTCTTCCGACAGATTGCGGTTGGAGGTTGCAAGAATACGGATATTGACGGGCACAGGCTTTGAGCCGCCGACACGGTCAATCACGCGCTCCTGAAGCGCACGCAAAAGCTTGGCCTGCAGGCGCACATCCATTTCCGAAATTTCGTCGAGCAGAAGCGTGCCGCCATCGGCCTCTTCAAACTTGCCGATACGGCGGGCGATTGCGCCGGTGAACGCGCCTTTTTCGTGGCCGAACAATTCTGATTCAAGAAGCGCTTCCGGCATCGCCGCGCAATTGATGGCAATAAATGGTTTGGAAGCGCGCTGTGATTTTTGGTGGAGAAAGCGCGCAAGCACTTCCTTGCCGGTTCCGCTTTCGCCCGTTATCAGGATTGAGGCTTCCGATGCGGCCACCTGTTCGGCAAGGCGGACGACGCGCATCATGGCTTCGTCTTTGGCGATAAAGTCGAGACTGTCGCGCGCGACGGCGGCAAGAATGGCGGCAATCAGTTCCGCGTCCGGAGGCAGCGGAATATATTCTTTCGCGCCGGCTTCGATGGCGGCGACAGCGGCCTTGGCGTTGGATTCAACCCCGCAGGCAACAACCGGAACATGGATTTTTTCAAGATTGAGCTGCTTGATGAGATCGACAATGCTCAATGACACATCAATCATCACAAGATCGGCGCCGCGACCTGAGCGCAAATGGCTCATCGCCATATCGACAGTCTCGGCATTTGTGACCTTGGCGCCTTGCATATGGGCAAGACGGGTGGCCTCTCCAAGCTGGCCTTTCAGCGTGCCGACAATCATTAAGCGCATAATTTAAAATCCCTAAAGTCTAGTCTTTATCGGCTTTAATGATCTCTGTCATCGTTACGCCGAGCTTATTTTCGACAAGCACAACTTCCCCGCGTGCCACAAGCCGGTTGTTCACATAAATATCAATGGCTTCACCCACTTTGCGGTCAAGCTCGAGAACCGAACCAACACCAAGTTTCAGCAATTGCCCCACTTCCATCCGTGCACGGCCAAGGATCGCCGAGACGTTGACGGGCACATCGAAGACCGCCTCAAGCTCGTTGGCGGTGCGTGTGGTTGGTTCATTGCCAAAGCCGGGATTGGCGGCAGGCGGCAGATTGTCGCCGCCTGACTTGTCCATGTTTTGCAATGGGAAATTCTCGGTCATAAAGGCTCCTTCTGAGCGTCATCGTCGGTCAAGATGCCGGCTCGTTTGTCGAGAAAGCGCGTGATCGCGTCTTCAATTTTTGCGGTGATTTCACTTTGGCTGCGTTCGAACCCGCCATCGGCCCATTCAATCTTGCAATCACCGGGGCGTTTGTCGGGATCGCCAAGAACAATCAGGCGGCCTTCAATGCCGCGCTCATAGGTCAGTTTTTTCAAATGTTGTTCAACGGTTGCAACGCTGTCAGGATGAACATGAAAAACGATGTGCGGGCATTTGCGCAGCGAATCGAGGCATTGCGACGCCATTGCCGCAATCGCTGCGGAAGGTTCGGCATCCAGCAAATGGCCGGCCAATGTTTTAGCAATCTGGACGGCGAGCGTAATGGCTTCGCGCTCAATGGCGGCGCGCTGGGTGTCAAGATTTTCAATCAGCGAATGCGTCAGCCTGCTCATTGTGTTGGCCAGCAGCGAATCCATTTCCTTCATTCCTGCGCTATAGCCGCGCTGCTCTGCAACAGGCACAAGATCTTTCAGCTCGGCGATTTCAGCTTCAAGCTTTTTAACTTCGCTGCCTTCAACACCCGAGAACTCGTTCGAAATTATAAATTTTGCAGGGTGTGTCATTAGTAGATCAACTCATCATCGCCGCCGCGCGTTTTGGCAATAATAATTTCGCCCCGCGCTGCCATGTCCTTTGCCACATTGACCATCAGCGATTGTGCTTCGTCAACATCTTTAAGGCGCACGGGCCCAAGCGAACCCATATCGTCTTTCATGTTCTGGGCCGCGCGTGCCGACATGTTGGAAAAGAAGAAATCGCGGATGGTTTCGTTTGCGCCTTTGAGCGCAATCGCAAGTTTGTCTTTCTCAACGCCGCGAAGAAGTGTCTGAATGCTGCCGCTGTCAAGTTTGCCCAGATCTTCAAAGGTGAACATCAGCGACTTGATTTTTTCGGCAGCCTCGCGTGAGCGGTGCTCCAGCGCCGTCATGAAACGCGCTTCGGTCTGGCGGTCAAAACCAATGAAAATTTCAGCCATCGCTTGATGTGCATCGCGCCGTGAGGTCGTTGCGAGATTTGACATGAACTCGCCGCGAAGGGTCTGTTCGACCCGCTCCAGAACGTCCTTTTGTACGGCTTCCATGCGCAGCATGCGCGCGACCACTTCCATCGCGAAGTCTTCCGGAAAGATGGCAAGAACGCGGGCGGCATGGTCAGGGCGAATTTTTGACAAAACGACCGCCGCTGTCTGCGGATATTCGTTTTTCAAATAGGTTGCGAGGACGTCTTCCTGAACGTTTGAAAGTTTTTCCCACATATTGCGGCCTGCAGGCCCGCGGATTTCTTCCATGATCGTGCCGACACGGTCTTGCGGCAAAAAGCGCTGCAGAAGTTTTTCGGTTGAATCGAAATTGCCCATCAGCGCACCGGCATCGCCCATGCGTGAGATAAACGAAAAGAAAACCTCTTCCATCGCGCCGCTGTCGACAGCGCCAAGATGTGACATCGTCGATGAAATGTCTTTGACTTCGTCTTCGCTCAAAGCCTTCCACACCTCGGTTCCGTTTTCGGGGCCGAGTGCAAGGAGAAGAAGGGCGGCGCGCTCAATGCCGGACATGGATTTGCGGGGGCGTGCGGGAGATTGGGTCTGTGCTGAACTGGCCATTACGCTGCTTTCTCATTCATCCAGGTGCGAATGACGGCGGCGGTTTCATTTGGGTTGTTACGCACCAGCTCACCGACTTTTTCGACGCTTTCTTTACGCAGAGATCCGTTGGCCATTGCGTTGTCGAGTGCTTTCGATGTCGTTGAGTCAGCAACCGACTGAGTGACGTTAAGTGTTTGGGCAATCGCGGCCTGCTGCTCATTTGGCGAAGCATTGGCCAGTGAAGGCTGTGCATTGACAGTTGCGCCGGCAGTTGGTGCCAGAACCGACTTGATCAGTGGCCGCACGCCGAACAGCAGCATCAGCAGACCGAGGATGAAGATAACGGCCGTTTCGGCGATACGGTAATAATCTTCCATGCCGAGTTTTGGAATCATCGATGCGGGCTCTTCAGCCGCCAACTCGATGGCTGGCGCATCAGCAAAGCGCAGATTGACAATTTCCACTTTGTCGCCGCGCTTTTCATCATAGCCAATGGCGGAGCGAACAAGATCGCCGATGCGTTTGAGCTCATCATCAGCGCGCGGTGTGTAATTCATTTTGTCGCCGTCTTTGGCATAAGTGCCGTCGACGAGAACAGCAACAGAGATGCGTTTCACGCGGCCAGCTTCAAGAATTTCCGTGCGCGAGGTGCGTGAAATTTCATAGTTGACGGTTTCATTTGTTTTTTCATTGCTGTCGCCACCCGCGCCAGCTCCGCCGGGAGGAACAATGCCGCCTGGAATTTCATTGGCAACACTGACCTGATTTGTGCCGCCTTTGCCGCTTGTCGATTTTTCTTCATTGGTCTGCGTAGAGCGGACAACCCGGCTCTCAGGGTCAAAGAGATCTTGCGTCTGCGTCACGCGGTTCCAGTCAAGCTCGGCAGAGACCTGCACTTTGGAGCGGCCAGCGCCAACAACGCGGTTGAGAATATCTTCGATTTGCGATTTGAAACGCGCTTCCTGTCCTTGCGCTTTTTCTTCCATCGCGCCCGCCATCACTTCATTCTCATCGCCGCGGCCTGTGGCAAGAAGATGGCCTTCTTCATCGACGATCGAAACGGAGGCCGGTTTCATACCGGGAACGGCTGAAGCGACCAGATGCTGAATGGCTTTGACCTGCGCGCTCTCTAAACTGCCACGCAGTTTCAAAACGATGGAGGCAGTTGTCTCCTGCTTGTCTTTTGAAAACAGCTGGCGCTCGGGCATAACAAGATGAACGCGTGCGGAACTGACTTTGTCGATCTCGACGATGGAGCGGGACAATTCGCCCTCCATGGCGCGCAGGTGGTTGATGTTCTGGACGAAGCTGGTTGTGCCCAGTGCTTCTGATTTGTCAAAAATTTCATAGCCAACGCCGCCGCCTTTCGGCAGGCCCTGTTCGGCAAGGCTCATGCGAAGTTTGGCAACTTGGTCGCTAGGGACCTGAACGACAGTGCCGTCAAACTTCAATTCATAAGGGACACCGGCGCGCTCTAACTCTTTGACGACCTGCGACGAGTCGCGCAGCGACATGTCGGAGAACAGCGTGACGAGGTGAGGACTGTTCCAGCGCATCATGATAAAGGCAAAAAACCCGATCATCATCGCTGTCACCGCGATCATCGCTGCGATGCGCCCGGCACCGAATGTTTTTATGAAAGCAACAAAACCGTTCACGCTGGCAACCTTTGTAACTGATAGGTTTTCAAAAAATTCTAAAAGCCTTAGGCAAAATTTGCCTAGTTTATGGTAAAGATCGGGTTAACGATTTGCCCGAACTGGTTTTTTTGCTCGAATTTTTGCTAGACATCCCCGCTCTGAGGGCTGTATTGGTTAATTTTTGTTAAGGATTAGACCAATGTCAGATTTAAAAATGATCGCTTCACGCCCGTTTTTTGCAGATTATGCGAGCCGCAAGGCCGCAATCGACGCCAACAAAATCCAGAGCCTGCTTCAGGACTACAACAAGGCGTTTTATCAAAAAAACATTGCCGACTATCAAAGCCGCGGTCTTACGTTCAATGCAAAAATCATTGAGGGCGGCGCATTCGACGCCCTGACAAGCGATTTGGGCCCGGCTTGGGCAGCCCTTGCGGCCTCAATGTCATCGTCGGGTAAAATCTCCACCGAGGCGCTGGCCGCCGGTTTGGTCAAGCAGCTTGATACGGGCAATCCGAACGGAAAGATCGATCTGTCTGAAGTGCTGGCATGGAATGCCGCGCAAAAAGACGCATTTTTTGAAACGAGTCTGCAGGACAAAGCCTTCAATCTCGTCGCCAGCCCAAAGGGATATATCACGCAAAGCTCGCTGGAAAATTTCTTCAAGACCTATGCAGGTCAGGACGGTGTGTTCAGCGTCGACAAGATCAAGGCGCTTGCGGCCGACGACACGGATGAAGGCAGAAAAGCGGTCTTTAAGGCCCTTGCAGATACGCTAAAGCCAAAAGACAGCGCTTCTGGCGCAAGTGTCGCAAGGCTTGCGGGCCGGTTCATGACCAAGAATGATGCGCAAGGCCCGGATGATGCCGACCAGATCGTCGATTATCATGAGATTGACGGCGTGTTCGATACATCGACGCAGCGCTAGACCTACAAAAAAACGCCCCTTGAATTGTGCCGTTTGCAAAAAGGCAAAGGCACAAAGGGGCGTTTTTAATTTTTAGGGTGTTTTAAGCGCGGTAGTGCTGAATACGCGTTGTGCGCAGGCCAGCAAGGCCATGCTTGTCAATTGAGGCCTGCCAGGACAGGATTTCATCGACCGTCAGAGTATAGCGTTTGCAAGCATCTTCGATGGACAACAGTCCACCACGAATGGCCGCAACCACCTCCGCTTTTCTGCGGATGACCCAGCGCCTTGTATCTGAGGGCGGAAGGTCGGCAACCGTTAGAGGGCTGCCATCTGGTCCGATGACGTATTTAACTCGTGGGCGTAACATTTGCTCGGTCATTTTACTCTCACACTGCTGACCAATTCTTCCTCCTCAAGATAAACCGTTCAGGTTAAGGAATTCCGACCAAAGTGTTGAGAAAACATTATTTTTGACGTTTTATATCAATCCAGCTGACGTTTGGGTCGCTGGCGGGGTGACAACCGAAGTGATGTCTTGCATCGACAGGCGGCGCGAGCCAACCAGGATAACGGGCGAAGCGCCTGACAGGTCAACACCTGTGACAATACCTCTTGTCGAGCTGTCAACCGCGACCTGGCTGCCGCTGGCATCTTTTGCGTCGATGGTCAGCGTGTATTTGCCATCTTTAAAGGCGATATTGTTTTTATCCTTGCCATTCCAGCTGTAAGACTGGGAACCCGGTGTCAGGGTAAAGTTTTCTTCCGACACCGTCTGACCGGCCTCGTTCCGGATTGTCGCTTTCGCGCTCAAAACCGAGCCTGAAGGGCTTGTCAGGTTCCAGACGGCATTGCCGTTTGCAAGTTCTGTGGTCTTGCCGCTTGATGTCACCTGCTTGTCGATAAAGGACAGCGCGCCGAAATTGCTGTTGCTGGCAAGCTGCGCAATAATGGCGTCAAGGCTTTGGTTGGATTTAAGCTGCTGCTCAAGCCCTGTAAACTTTGTCAGCTGGTCGGCAAACTTGTCGGGGTCGGTTGGCGCGCTGGGGTCCTGATTTTTCAACTGTGTCGTCAGCAATTTTAAAAATGTGCTGAAGGTTTCATCGACCGATCCTGCACCAAACGATGATTTGGCCGATGTGCTGGCAGAGACAACATTGCTTTTGCTGGCCTGCGCGATATTTGCGTATGATGCTTCTGTCACTGATGTCATTTGTCTCTACTCCTGTTTACACATGCAGATCGATGCCGCTGCCGCGGCCTTGGGAAAGGCTTGCAACCACCGGGCGCGCGGCCCAGCCGTTCAATTCTTCAACATTGATGTCCATTGTGCCGCGATGCGTTGTTTTGGTGCGCTGATCTTGCCCCTGCTGGCTTTGGCCGGACTGGTCTTTCAGCGAAAACTGCATCGCGCCTGAATCTGTTTTCAAACCGCTATTGCTGAGCGCCCGTTCTAGATTGGGCTGGTCGCGGCGCAGCTGGTCAAGTGTTTCTGGTCGTTCCACGACAAGATGCGTGGCGACCTTTCCGTGCTTGTCGACAGAGACTGTGACATCAATCCCGCCAAGCTCGGCGGGATCAAGGCGGATCTGAAACTGTTTTTCACCACGATGCGCGGACGCTGCAATTTCGAAAGGTACGCGCGCAAGGGCAAGCGGCGCGCGGGTCTGTGCATCAATCGTTTGCGCGACAACCGTTGGCTGCTGCGTTTGCGTTTGCGTTGTCAGAACGGGTGGGGCTGGTGCTTTTGCTGACTCAGCTGCAACTGTTGCTGTCGATGCAGCGTTGACAGTCTGATCGGCGTCAGATTGTTGCGTGCTGGTATCAGCCTGCGGCGTGTCTGAGGTGACAGTGATGTCAGATTTTGGCTGAACCGGCGTTGCCTGGGTGTCGGCCTTGGCATTTGCGTTTGTGGCTGGCGCTTGCGCAACGACTGTGGCCGTTTCGTCCTTGCCTTTTGCCAAGGTTATTTTTTTATCGACGGCTGAAACGTTTACCGCCTGCAGGCGTGTCGTCTGCGCGTCTGTTGCAGCGGGTTTCAAGGTTTCAACGAGCGCCGCGCTTAAATCTGCCGCTGCTGTTGTTTTGTCGGTCGTGGCCGCTTTTTGTGTTGCGGCAGCATCGGGTGTTGGTTTTGCTGCGGCATCAGCCGTTGCGTCAACTAAAGCTGTGGCATCAGCCACACTGGCCGTATCGCTTGTTCCAGCTGCGGCAGTAGCCGCCTGTTGTGATTGATCGCCGGACGCCTGTGCCGTGGCGCTGGCGTCCGTGCCAGCTTTTGCAAGATCTGCGTTTAGTTTGGCAGCTGCGGATGTGTTGGCCGCGGCAAGAAGGGCAGCGTCAGGTGTTGCGGATGCTGCATCTGTTCCTGCGGCTGCTGCATCTGTTCCTGCGGCTGTTTCAATCTGAGCTGTGACAAGAAGCGGCGTCCCGATAAGAGGTGTCGCGGCTGGTGTCGGCAGAGCCTGCGCTGCTGTAATGACAGTCGATGCGGTCTTGTCGTCATCGGCGGTTGTTGTGTCGCTTTGATCATCGTCATCGGATTTTGTTTTACCGGATCCGGTCGATGCGTCCTTGCTGGCAGCCTTGTCGGTTGGCGCGTTGGTGTCACTTGTCTGTGTTGGCGCCTCATTCGCGCTGTCAGCGGCTTGGCTGTCCTGCAAATGGTCGTCAAATGCTGCGCCATCGGCACCGCGTTGTTCGACAGGTTCGCGCTCGCGTTTGATGATGCTTGCGGGAATTTTGAGAAGATCTGTAATAAGACCAATGCCTGACACGTCGTAATCCTTTGTTTCCTGTAGAAATGCAGGAGGCGTGCCAAATAAAAATCTTTTATATATCAATGGCTTAAGATAATATAAAGCATACCCGCCAAGGATCAGAGGTCTGGTTTGGCCCTTACAAGGGCAAGTCTTGCCCATTGCCGCGCCGCATGAGAAAGACTTGGGCCATGCTCAACAGCCTTGGAATTGCCAAACCGCCTGAGAAAACCCGCGTCGTGGTTGCGATGTCGGGCGGCGTGGATTCGTCGGTTGTGGCTGCCGTGCTGAAAGCCCAAGGCTATGACGTGGTCGGCATGACCCTGCAGCTCTATAACGGCAATGCCACGCCTGCCAAAAAAGGCGCGTGCTGCGCTGGTCAGGACATTGATGATGCGCGCCGTGTGTCGGGCAAAATCGGCATTCCGCATTATGTGCTCGACTATGAGCAAAAGTTCAAAAGCAGCGTCATCGATACATTTGCGGAAAGCTATCTTGCGGGCGAAACGCCGGTGCCCTGTATTTCATGCAACCAGACCGTCAAATTTCGTGATCTTTTGGCGACATCGCGCGAGCTTGACGCCGATGTGCTGGCGACCGGCCATTATGTTGAAAGCCGTAAAATCGGCGCGCATATGGCGATGTTTCGCCCCATCGATGCGGATCGTGATCAGAGTTATTTTTTGTTTGCAACGACGCAGGACCAGCTCGATTATTTGCGCTTTCCGCTGGGCGCGCTGACAAAGCAGGAAACGCGCGCGCTGGCGGCTGAGTATGATCTGACAGTTGCCGCCAAACCGGACAGCCAGGACATTTGTTTTGTTGCCAATGGCCGCTATGCCAACATCATTGAAAAACTAAAACCCGGATCGTCGCAGCGCGGCATGGTGCAGCATGTGAACGGCAAGGTTCTTGGCGAGCATGACGGCATTATCAATTTCACTGTTGGCCAGCGCAAAGGCCTGAAAATTGCGTCCGATTCGCCGCTTTATGTTGTGTCACTGGATGCAAAAAACAACCGCGTTGTCGTTGGCCCGCGAGAAGCGCTTTTTACATCGCGTCTTTCCCTTCGTGATATCAACTGGATCGGCGAGGGTGCAGCACCGGTCGATGGTCTCGGCGTGCATGTGCGCGTGCGCTCCGCGCGGGCGCCTGCGCCTGCAATTTTGCGTGTGCGCGGCGCTGAGACCAATGTTGAATTGCTGTCGGGCGAAGATGGCGTTGCGCCCGGTCAGGCTTGCGTTTTTTATGAAAGCGATGCACCGCGCGCGCGCGTGCTGGGCGGCGGGTTTATTGCGGCAACAGAAAAGAACGTTTTGTCGCGCACGCGCGAAGATGTACTGACCTCATGACGAATGTGTTACACGGCGCGCATGTCAAAGACATGCGTGACACTTACGCCGCGTGGTCGGGAATCTATGATTTCATTTATCGTTATTTTTTTGCACCTGCACAAAAGCGCGCGGCGGCGCTGGCGGCGCAGACAGGCGTCTCTGTTCTTGAAGTTGGTTTTGGCACAGGATTGACGCTTTCCTATTACCCCAAAAGCGTTCAGCTGACGGGCATTGATATTTCTCTGCACATGCTGGAACTTGCAAAGCAGAAATTAAAACAACCACAGAAACCCGATGTTAAAGGCTTGTGCGTCATGGATGCAGGTACGCTTGGATTTGCAGATGCGCAGTTTGACGCCATTGTTTTTCCCTTCGTGATTGCGCTGGTGCCAAGCTACCGCAAGGCGCTCGACGAGGCGGCGCGGGTCTTGAAACCGGGTGGACGCATTGTTCTCGCCAACAGGTTTGGCGCGGAAAGAGGCATGCAGGCGTTTTTTGAGGCGATTGCGGCACCGCTGGCCAATGCCATCGGCTGGAGCTGTAATTTTAAAATGTCGTTCCTTGAAGACTGGGCCAATGCGCATGGCGGCATGAAACTAAGCCTGAAACATCAGGCTTATTTCAGCGTGATGGTTTTTGAAAAGAACGGTGCTTGACAGGGTGAAGCTCCTTCCCCTATCCAAAACGATCAAGACCCAAGGCGGGGTAGCTCAGTTGGTTAGAGCAGAGGAATCATAATCCTTGTGTCGGCGGTTCAAATCCGTCCCTCGCTACCATTTCTGTCGACCGCAGCGCGGTCAAAACATGCCGCTGGCATTTTTTTGAGACAGAAATGACAAGCCATTTATAGCGCGTCAATTTAAATGAATTTTCTATTTTTTATACGGCGCTGAAATCTTATCTCAGACGATATGAAAGCTGTGCAGCAAACCCGGCGCAGGTGTGAAGCTTGTTGGCAAGACGGACACAGGCGGCGGATCCGTCACACCTTCCTGAATAAAGCGGATGGCGGACAACACGCCGTTTTTTGTAAATGGTTTTGGTATGACGCCGTGGCCACCTGCAAAATCATCGGGAATTTTCGCAGGATTTGCAGTGATGAAAAATATTAGCGTTTCAGGCCATTTTTTGCGGATGAGGCGTGCCACATCAATGCCTGATGTATTGCGTGCAAGCTGGATATCGACAAATGCGATATCAGGGGTGAGCGTCTCTTGCTCATCTTCGACATCGAAAAGGGAAGCGGCCTGGCCAACAACCTGATGACCTGCATCCTCAACAATCATCTCAAGATCGAGAGCAAGCAGGCCTTCGTCCTCAACGATGTAAAATGTTAGTCTGCGCTCACTCATACCTGTGGTTCCATCGAAAAATTCAACTCAACTTTCGTGCCGGGTTCACAATTTACGAACGCAACATCGCCACCTACTTGTTTGCATAATCGCGTTATCAAAGTGTGACCAAGGCTGTCGCTTTTAATATCGGAGGGGAAAAATCCCGGTCCATCATCGGAAATCGATATTTTTGCAAGATTGTTGAAAGCAGACGCGTGCACGGCAATTGTTCCAGAACGTCCATCTTTATAAGCATGTTTGATAGAGTTGGTGACAATCTCGTTGAGAATAAGGCCAAAGGCCGAGGCTTTCTCGGCCGGTATTTTTATGGATGAAATTTGTGTTTCAATTTTGATATCGTTGCGGCCACTAGATCCTACAATATCCGATACCAATGTGCCGACAAAATCACCGATATCGAAATGCATAATATCGCTGGACTGATAAAGCTTGCGGTGGACTGTTGCGAGCGCATCAACGCGCTCGAGCATTGTCTTTAATTTGTCAGAAATAATAGGGTCTTTGATGCTGCGGGCTTGAAGCCGCAACATTGAACCAATCATTGTCAGATTGTTTTTAACGCGGTGATCAACTTCATGCAGAAGCAAGGTTTTGGCATCAAGCGCGGCTTTAAGGTCTGCCGTTCGCTCTTGAATTTCCTGCTCAACATGAATCTTCTGCAGTTCAATCATGCGCTGGGCTTCGATGCGGTCTGTAACATCAAGCTGGGATGCAAAAAAGTATTGAAGTTCTCCATTGGTATTGCGCACAGGACTGAGATATAGCGCATTCCAAAATGTTGTTTGATCTTTGCGATAGTTTAACAGGTCGATTTCAATCGAATCGCTTTTTTTTATAGCTTCTCTGATTTTTTGAACATCGCTCTGATTTGTCTCCGGTCCCTGTAAGAAACGGCAGTTGCGACCGATGATTTCCTCGCGGGAATATCCAGTTAAATCCTGAAACGCCTGATTGCAAAACACAATCGGATTATCGGGGAGGCGCGGATCCGTAATTACCATCGGCATACGCGTCGCACGTACGGCTGCGGCAAAAGGGTCGCCTTGGCCTAACTCATGTGTCACGCTGTCGGTTAAATGCCAATCGTCACTCTGCTTCATTTAAAAGCCTTATCTATCTGGTTTACAAGATTATATTCATTAACGGGCGGACTTCGCTTCGGTTCCACAAACGGCCTCAAAGGCATTGTACAAAGCTCGAAAAGCCTGATCTTCACTCTATATTAAGCATAGGTGTTTAGATTTCATTATTGATATGGGTGCTTCATCCGCCATGGCCATGTTAGATAAGCCTTTGGCTTACTTGCAGAATTTGGGACAACCTGGCGCTGGCGTTGTGGAAGAATCGTCTTCCCCGCCGGCCTTCGTGAAAGTGCGCGTTGAGGTCAAGGGTTTCCCCCCTTCCGCAAAGGCGCTGGAACCCGGCAATTATACTCTCGGCTCTTCGCCTGAATGCGATTTGATTATTCCCGAAGCGCCGGCCGATGAAATTGCGCTTTTGCATGTGCGCGGCGGCACCGAGCCGCATGAGCTTGTGTCGATGTCGCGCGGCATCATGCTGGGCGGCAAACCCTTCAACCCGCAAACGCGTGTCAGCCTGCTTGCTGAAACCGTACTTGAAGTGGGCCCCGCAAAAATCACATTCATCCCGCGCGTCAATAAAATGCAGCGCGCCGGACAAATGCTTGCCAAGGTCAATCCCGGCGCATCGTTCAAAACGCCGGTGACGATGCTTTTAATTGCTGCCGCTTTGGGTCTTGTGGCGTGGTACTCATCAGGCAGCGCGCCCACACCCATCAGAAGTTTTAATTTCAACCTGCCCGAGCGCCCTTCAGGTTTGCAAAACACAGCTTCAACCGCGCCGATCACAAATGCCAAAGACACATCGGACGAATTGAACCGGCTTTTTAATGCGGCCGATCTTTCAAGCCAGATTGAAGCCAAGACCGATGGCACGCAGGTGACCGTTCAAGGCGCGATCAGCATGGGCGCTGAACCACGCATGAACGAAATCATGCGGCTTGTCGGCACACGCTCAAATGTGCCGATCAAATCAATGGTACGACCCGATTCCTCGACATTGATTGAAGCGATTGCCGGCGTGTCGCTGCAGCCGTCGCGCTATATTATTTTGACCGATGGCGAGCGCTACCGTGTCGGCGATCTGATGCCAAACGGCTGGAGCGTTGAATCGATCGACCAGCAACAGGTTATTGTCACGCGGGATGGCCTGCGCGAAACACTCGATCTCGGGAAGTAGGGTAGTTCGATGGAGCGTTTCGGCATTCGGGTGATGAACCTGCTGGCAAAGCGGCAGGATCTTTTCCTGCTGACTTTCATGTTCCTGTTTATTTTGATGTTTATCATCCCGATCCCGCCTCTGGTGATTGACGGTCTGCTGTCCGTCAATATCGGCCTGACCGTTCTTGTTCTGGTGGTCTCAACTTACTTAAAAGGCCCTGCCGACCTTTCGACATTTCCGGCGCTTATTCTTTTCACAACCGTGTTTCGTCTGGCGCTGACGGTTGCTTCGGCACGCCTTATCCTGACACACGGTTATGCGGGCGATATCATCCGCACCTTCGGCCAGTTCGTTGTCGGCGGCAACGTGATGATCGGCCTTGTGGTGTTTTTCATTATCGCGATCGTGCAGTTTATCGTCGTCGTCAAAGGCGCAGAACGTATCGCCGAGGTTGGCGCGCGTTTTACGCTCGACGCTTTGCCCGGCAAGCAGATGAGCATCGACAGCGATCTGCGCAATGGCGATATCACAAAAGAAGAGGCCAAGCGCCGACGCTCGCGCATTGAGCGTGAAAGTTCCTTCTTCGGTGCAATGGACGGTTCTTTACGCTTCGTCAAAGGCGACGCGATTGCGAGTTTTATCGTTATTTTCGTCAACCTGATCGGCGGCCTGCTTGTGGGTATGTTGTCGCGCGGTCTGAGTTTCAACGACGCGATCCACACCTTCACCATTCTGACCGTAGGCGAAGGCCTTGTGGCGCAGATTCCGGCCATGTTCATCGCTATTTCGGCAGGTATCGTTTCAACGCGTATCGTCACCGATGAATCACGAAATCTGGGAAGTGATATTGCCCGCGAGTTGTCGGCGGAAGTTAAAGCGCTGTATGTGGCGGCGGGTATTCTCGCCATTATCGGCCTGTTGCCGGGCTTTCCGCATTTCATCTTTTTCGGTCTTGCGGCATTGATTGTCGGCATGGCCTTTTTGGTGGCACGCGGGCGCTTTCGTGAAAAAGAAGCAGACGAGGCCGAACAGCAATCGCAAGCCGACGATGCGCTGCGCGCGCAAATGGAAGACAGTGACGAAGAAGGCGGGGAGCAGGTTGAGCGCGGCGGTGACCGCAACAATCCAAGCCTGCCTGAAGCCGAAGAAGGCGATATTTTTATCATTGCCCTTCACCCCGATCTCTGGGCGCCATGGCGCGATGCGGCCATGCCGCGCCTGATGCGCCATGCCATGACACGCACGCGGCAGGAAATGGGCCTTATGCTTCCCGAATTTACATTCCGCGAAATGTCGGCTTTGCCTGAAAACGGTTATCAAATCCTTGTCGAAGACGTTCCCGTTTTCCGCGGGCAGTTTGATGTCGAAAAATTTTACAGCGTGATGTCGCCTGCCGATGCCGAGCGCCTCGGTCTCTCGTCGCAATTTGTGCAAACATCGCAAATTGCCAGCCTCGTCGAATTGACGGAGGCACAAAGTCAAAGCGTCAGCGATGCCAAATTCGTTGTCTATGATGCCGCTGACCGCGTGGTGCAGGAGGCTGATGCTGTCGCGCGCCGCAATTCGGGCCGCGCCTTTGGCATCAATGAAGCCGCCAACTGGCTTGATGGCTTAGAAGGTCGTTACCAGCGGCTTGTTGGCGAAGTCAAAGCCAATGTGCCGATGCTGAAACTGGTTGAGATCGGTCGCCGCCTTCTTGATGAAAATGTGCCGATGGCACAGCCGCGCGTCATGCTGGAATCGCTGCTTCAGGCCTCTGCCATGGATCTTGATGCGACCGACACGGTTGAACTGGTGCGCCGCGCTTTGGCACGGCAGATCATCCATAGCTACACCAATATCAATGGCGAAATCGACGCTATCTTGATTGAGCCATCCGCTGAAAGCATCATCCATGATATCGTGACGCAGGCGCCAGCAGACCTTGCCGCAACGAAAACAGGCGAGCAGCTGTCGGGACTGACTTTTGCCCGCAGCATTGCTGAAGTAAACACACAAGCCTTGAGCACTGGCATGCGCCCTGTGCTTTTGACCTCGGCCCCTATTCGCCCGATGGCACGCATGATGCTGGTGCGCAACGGCGTGCAAATGCCGGTCATTTCCTTTCAGGAAATCGGCAATGATGTGCAGGTGCGGCCGTTGCGGGCGATGGGCCCGAACGATCTTGGGCTCGACTAGTTACGTTTTTTCTGCCCGAGCTTCAGCGAATGGCAGCATTCAAAATGCCCGAGCTTTAGCGAATGGCAGCATTCAAAATGCCCGAGCTTTAGCGAATGGCAGCATTCAAAATGCCCGAGCTTCAGCGAATGGCAGCATTCAAAATGCCCGAGCTTCAGCGAATGGCAGCATTCAACAAAATTACATTTTCACAAGGCCGGTCTGGATCAGCACGCGTGCGACATCGTTGAATGTCGGCATCGGAATATAATTGCCCGGCGCGCCGCCCTCGAGAAGTTTCAAAACCAGTTCCGGCTCTTCGACAATCGGCATTTTGCGCAAAGCGGCCTCTTTGATATATTCGGCGGCTTGGTCAAAGGTGCGGGCGGCGATGATTGGCGCCGCGGTCTCCCCTTGCACGAAGACAAGCGCGACGGCGCGGTCGCCGAATGCCAGAACGATATTGGCTTTCGACAGGCCAACATAGCCCGATGTTTGTGCAATCTGCTCGGCCATCTGTCGGCGGGCAGAGCGGATTTCCGGCGAGCCTGAATCTTCTTTTTGTTCGCGCTTCATTTCAGACACGCTCATTTTATTGTCGCGCTTGAACAGGATGCGCGACAATGGAATGTCGATCATCGCTACGATGACAAGAACGATGAGGCTGGCGCCGATACTGTAGCCATACAGCCAGAGCATGACGGTGGTAACGCAGCCTTCGCCGCAGCTGGGGCTCCACAGCAGATCATTGATATACCAGCGAAACAAAAAATAATTGATCGAGCAGATAACGATGATGACTGTAAAACCCTTGATCAACTCGAACAGGTTTTTGACCGAAAACAGCTGTTTGACGCCCTGAACAGGGTTGAGCTTGCCGATGTTGAAGGTCACGGCCTTGAAGTTGAGCGGCAGGCCTTTCGCATCGAGGATGATGGCCAGAATATGCGCGCCCATAATAATGGAGACGGCGGGAATCATAATGTTTTGCAGAAGCTGCAACTGTGCGGTAAATGCCCGTCCCATTTCAGCAACGAAACCTTGCGGCATAGTCACGTCAAAGGTGAGGAATGAGGCTTGCAGATCCGTCAGGATCTCGCGCCACGAAAAGATGAAATAGCCAAGCGCTGCAATCAGCGCCAATGTCTTTTCAAAATCCTGGCTGCGGGGGACCTGTCCGTCCTGCCTGAGTTTTGCAAGCCTGCGGTCGCTTGGTGCTAAATTCTTTTCCTCGCCATCACCTGCCATTATTTCACCAGTGTCGGCAGGATTTTTTCAATATCAAGAAATACGGTGCGCAAAATGGGCGGGAAGTGCTCGGCAAACAGCATGGCAAAAACCGGCATCACAAAAATAAAGATCAGATTGTGAAAGGTGTTTGTCAGGTCAAAAATCGGGAAGGAACGTCCCGAGCGCCCGGCAAAGACAAGCGTGATATCGGCGAGCGCCAAGGCAATCAGCAAAGGCCCCCCCAGAACAAGTGCCAGCAGCAGTGAACGCGCCGCAACTTCCGCAAGCGCTGAAAATGCCTCAATGTTAAAAGTGACGCTGAGCTGTGTCGATGGCCAAATGGCATAAGTCTGCATGAGAATGTCGATCAGCATATGCAGGCCGCCGATCATCATGAACATGGTCAATGTGTAGAGCATGAAAAACGTGCCGCTGACCGACGCTTCATTGGCGTTCACAGGATCGGTCAAATTGGACGCGCTGGCGCCGCGAAAGGAATCCGTAACATCGCCCGCCGTCTGTGCCGCCCAAAAGGGCAGGCCCAGAAGCATGCCCAAAACCGCACCGATGGCCGTTTCTTTCAAGATAAGAGGCACGGCAACAAAGACGCCGGGCGTTGCACCATTGCCCAATGAAAAATAAATATAGGCAATGTTCGGCACCGACAATGCGACCAGCACGACATTTTTTAAAATGCCGCGCAGCTGGATCCATGAAAACAGAGGAAAGAAAATCGCAAGGCCCATGAACCGCGCGCTTCCCACAAGCCCGGAGTAAAAAATGCGTTTGGCAAAATCGATCAACTCATTGATCGGCAGCTGGTCCATTACCGCACCAGATACGGGAACATCGTGAAAAGATGTAATGTCTGGTCATAAAGCGGAAGCGCCAGATAGCTTGAAAAGCCAATCACCATCATGAAAAGGGCAATAATCTTAACCAGCTGTGGCACGGTCTGGTCCTGAATCTGCGTGACGGCCTGAATAAGACCCAGCGCCAATCCAAGCCCGATGGCGGCGACCAGAAATGGCCCGGACAGCACCATGATCGCAACCAGGCTGTTGTAGATTTCATTGCTGAGGATCGCAAATTCCATGACCTAGTGGTGCCCTCTAGACATAAGACAGGATCAGCCCCTGCAACAGGCGCAGCCATCCCTCGACAAGAACGAACAGCAAAAGCTTGAGAGGCGTGGATATAACGGTCGGCGACATCATCGACATGCCGAGAGAGACAAGAATGGCGCTGATCGCAAAATCGATCATCACAAACGGCAGATAGAGCAGGAAGCCGATCTCAAATGCCTTTGTCATTTCGGATGATAAAAATGCCGGAACGAGAATGACGAAATCTGTTTCCTGTGGAATCGGAACGGCGCTGTCCTTCCAGATTTTTTCGGATGTACCGACGAAAAAACGACGATCGCGCTCGGTGGTGTTGCGTGTCATAAACGCACGAATGGGTTCTGCCGCTTTCGTGCCGACAGTCTGGAAGCCCTCAAAGGTTTTATAATTGGCGGAAGGGTCGGCCACCGCCGTGTACACCTTCGACAGGGCCGGCGCCATTATATAGCCCGTCAAAACAAGCGAAATGCCATAAAGCAGAAGGTTTGGCGGTGCTTGCTGGATGGACAACGCATTGCGCACGATAAAAAGCACGACTGCGATCTTTGCGAACGACGTCATGCCCACCACAAGGAAAGGCAGCATCCCCGTAATCAGGATCAGCGCAAACAGCGCGACGAAATTCGGGGCTTCAATACCTTCCATTCTTCTCGCTTTCGATTATTTAAAAATCTTGGTGACGCGCACGCCGATTTTGTCGGTGACCATCACAAGTTCGCCCCAGCCGACAAGCCGGTTAAGCACGTAAATGTCGACGGCTTGATTGGGCTGGCGCGACAATTCGAACACATAGCCCGGGTCGATTTTTTCGACATCGCCAACTGTCATCTGCAACCGGCCAAGCTCGAACGTCATCTTCACTTCAAGATCGTCGACCAATCCCACTTCCGGCTCCATGCCGGGTCCTCGTTCTGCTGTCATATCCCCCTCCATCAACCACATGTTTCGTTCTTTGACATCGCGAAACGCAGGCTCGTCAAGAACGACGAAACCGCGCTGTTCAACAGCGCATGCGCGCACAATCTGTTCACCGATGACGACAGGCGCGCGTTTTTGCTGCAGCCATGACACATCAAATACAATCGCGTCACCCGGCCTTAAATTGGCAAGATCGGCGGAGGGCAACCATGTCAGCCCAGCCATGACGCGTGCCATGACGGGCAAATCGCTGATCGGGCGGCGCTCTTCAGGAAGCTGCGCGGCCCAGTTCAAAAAACGGTCGGCCACCTGTTTGGGTGCTTCAAGCATCGCCACGAAGGGAGGAAGATCGGCAAGCGTGATCTTCAGGCCGATTGTGCCCGGCGGGTTGCGCACAGGATCGGAAATTTCATCGACATGGAGCGCGATGCCTGTCGCTTCCAGCTCGTCGAACAGATCCTCAAACAGGCTTTCAAACACTAGGCCACGCGTAACCGGCGCAATCTGCGACAGAGACACATCCGCGTCCGTGCGGTAAAGCAGAGCCGACAAAGCGCCTGCAGGCAGCCACATGGTGAACAGCTCGCCTTCAAACGTGAAGCGCATGCCGGCAAACGGGACATTGCCGGGCACAATGCTGCTGGGATGGACAGGGGTGAGGCTAAGCGTGCCTTGCGATGTCTCAAGCACAAAACCTTCACGCGATTTTCCAAGCACGGCGGAATAGACGAGGCTGTCCTGGCTGGCCGATGGCGGCACATAGCTGGTGGCAAGAATGTTCTGGCGTGCGCGTGCAGGCGCCGCACCCGCTGATGGCGGTGCTGGCCTTTCGAAACCTGTTAGCTCGGACGCGTATTCCATTTACCTGTGCTCTTGTCCTTGATCGTCACATCCTGGCCAAGCTCTTCAAGTCTGTCGAGCTGGCGTGCCGCTTCGGCGTTTTCACGGCTGACAAGTTCAGCCAGTTTTTGTTCCGATTTGGACTTATTAGCATAGTCGATTCGCGCATTTTCCGTATCTTCGGCACATTTTATCTTGTGCTGATTCGCGCGGTCAATGTCCTTGTCCATATCATGGAGTGCAGCTTCACGACGCTTAAATGCATCATGGGCGGCGCTGATATTGTTGATACCCGAGGACTTTTCGACAAGCGCCTGCGTGTCGCGGCGCGACTGCTCGACAATGGCGTTTGAAAATTCGACCCGGCGAATGCGCAGCATTTTTAAAAGCCGCTCCGCCTGCATCAGGGTCTGGATCGACAGAGCATAGAAGCGATGCGCCGATTCCTGCTTGCGCTTACGTATCTCGTGGAGCCGTCGCAGCTGAAGCGGGTTCCCCGCCATTACTCGGCAATCTCCAGAAGGCGCTCAACCGTGTCCTTGTATTTGGTGATGTCGCTGGGCGGCTGGCGAAGAAAAGCATTGATGTCGTTGATCTTGGCCACGGCCTCGTCGGCGACGGGATCGGAGCCGGAGCGGTATTCCCCGACCTGCAAAAGAAGCTCGATTTCACGATAGCGTGAGATAAGTTCGCGGATGCGGGTGGCGGCAGACAGATGCTCTGGTGAGACGACATGGTCCATCACGCGGGAGCGGGATTCAAGAACATCAATGGCCGGATAATGCCCGGCTTCCGCCAGCTTCTGGCTGAGCACGATATGGCCATCGAGAAGCGAACGGGTTTCTTCGGCAATCGGGTCGGCCATCGCATCGCCTTCGACAAGCACGGTATAAAAAGCGGTGATCGATCCGCGTTTGCGCGGGCCTGCGCGCTCAAGAAGGCGCGGCAAAATCGAAAACACGGAAGGCGGAAATCCGCGCCGTGTTGGCGGCTCACCTGCGGCAAGACCGATATCGCGCAGCGCGCGCGACAGGCGCGTGATGCTGTCCATCACCAGTAAAACGCTCTGTCCAAGATCGGCAAAATATTCGCAGATTGTGGTCGCTGTCAGCGCGGCCTGATAGCGCTCGATCGGTGGCCTGTCGGATGTGGAAACCACGAGACACGTCCGGTCCATGCGGTCGGGTTTAATGGTTTTGCGGATGAAATCACCCACTTCGCGCCCACGCTCGCCAATCAGCGCGACAACAAGAATGTCGGCGTCGGCGTCCGCAACAATCTGTGAAATCAAAGTTGATTTACCGGCGCCGGCATTGCCGAAAATACCGATGCGCTGTCCGCGCCCGCAGGTAAGAAACCCGTCCATGGAGCGAATGCCGACGGCAAAAGGTTCATCAATCGGTTGCCGGTCCATCGCGTCGGGCGGCACCGCATTCAGCGCGCGCACGGTAGGCGCTGCGCCAAGAATGCGTTTCGAACTTTCCGAAAAACGCGACACCGGTTCGCCAAGCCCGTCGAGCACCTGTCCCAAAACATGTTCGCCAACTTCAACTGAAGGGCCGCGCCCCAGCGAAATCACTTCTGTGCGCGGACTGAGGCCCTCGATCGAGCCATAGGGCGCAAGAAATGCTGTCGGCCCGTCAAGCGCGATCACTTCGCCGTAAAGCGAGGGGCCGCCGTCCGGCGAGCGCAGTTCGCACAATTCGCCGATTTGCGTCAGTGCCAGTTCTGCGCGGATCAATGTGCCGGAGACGCCAATCAGCTTGCCGGACGGCACGCGCGTGCGCACTTGGCCGATGGCCACTTTCATGCGCTGGATCTGGCTCTCGAGCGTTTCCTGGATCATAATTTGTATTCGTCATCGCGAGTTGGCGTGTTCCGCCAGCAAAGCGATCCAGCAAATTTCAAAAAAAGCTGGATTGCCACGTCACTCACGGTGTTCGCTCCTCGCAATGATAATCTGGCGTAAAACGCGTCTCACGCTTTCACGCCAAGGCCGGTTTTCAACCGCGCCAATTGATAGGGCACGCCAACATGCACGCGGCCCTGAATAGTCTCCAGTAAAATTTCGTCATTTTTCAGGCTTGGATCGCCTTCGACACTGCTGATGGATTTTGCAATGACATCATCGTCTTTTGTCAGCGCCGCAAGCGCGGCGCGCATGTCTTCGGTTTTGTCAGGCGGCACGCGCACGACAACGCCGATGGCATAGCCCAAATCTTTCAAGGCCGCGCGCAAGACGCGGCGGATCAGTTCAACATCTTCAAACTGGCCGAACACACGCTCAACGGCCAGCAACACAGTTGGCACCAGCACATCTTCCAGCTGAAACAATTGCGTGCGCACGGCTTCAACAGCGTCCGCGCAGACGCGAAGAAATTCGCGGCGCCCTTCCTGTTGTCCGGCCAGAAAACCTTCCTGCCGCGCTTCTTCATACAGCGCATCGGCCTGCTCTTCGGCGCTTTCCAGCATGTGCCGCAGTTCTTTGACGGAGGCCATGTCCATGCCCTGCTCGTCAAATTCCTCGCGCGGAATAATTTTGCGCAAGGGCACATGCGGTGCTTCAACCGCGATTGTCGGCAAAGGCTGCGGCGTTGCGGCGGCAATGTCTTTGATCGCCGCTTCAACTTCACTTTGCAAAGGCGAGGCAGCAGGCTTTGCCTGTTGCAGGGGCGAGGGGGCAAAGCTGCGCGGCAGACGCGGTAATGTGGGATCGTCCTGCGTGTCGGGCAGGGATGCAGGAAGGTCGTGCTCGCTCATCGCTCAGTTCCTCGAGGCCGTGAGCGCAAGGCGCACAAGTTCAACAGTGTCTTGGCTGTCATCCAATGTTTGAACAGGAACAGGGTGCAGGCTGGCAAGAGCCTGACGCAGATCATCTGTGAATGCCTGCCCTTCTATTTCCGACCAGACCAGCAAGGCGGTGGCCGCTACCTGCATGGCGCGCACATCACCGCCGCGCACTTCCTCTAACATCCAGATGGGAACAGCGGAGCGGAATTTCAGCCCGAACCGCATGGCCGTTTCGCCGAACTCGCGCGCCAGACCGCGCAGCTCATCCTTGCCCAGCAAAGATCCAAGATTGAGACATTCAATGGCCGCAGCAATTTTTGCCGCCACCAGCATCATCATGTCACCGGCCATCGGGTGGGCGGCTTGTTCTTCCGCCTCTGCCGCAAAGCGGTTATCGGCGCCGGATGGCAGGCCGGGCATTGAAGAGCCTGTGTCCTCTACCTCTGGCGGTGGCGGCGGCGCCTCATAAGGCGGCACGAGAAAGGACAGGCGTTTGTGCAGGCGGCGGGTATTGCGCAAGCGCTCCGCCATGCTCTGGCTGGGAAGACCAAGACGCTGGGTAATGGAATAGACATCTGGAACGGGCTGGCTGGCGCGTGCCTGCTCTCCCATCCTCAAAACGTCATTTAGGGCGCTGGCGCGCAGCTCTTTGCGACTCATCCGTTGAGTTTATCACGTTCTCGATTGCATGCGCCGCAAGAAAATGAGCAGGGCGATACCACCCACAAGACCGGCCACAACCCATAATGCCAGGCTTGTCGTCGCAGAGCCATGGAGCAGGGACATCAGGTCAAAGCCGCTGGCGCTGTTCATGGCGTCTGGCGACTGGTCAGCCGCCAAAGACCCTGAAATGGTGCCGTCGGACGGGAAAAACGCGATCGAGACGTCTTTGTAGTTCATGCCCTGAATGGCGTTTGAAACCAGCAGCCGCACCTTTGACGACAAAGCGGTGGTGTCGATGCTGGGGCGATGGGTAATCATTACAGAGGCTGAAGCCTTGCTCTGGTCGCCGGTGCGCATATCAAGTTCCGGCATCACCACATGCACGCGCGCGGAGACAACGCCATCGATGGAATTGATGGTTTTTGTCAGCTCCTGGCTGGTCGCATAGGCAAGGCGGGCATGCTGTTCAAACGGTGAGACGATCAGGCCGGTTGCCGGAAACACTTCGGCAATCGATTTGTACTGCTCGCGCGGATAGCCGTAACGGTTGAGGATTTCGACCGACTTGGCAAAACTGCCGCTGTCGACGGAGATGGTATAGGTGTTGTCGGCGCCGGCCTCGCGGCTGGCATTGATGCCGTTGCGGTAGAGAAGGGCGACCATTTCATTGGCATCGCGCGAGCCAAGATTGCTGTACACCTGCTGGTCGCAGCCGGCCAGAAACAGCGCGGCGACCAAGATAAAACCGGCCCGCAATTGCGGCGAGCGGACACCACACATTAAATTCAAGCTCTTACGCATAACCATACTCTTATATCCAACTCTGTGGCATTTTAACGGATGAGGGTTAAGGAGGCGTTTTTTTAAAGATAGGAACGCTCACTCAACCTTTGCCGTAAGCAAAACCCAAAAGCTTTCAGCGGGCAGGGAGGGGAAATTAGCCACTGATTTGCGTGCTATTTCTTTAAATCCCCGCCTGATAAAACTATTCAGCCAATCTATATTGCTTTCATGAATAATGCCGAAAATTTGGTCGCATCCCATTTGCTTTGCGACGATAAACGATAAGTTAGTAAAATAGCTTCCTATTCCGTGCCCTCTAAATTCTTCGGCAACAGCTACATTTGCCATGTAGAACGAGCCTGAAACCATTTGAGCCAGTTCCACAAGATTTTTCTCATACTCATGTTTTAGGTTGAGGCTTTGAATATCGGGAATGGGTTCTTGGCGGAAGCCCGTTAAAATCCCTACAACTTCGCCCTCATAGTCCGCGATACAGACATTTTCATAAAATTTTGAACTGTTCGGATCCATGATTTCTTTGAGAATGTAATCCTGCCATGGCTTTGGAATAAGACCGCTTTTTTCCAAAGCGCTTAGATAGCCGTGACCGGCAATATCAAGATACTTCGTAATTGAGGGAATATCGTCTTCTATCCCTGTTCTGTAATTTATGTTTTGGCGGTGCATAGGTATAACACTCCAATTATGATTAGATGATCAAAATCCTAACGGAATTAAGTTAATTTTAGTCGTTCACCCTATGCGATGATTTGCCTCGCCAAAACTTTATTTCCATGGCGTAATAACGGGAAGTATTTTTGCGCCTGCAATGGCGCGTGTCGAGTTTTGAGGGTCTTAAAATGTCAAATGTCAGCCTTACACAGTTGAAAGCTGCAATAACCAAAGCGGATACTGACGGCAAAGCTGGAATAACTTCACAAAAAGAACTGGACGCTTTTTACGCAAATTTAGCCGCGCAAGGTTTGGCCAAGCATAGCAAGGCTGCTGACGGTTCAGGTGAAACAGTTTGGCGGATTATGGGTAAGATTGTCGGCGACGACGGTAAGGAAATTAGCACACTGGGTCTTGAATCAGGACGGTTTCAGGCAGGCCTGACCAAAGGCGATTTTAAAGACGCGTTCGGTGGAGCAAATTTCACTTACGAACAACTTGTAGCAAAGTTGACGGCAGGAAAAGCTGACACGCCAGAAACAGCGGACGCAAAGACAACTGATACCGCGATGAATGAAGATGCATCGAAAAAATATCTTGAAGATTTAGAGTCAAAGCTTTCGCCAGACGCGCTGGCCAAATTTAAAGCTTCAACCGCAGACCCTGGGAAGCCTATTCCAGACGAGCAGATCAACGCGCTATTAGCTGCCAATAATCTTCAATTTAAAGACGGCTACAAGCTTCCTGAAGATGCAAAAAGTGACGGTGTAGAGCTTGCGAACGCAATCAAAAACAATACAGTTTCAAAAACAGAAAAAACAAGTTCGCAAGCCATAAAAGCATTATTTACAGAGCAAAAACTGAAGTCAGTACTTGGAAATGATCCGCTTACTACATTAAATTTCACAAAGGTAACGACGGCGATTGTTGGTGATGTGGCCAACGCCTACAATGATCCCTATAAAGCAACAAATGGTGAAGCGACTGGAGCATTCGCAGCAAAGCGAAATCAAGAAGGATACGCATATTTTGACATCCTCCGTGATTGCGTGGGGGCTGAATGGTATAAGGCAGCTCTAATAAAATATGAAAAAGATCATAATCTAACACCGGGAAGCGTTACATTTGAAATTCTAAAAGCAGACAAAACTTTAACAGCTGATTACGTTGAACAATTGTTTTTATCTGTTGTTCCATGTGCGATAAGAGATGCAAATGGCAATTACAGCGCAAGCGTTGACCAAATCAAAACTGCAGGGTTCCTCGGTGAAGCTAAGACAACAATAGTGCCACCTGCGCCTACATCACAGATGCCGGAAGTGAAAACAACAGCAGGAAAAGATAACTCTAAAACAGTTGACGTTGGCCAAGCTTAGAATTTTTGTAAAAGTTTATTTATTTTCTAAATCGTGTGTTCATAGTTAAAACATGTTTCATTTGTGAATTACATTATATCTTCTATACTTATAAGTAAGAAGGAGAAAAAGATGCACAACTTTTTAAATAAAATAGTGGGTCATGCTTTAGCCGGCCACATCAAATTAAGCTCGACCAGTACAATTATCGAGCAGCAGTTTGCTGGTCAAATGGAAAAACAAGTTCAAACGGGAGAAAGCCTCGCTAATATCGATATGGAAACTCGCAAGCAAATACGAGACAACATTCGCGTAATTAATGAAAAACGCAAATAAAAAAAGCAATCAGTAGAAAAAACTACTGTTTGCGCCACATAAAGTCGACAAATTTGTCCTGAGATATTTGACTTTCTGTTCCGCCCATGGCTTTAAAAAGAGCAGGGACATATTCTGTAAGTGGCACTTCTATTTCATCAGAAGGTGCATCTGAGTAAGCTTGAGAAACAATTTGGATGAGCTGTTCAAATGGTTTGTCCTCATTCAATATCCAAACCTTTAAAGGATCTTTGGAAGAAAAGTCTGGATTTATACTGTCTGCTTGTCTTGCAAAAGCATTGCCAAATTTTGGCGCTAAAGCTGCAAAATCATCATAATTGTAATTGGGAAGGCCTGTGCGGCCTGAAGGCCTGAAGTTTACTGAGTTTTGCAAGCTGTCTACAAGTTTTGCAGCAGCTATATTATTACTGCAAACGCCTGTATCAGGACACTCAGCCAAAGCGCGTGCAAACTTTACAAGCCTTTCTTTGGTTATTCTAATGGATTTTGACAGGGTTTTATCATCAACCTTATTGTCATTTGAAGTCTTACTGTTTTGACGCAGCATCGTACTGAAGTTTTCACTGTCGAGTGTCCGGTGTTTTTGATTTGCGCTTTTGCTAACAGGTATTTTTTTGACGCTTAAGCTTCCGTTGACCATTTTTCGCGCTCCCGTTTTTACTGTTTGCGCCACATAAAGTCGACAAATTTGTCCTGAGATATTTGACTTTCTGTTCCGCCCATGGCTTTAAAAAGAGCAGGGACATATTCTGTAAGTGGCACTTCTATTTCATCAGAAGGTGCATCTGAGTAAGCTTGAGAAACAATTTGGATGAGCTGTTCAAATGGTTTGTCCTCATTCAATATCCAAACTTTTAAAGGATCTTTGGAAGAAAAGTCTGGATTTATACTGTCTGCTTGTCTTGCAAAAGCATTGCCAAATTTTGGCGCTAAAGCTGCAAAATCATCATAATTGTAATTGGGAAGGCCTGTGCGGCCTGAAGGCCTGAAGTTTACTGAGTTTTGCAAGCTGTCTACAAGTTTTGCAGCAGCTATATTATTACTGCAAACGCCTGTATCAGGACACTCAGCCAAAGCGCGCGCGTATTTTACAAGGCGATCCTTTGTAATTCTGGCGCTTATTAAAGTGGTACCGTCGACAGCCCCCTTTTTAAGATTTTGGTTTGCAGTCGTTTTATTTTTGCCCAATAAAGAATTAAAGCTATCAGGGACATCAACGCGATGCTTACGCACAATTTGGCTTTTATTTGATACCTTTAAGTGACCATTTGTCATTGGAAGCTCCGCCTTAGTATTCATTGGCAGGCTTAAGTGTAAATTATCTTTTTAAAAAATAAAGCCTTTTTTAAGAATAGTAAAAAATCATAAAACTTATTACTTACAACAACTTAGATAATTTGCCGGCTATATTGCATCGCAACAAGATGAACTATAGTAAACAGTAGAATGCAAATGTTGCGACAAATTGTATTTTGCTTACTGCGCGCGCTTTGAAAATCTGCACGAAGAAAAACGATTTTAAGAGTACCGTTTGCAATATGTAAATTCTAAGATTTGTAAAAATTATATGTAGACTGATTTCAATCAAGCTGCATGAAAGCCGGTATGATTAGCCTTGGGTAAGGGTGCGTGGAACATTTTCAGACAAGTTCTTAGAAATCGTAATCAAAGAAGACGCAACAAACGATCCAGCGTTTGCATCTTTCACAAGATTAAAATTCCGAACAGTAGCTAGTTGTGTCTGCTTTGTATAAAAATTAGCAGCTTCTGAAATACTCATGTTGGGAGTTTGTAATTTGCTAAAATCAGTGAACTCAATGGGCTTATTAAAGCCCTGCTCAACAGCAATCGCAGAATTCCACAACCTTTCAGCAAGTCCAGCATTAGAACTAGGGATAGGCTGAACAATATGTGAAGCAGAAGTTGATATAAGAGAGCTAACATTTAGCATTGAAGCCCCAAAAAATGAAAAGCACTGTCTGCCAAAGCAGACAGTGCAAGAATTAAGTTTTTAGCGCTGTGAAGCGGCCTGAACAGCAGAGCGCCAAGCCTGAGCGGCTGAAACACCAGCCGTGGCATTGCCGGCTGCAATAGTTGAAGCTGTTGTAAGCCGCAAGTTATTGATTGAGCCGGTTGTTGTTGCTTCAATCGCTGCTTCACTTTCGGCTTGAATTCGCGACTGTTGATAAGCTGAACTTCCCGAAGTCGATGTGGTTGTTGAACCAACTGGATTTGTCATTTTACTCTCCTGTTATCCGCCGCAGTTGCCCCAAACAATTCAGGAGTCCGCGATCAAATTTATCTTTCGAATATAAAACTTAGGGGCTTAAAAGTCAATAACCAAGGATAGTTAATGGCTTCGAAAGAAGTCCTACTTATGTATTAGCGTTAAGCATTCGTAAATAAGACGTGCTTCATAGTGGTCAATGTAAGCAAACCCGCGCGATTCTGTCATGAAACTGATCTATTCCATAAAAATCTTGTCAATCTTTACTGTTTCTTTACTCGCGGCAGTTGTATCCGCGGGCTTTGCTGTGGCCGCAGACCTCGCGCCAACAGGTCCCTATGAATATGAGATTGGCGCTCCGCCGCCGCAAGAGGTGATCATGGCGGATCCGGCAGGCGAGGCCGTGCCGTTGCCCGCGCCTGCCATGGTGCCGATGATGGCCGCTCCGCCCCCATCGGACGATTACAATCCTTATGCGCGGCCACTCTCTCGAACAGAGTCTTTTGATCGCGCCGTTCGCTTTTCTAATCATGCCATTCCGCAAGCGTCGGGCATGGGCTCGGGCGCAGATGATCGCGCCGTTCGCTCTTCTCATGATGCCGTTCGCGCGGAGCGCTCGGGCATGAATGCTAATAATGCCATTCCGCAAGCGTCGGGCGCGGGCGCTTATAACAATGACGCCGTTCGCGCGGAGCGCTCGGGCGGTAATATGATGCCGATTGTTCAGGGCAAGCCGCGTTATGATCGTGGCCAGGCAACAGAAGATGTCGCGATTGGCAAGGATGACGGCGACACCACAATGAAGCCTGCCGCCAAGTCCAAGCCCGCAAAGCCGGTGCAAATGTCGATGGCTGGCGTGAATGGCGGGCAGGAAATTGATTATGTCGCGGTCAATCAGAGCGTTGCGCTGGCCGCGCGCGAGCTGGGGCAGGCGGCAGGCCTTCGCGTTGTGGCGGGCCCGAGCGTGGACGGCACCATTCGCAAACGACATTTCAAAGGCCTGTTTCCTGTTTTGATGGACAGCCTTGCCAAGGAATACAGCCTGTTCTGGTTTCCTGACGGCGGCGTCATCTATGTTGAACCTCTGGCCGACCAGCAGACCAAGGTTGTCAAATTAAAGAATGTCTCGGCCGAACAGCTTTATGAAGCGATGGATCTTGCCGGGCTGACCGCCGTGAAAAACAGGGTGCTGTCCGCACCGGGCGACAGTGCGGTGCGCGTCATTGGCCCTGACAGCTTTCAAAGAGTGATTGCGGCCTTGATGAGCACGCTGGAGCCGGCCGAGGCGCCGGACATCAAAATTATCACTTACGGTCGCCGCGCAAGCTAGTGCTCAGGCACGTTTCATTGCGCCATTCGCCAAGTTCTCGGACGCGTTTCATTGCGCCATTCGCTAACGCTCGGGCGCTTACGTGACCAGCGCAAGATAAAATACCTGCCTGCACTTTTTATAAAGCGGCATGCTTTGCATGCTCTAAAGCGGATACAGCAAATGCGCGCCATCGTCTTCAGGGTTTGCTGACCGTGCTGCAGATCTGCTGTGGGAATGGCTGCGACCAGCGCAGTTTCAAACCATTCCGTAAAGTCGTGGCAGATATGGCAAATTCAAAAATGCTATATTCTATATGGCTTTTTCAATGTTTAAAATTTAATATAAAGTAATTCTATTAGTATTAAGGCAGATTTAACATAGTAAATACTCAAATTTACCACGTTAAAACTTGATAAACCAATATTTAAACAGTAATTTCAATTCAAACAGCCATTGGGCTATTGTTTGTAACGGAGTATATATTATGAATTGGTCACAGCTTTTAAATACAGCAGCACAGGTCGGCACCGGCCTTATTGGCCGCGCCCAGTCAGGGCAGCAGGTCAGCGCGATTGATTTCGTCGGCGCCCTTGTCGGTGGCCTTACCAATGCAAACACTCTCAGCGCGTATCAGAACCAGCCCTATAACGGTGGCCTGCCATATGGCGCCACACCGCCATTCGTTCCGGTCTCAAATGGTTACACTGCCGGTTATCCGCAGCAGACATCTTACACGCAGCCAGGCCTTGGCTATCCAACATCTGGTCTTCCGCAGACAACTGGCAACATTACGCAGTTTGGCTTGCCGCAATATTCCGGGGCCTATGGCAGCACGCTGCCCTCAACATCATCATATAACGCACCAACAACACTCAGCCAGCGCCTTGGCGCATATCAGTCCATTGATGGTCTTGCAGGTCTCAGCGCGGTTGAGTTGAAAGCGGCCCTTGAAGGCGGTCTTGCTCTTTATGGACGCACCGGCGCCTCATCAACACTTTCCGATGTTCTTTTGGCCAACGGTCTTGGCAGTGAACTTGCCGGCGCACAGGCTTATTTGGCCAGCGCCGAAGGCCAGGCTCTTGCAGGCCTTTCGCCCATCGACCAGCTGACCTACGCAATGGTCAAACTCAGCAGCGGTTCTTACACAGGTTCGGCTGATCTTGCTCGTCTTACAGCATCGCTGGCCTCATCGGCCACATCGGTCGCAAATCTTGCATCACCGTATAATGCCCTTGGCACATCGGCGCTGGGTTCAACACTTGGCACGCTGCCAGGCTACCAGAATGTTTTGGCTGCTGGTAATTCACAGGTTCCAGCTTTTGTGCAGCAGCTTCTGGCGCAATATTACCCGCAGCTGGCCAGCCAGCTGACAGCCGGTCTGCCAACATCACCCATCGCGAACACAAACATTTTCGCGCCAACGCCGTCAACAAACCAGTTGCTGTCACAGCTTTATCCGCAATATGCAGCGCTGCTTGCAGGCACGCAGCAGACAACTGCAGCCAACCCATATGCCGCTTTGTTTGGTCTTGGCACGCAGCAGACAACAGCTGCAGCAAACCCTTACGCCGCTTTGTTTGGTCTTGGCACGCAGCAGACAACAGCTGCAGCAAACCCTTACGCCGCTTTGTTTGGCTCAACGGTCGCACAGTCGCCATTAAATGCGCTGCTGGCCGGTTTGTCATCAAACCCTTATGCGGCGTCATTAGGTCTTGGCACGCAGCAGGCTGCAGCAGCAAACCCTTATGCCGCACTGTTCGGCCTCGGCACTCAGCAGCCAGCAACGCTTCCATCGCTGTTCGGTCAGCCGCAGCAGATCAATGGTCTGTTCAACGCTGCCAACACGGCCGGAGCTGTGTCTCCAAATACGAATTATATGATACCGTCACCTGCACTTTCTGGAGATGCTCTCATTGATTATGCGGCACGCATGATGCTGTCACGTGTTCAAAGCTCACTTGTGAATGGCGCAATTCCAAACTCAGATGCATTTCGTGCCTTGTTTGTAACGACCGCTGCAATCAACCAGCCTACAGCGGAAGGCACAGCAGCAGCGCTGGACATCTTTAATAAAGTTGCAAAATGGGATGGATCGATCTCACTCGAAGATCTCAAATCTGCCTTGGCTTCAAACTTGCCGCTAGGTGTTTCTTCATCAACACTAACGCCTGCTCAGTTGCAGCAATGGCTTGTCTCAAAAAACTTCCTTAATCCAGAAACTTACCTGACAGGATCAGGCACATTGAACGGCGCGGGCACAATTCCAGCGGCGACAACAGCTGAACCAACGGCAGCCGAAAAAGCAAACGCTGTTGCGCAATCTGCAATTTACCTGCGTACCGTGTTCGACAGCGATGGAAAATTTGCCTCCGCTTCGTTTGAAGATTTGCGCAACTGGGTCAACAATACCGTGACGCAAAATCCAGCAATCGCAGCTCTCCCTGACGCAAAATCACAGGCAAAAGCATTGCTGACCATCTATAAAATGTTCAAATCGGGTGTGGCAGAGCCTTCACTTGACGAAGCTCAATTCGACAGCATCAAAGCAAAAAACCCAACGTCAAATATTGGTGAATTGCTTGCGACCTACTTCATTCAGCGCAATGATCGCACAGCCACAACAACCACGACAGGCCCCGATGGCCAGAGCGGCACATCAACAGTCGGCACGCTTGACCAGACAGAGTTTACGGCTTTGTGGTATGGCAATCCAACGCCTTGCAACTGCGACACGCCACCAGTTGTACCACCAGTTGTGCCACCAGTCATTCCACCGATTGTCATACCGCCGCAGCCGCAGACACGGATCATTTATGTCCCGGTTCCAGGCCAGACAATTGTGAAAGAAACAATCAAGGAAGTGCCTGCACCGCAGCAGCCTGTCGTCAATAACAACAGCAACACGCAGACGCAGAACCAGCAGCAGAGTGTTGTTGTCAACATCACGATGCCAGAAGCGCCAAAGCCCGTTAAAAAAGACGAACAGAAGAAAATGATCCCGAATGGCTCAAAACTGCCAGAAGGTCCATTGTTTACGGTTCTTGGCGACCCGCATGTGTTCGAAGGAAGTAACCCTTCATCGGATTGGGATCTGACCAAAACCACAAATTTCAATATCAAAACGACTGATGGAAAATTCGTGCCAATCTCGATTGACTCAAAAGAGCTCGACAAAGGCAAAATCTTCCCGACATCGCTGCGGATCCCGCTGAAAGATGGCAAAATCCTGGACATTTCAGGCATTGCCAATGATCTGAAAAACAAATCACGTGACGGCAAACTGACTGCAAATATCGTTGCAGACCATGTAGCTGCAGCCGGTGATTTCAAAGCCGTAACCGAAGTGTTCGAAGACGCCACAAATGGTTTTGCGACAAAAGGCAAAGACGGCGCCAATGTCACGACTGACTGGGTTGCATCACAGGAAAAAGGCGATGCCAAAGACGCCTCAAGCTTCGACAAGTCGGCCTATTTCGAACTGGTTGGCACCCTTCCTGAACCAACGGTTGATGCGCAAGGTAAGAGACATCTTGTTATTCAGCTGAGACAGGGAAACAATACGTATGAGCTTAAGATTGACGAAAATCTCGTCGAGACTGGCAAAACAGCTGGCGACGAAGTTCTCAAAAACCAGACAAGCATCAGCCTCGTGCGTGTTGCGGCAGCGGAGCCAGAAATGATCGAAGATACATCGGCCAAACAGGATGCGCCTACGGACACAGACACACCAGCTGCGCCAAAAATCGAAGTGACAACCACTGGCTCAGGATCGACACCGGATGTTCAGATCAACCGCAACGGCGTTCGCCAGGCGACACCGCCAACAAACAAAGACGGAAAAGTCATCGTTGATGCTGGCGGTTCAGACGATACGCCAGAAGCTTAAACTCTAAAAAACAAAAAACCCGCGGTGAGAGGCAAAAGCCTTTCGCTGCGGGTTTTTCTTTTGAAAAAAGCTTGATTAGCGCCGCGCACAATGGTTTGTTCACCAGTGAAAGCGGGTTTTATGGCGCAGGCACATTCCAAAAAAACGACATCTTCGTCCGGCGCAATGGCGCCGTTCGACTGGAGCGATCCGCTGCATTTGAATGCGCAGCTGACAGAAGACGAAGCCATGGTGCGCGATGCGGCGCGCAGCTATGCGCAGGACAAATTGAAACCGCGTGTGCGCGATGCCTACCGCAGCGAAAAATTTGACCCTGCCATCATGCCTGAAATGGGCGCGCTGGGTTTGCTCGGTCCAACAATTCCAGAAGAATATGGCGGGGCAGGAGCGTCCTATGTGGCGTACGGCCTGATCGCGCGCGAAATTGAGCGCGTCGATTCCGGTTACCGCTCGGCAATGAGCGTGCAGTCATCGCTGGTGATGTATCCCATTTATGCCTATGGCGATGAACAACAACGCATGGCCTATCTGCCAAAATTGGCAAGCGGCGAATTTGTTGGCTGTTTTGGCCTGACCGAACCTGATGCCGGCTCAGACCCTGCAGGCATGCTGACGCGCGCCAAAAAAACGGCCAATGGCTATTCGATCAGCGGCGCGAAAACATGGATTTCAAATTCGCCTGTGGCAGATGTGTTCGTTATCTGGGCAAAATCAGATGCGCATGACGGCGCCATCCGCGGCTTCATTCTCGACAAGGGAATGAAGGGCCTCAGCGCGCCCAAGATTGAGGGCAAGCTTTCCTTGCGCGCGTCGATCACCGGCGAGATCGTGATGGACGAGGTAGAGGTCGGTGAAGAGGCTTTGCTTCCAAATGTGTCAGGTTTGAAAGGGCCTTTTGGCTGCCTCAACCGCGCCCGCTATGGCATTTCATGGGGCGTGCTTGGCGCTGCCGAGGCCTGCTGGCATGGCGCGCGCGATTACACGCTGAACCGGAAACAGTTCAACAGGCCGCTTGCCGCCAACCAGCTCGTCCAGAAAAAACTGGCGGACATGCAAACAGAAATTACGCTTGGGTTGACGGCATGTCTTGCCGCTGGCCGCCTGTTTGACGAAGGACAGCTCGCATCGGAAACAATTTCGCTTTTGAAACGCAACAATTGCGGCAAGGCGCTGGACATTGCCCGCGTCGCGCGAGACATGCACGGCGGCAACGGCATTTCAGATGAGTATGATGTGATGCGCCATGTTGCCAATTTAGAGACCGTCAACACCTATGAAGGCACGCATGACATACACGCGCTGATCCTTGGCCGTGCGCAGACGGGATTGCAGGCGTTTTTCTAATGGCACCGCGCTCAAGGCTTATCCTTTCATCTGAACATCTGACAGTTGTCGGCCACAGGCCGGTGTCGCGCGGCGCGCACCTTGGCCGTGATATAGGTGCCTTTGCCTTTTTGCTGGCTTTCGTTGCCGTCATATTTCATGTCAGCGGCGCCGCCAATACACCCACCGTTTTAATCGCCTTTGCCGTTGTGCTTGGCTTTGCAACAATTGGCCTGTTGCTGTCGGCGCGGGCTCTGGCCATTATCTGGGCGCGTGGCAAGTCCGGCCTTGGCGATGCAATGCTTGGAATTGCTTATGGTCTTGTCTTGTGGTCCGTACCCATCGCGTTGATCGCGCTTGCAAGGTTGTCGCCGCAGGTCAGCGATGTCGTGACAGAAGGCGATCCGCCATCTTTTCTCAACAGCGCCGTGCGCCCGGCCTGGGCCAATCCGGTGGAGTTGACAAAAGCAATGCCGGAGGCGCTCAGCCAACCACTGCTGACCGAAACATCTTTGACCGATGTCTATGACCTTGGCAAAACGGTTGGCAAGCAGATGGGCTGGGTTCTGGTGCAGGAAAGCCCGCCGATCAGTGACAATTCCGAACTTGCGGCTTTTCAGGCAACGTCAACATCCATGCTCGGCTTTACCGACGATATCATTGTTGAGTTCACAACAATCGCCAAAAAAACCACAGTAACCATGCGTTCGGCCTCGCGCATTGGCAGCTTTGATTTTGGTGTAAACGCGGCGCGCATTGATGAATATATGTTGACGCTGCGCCAGAAATTAAACGAGCGATAAAAAACACTCATGTCCTGACGCAGCGCTTATTGTTGTCACCATTCGGCTTCGCCTCGGGTGGTGCGCCAGAAATTAAACGAGCGATAAAAAACACTCATGTCCTGACGCAGCGCTTATTGTTGTCACCATTCGGCTTCGCCTCGGGTGGTGCGCCAGAAATTAAACGCGCGATAAAAAACACTTATGTCCTGACGCAGCGCTTATTGTTGTCACCATTCGGCTTCGCCTCGGGTGGTGCGCCAGAAATTAAACGCGCGATAAAAAACACTTATGTCCTGACGCAGCGCTTATTGTTGTCACCATTCGGCTCGCCTCGGGCGGTGCGCCAGAAATTAAACGAGCGCTAGAAACCAAACGCCGTTTGGTTTGATGTGTAGGTTGCCTCAAAGCTGACATTGGGTGCAGCGCTTGTCACACCGCGTTCACACAAATCTTGCAGATGCGCAAACACATTCAAGGCGGCCGCGCCATGCATGTCTGTCGGCAGGTGCGCATACATTTTTTTCACAATCTGCATGATCGATTGCGGGCCATTGGCCAGAACATCAATGATCTGTTGTTCGCGGGCGAGGCGATGCTGCAAATGGGCTGCGATTGTTGTGTGCGGGTTTGTAATTGGCCCGCCATGCGCCGGCCAGATCATGTGCCAGTCCACGTTTTCAATTTTTCGTAAAGAGTGGATGTAATCTTGCATGTTGCCGTCAGGCGGTGCAACGATTGACGTCGACCACGCCATAATGTGGTCTCCTGAAAACAGCGCACCGTCCCCATCAAGGGCAAAACACATATGGTTGGCCATGTGCCCCGGTGTCGCGATGGCCTGCAGGCTCCAGTCGCGGCCGCGGACAATCTCGCCGTCCCGCAAGGTTATGTCGGGTTTAAAGTCGAGATCATTGCTATCCTCGAGCGGCGCAGGCCCCTGACCATGCCACTCCTGCGCTGTGTGGTGAGTGCCTTGTGCAAAAACCTGCGCCCCTGTTGTGTCTGCCAACCGGCGCGCCAGCGGCGAATGGTCGACATGGGTGTGGGTCACAAAAATATGGGTTAGCGTTTCGCCGCGCATTGCGCGGCAAAGGTTTTGAAAATGGGTTTCATCATCCGGCCCCGGATCAATGAGCGCGATCTCGCCTGTGCCGATGATGTATGTATTTGTCCCGGTAAATGTGAAAGGGCCGGGATTGTTTGCGGTCAGACGGCGCAGGCGTGGCCCAAGCCAATCGGCGCTGTCGTAATGTCCATCAAAACGGCGGTCAAATTGTATGCTCATCACGCATTAGCATTGGCGCTGACACCTTAAAATAGCAAGGCCGTGTCAGACATATTCATTTTGCCTATGCGTCATGTTTTGAGTGGCGGCTTGCATGCCTCGCGGGGTCAATGAAATGCGGATCGACGGCGGTATGATTGTAATTGAAGCATGCGGGCGCGGCGCCGGAACTTCAGAGCGCACATGAATGGCAAAAGCAGATGCAAATTCCAGACAGATCAGTTGCAGTTCCAGCAGGGCAATGCCAGCGCCAATACACGCGCGCGGACCAAGTCCGAACGGCAGATAAGCGGGATGTGCATAATCTCTGGAAATATCAAAATCGTGTGGGTCATTCCAATAGCGTTTGTCGCGCTGCAACTGCCATATTGCAAATATCAGCGTGGTTCCGCGCTTCAATTTTTGCCCGGATACAACCATGCTTTGCTTCAGCTCCCGCGATGTCCATGGAAAAGAAGGATAAAGCCTCAAGACCTCTTTCACGAAAACCAAACTTTTCTTTGCGCGGGGCAGATCGGCAGCGTCGATATCGCCACTTTCACCGACAAGTGACGCGGCCTCACGCGCAATGTCATTGCAAAGATCAGGCTGCGTTCCGAGAAGATAAAGCAGCCATGTCGCAGCATTGCCTGTGGAATGATAGCCGGCAATCAACAGCATCATGATTTCATCACGAAGGACAGTGTCGCTTAAATGTAAATCTTCCAGAGCATGCAGCAGGCTTTCGCTGTTGGCTTTTGTCCGCACCTTTTCAACCACGGTTTGCAAAATGGCCTTGCCGCGCGCCAGAGCACGCTGCTCTTTTAATTTGACCCAGGGCATTGGCGGCAAAAGGCGAAAAATGCTTTTCGTCAAGACATCTTCGGTAAGATGAACGGCTTCGATAATGGCATTCTCATCGGCGCGCGACAGCACGTCTTTCCCAAACAACAACGTTGTCACAAGACGGATGGCAAGTGGCGCCATCGCGCCGCGCGCATCAAAATTGCTTTCAGCGGCAAGCAGCACGGCCTGTTGACGGATCAAAGCTGCAAATTCGGGCACCAGTTTTTGCGCAACACCTTTAGCCATAAATTGGTGCATAACGGCGCGGCGCGCACTTTGCGCATGGCCAGACTGGGCAACGAAACTTTCCCCCACAAGCCCGCGCAGCACGCGTGCCAGCCGCCCTTTATCAAGCTGGTCTTCACCGGATTTCATAAGAGGTTTGACAAGCTGCGGATCATTGACGAGATAGACCGGCCATGGGCCGAGCCGCAATTTGATCAAAGCTTGTTGTGATTGTGCCGCGCGCGTTTCAAAAAACGATAATGCGTCATGCTGAAAAGCGCCCAGATCTGAAAATAAATGTGTCATCGATCACCTCCATATGTTGCGTTAACCGGATTAGCTCACGCAGTTTTCCAAAGTTTTGTTCCGTCATCGGTATTTCGCCCGCGACAGCGTAAAGTGCGGTGCCGTTCAGGCTTTCGCCAACAGATTGCAGATTTCCGTAACGTTTAAGAACAAGGCCGATTTTTTGAAGCTGGCGTTCATGCCGCTCATCTACAAGCGCAACGAGTGCTTTTGCATCATGGCTGATCGCAAAGTGAAACAGGAGCGCATATAGAATAAGGCTGAGATAGCGATAGTCAGGCAAAATTCCAAAACGGCTGATTTCCCAATAGTCAGGGTGATTGGGAAACGAATATTGCGTTGCCAGATGGTTGAAAACGGATTGTGACAAATAAGGGCGCGTGGTGGGGATGGCACGAAAATATCCCACGACTTTTCCAGCGACGATCAGCGCGCAATGACTGGCATTTTCGGTGTCAAATTCATCGCGCTCCTCTCCGTTATATTCCGCAAGTGGCCAATGCAGCGTGTCTATAAAAAGCTTTTTTCGAAAACAACAGCTCTCACTGAATAAAGATGGTTTTTGCGCCGCATTAAAAACATGCGCGTGCATTTTAACAGTGCCGTTCAACATTTCTTGTCTCCGCAAGGTTATCATCTGCGAAGATGTTGTGGTGTTTATGCTTGTCCCGCCATCACGGATTTCCGTGAGTATTTTAGAATCTGCTGACATATTAAAACCATTTCAAATTTTATTTAATTTGGGCGTGCATGAAATTAGTCGACACTCTTAATTTGATAGAGAATTGTTCAACACTCGAAGAATTGCAAGCGGTCATGCAAAAGGCAATTTCTCATTATGGGTTTTCGTCGTTCGCTTTTCTTGGAATGTGGCCAGCCGCCTCACGCCAACCCGTTGTTTTGACGAACAATTCGCCCGATTGGGACAGCACCTACCGCAAAGAAAACTTTTACGCGCACGACCCGGTATTGAGTGCTGCCAAAACCAGCAACAGCGCATTTACATGGAGTCATCTTGTCCCAAAGGCGTTGAACAAAAAGCAGAGCTTCGTGATGCGCACCGCCCATGATTTTGGATACAGGGAAGGGGTCATCGTCCCCTTCCATTATTCAGACGCGATTGGCCGGCGCTACAGCAGCTGCTGTACACTGTTCTGGAAAAACAAGATCGAAGAATTCAAGGCCATGTTCAACGCGGCCAAGATCGATATTCATGTTGTCGTTCTTTATTGGGCGCAAAGGGCAGCCGATATTGTTGCGGCAGAATATTGTGCAGGGGCAAAGCACGAGCAACCGTGCAGGAAACCGCTGATATTCTTTTTATTGGTTACGATACGGTTGAGACACATATGCGGCATTCCATGACGAAGCTGAATGCTCATACGAAAACGCAGGCCGTCGTTAAGGCAATCTATCTCGGCCTGATTGAAATTTGAAGAATGATAAAATTTGAGTGACTTCTGAAAATAAGAAATAACACGTTTATCGTATTATAAAAAACTGGAGTGCTGTCATGTGCATTGTTGCGTTAATTAAAAAGTTTGTAGTCCGTAAAGACGGCGCAACGGCCATTGAATATGGCTTGATTGCCGCAGGTATTGCCCTTGTGATCTTACCTGCTGTGCAGCAGATCGGCACGCACAGCTCGGCAACCTACACGCAAGTTGCGGATGGGTTGGCAGGTTCCGGCACCACGGAAGACGTAATGGAAACCGGGGGCTGTTCAAGGTTTGATCCATGCGGACCGCCTATTTTGATTGGCCCAGGCGGTGATGCTGGTGAAGCAGAAGAAAACTAAGCGCGCCTACAAACAGGTTTAGTCGTACATCATTTCATTCCACAGTCCGGCATGCGCGCAAACGCAGTTGCCGGACTTTTTATTTACACCTTCATTCTCTAGCACTAAATTTGCAGTAAAAGAGAATGAAACGAATTGCAACTCAAAGCTGACTGCAAATTTGCCGTAAAAAAATAAAATTGAACATGTTCATTTCTTCAAAAATCAATCTGTTTTTTGTAGGCTAGGATCTTGGAGACAGGTCATGAAAGCGTTTTCGCTTATTAAAAAGTTTATTTCCCGAAAGGACGGCGCAACCGCCATTGAATATGGCTTGATTGCCGCAGGTATCGCCCTTGTGATTTTACCGGCTGTGCAGCAGATCGGCACGCACAGCTCGGCAACCTATACGCAAGTTGCGGATGCGTTGGTTGCTCCAGATGAGAATGAAACAGGCGGCTGTCAGCCGATGGATCCGTGCGGCGCCCCCGGCGGAGATGATGGCGGTGATCTTGAATCAGGGGGCGGGCCAATACCACTCCCACCCGTCAATCCTTAATCGCACACCACTTCATTCGATTGCCCGGCCTGCTCGCGATAGCAGTTGTCGGGCAAGCGTGTTTTTAAATACACAAAAACAAGAGCGCCAATAAGAACCAGCACTCCAACAAAAGCCGTTATTTTTTTTGTCTGTGGTCTCATCTGATCACTCCAAAACACGCGTTTGGCTGGGGCGCCAGGATTCGAACCTGGGAATGCCGGTACCAAAAACCGGTGCCTTACCGCTTGGCGACGCCCCAACGCTTCTCCTGATTTACCTGCCATCGCCTGTTTCGACAAGGGCTTTAGCTCCGCCTTCCTCACTTGGTTGCGGGCCTCCTGTTTTCCGTTATAAATCCCAGCATCGGCGGTCATTAAAGAATGCCAAGCCCGAAACTGCCCATTGCGAAACCTTGAAGGTTGCTGCTACTGCCAACCTATCGATAATAGGGCAAAGCATCATGCAGGGTGATATTGAGGTCTGGCGCGGTGCGCATCTGGAAAGCGCGCATCGGCTGTCGATTGCCGTTCAAAACGACAAGGGCGATACGGTTTTTGAGTGGGGCAATTGCGATGAGGCAATTTTTCCACGCTCCGCCGTCAAACTGCTGCAGGCCATGCCGCTGATCACCTCAGGCGCTGCAAAAACCTATGATCTTGATGGGCGGATGCTGGCGCTGGCTTGCGCCTCTCACAGCGGCGAGCCTGAACATATTGCCGCTGTTGCCGATATGCTGGCGCGTGCGGGGCTGAGCACGCAAGATTTGCAATGCGGGACACAATGGCCGATCCGCCATCAGGCCGCGCATGACCTAGCCGCCGCCCATGAAAAACCGTCGCAGCTGCACAACACATGCTCAGGCAAACATGCCGGTTTTTTGCTCAGCTGCGTTGCGCTTGGCTATCCGACCAAAGACTATGTCACTTATGATCATCCGATCCAGCGCGACATCCGCCAGCTGATCGACACGCTGACAGGCGTGTCACTTGATAAGAGCCAGAGCGCTGTCGATGGCTGCGCGATCCCGAGCTATATTCTGCCTCTCAAAAAGCTGGCGCGTTTTTTTGCAAAGGCTGGAACGGGCTATGGTCTGGCGCCTGCGCATTTTGACGCGTTACAACAGCTCCGCGAGGCTTGCGCCAACCATCCGTTTTATGTGGCGGGGACAAAGCGCTGCGACACAAAAATCATGCAAGGTTTCGGCATGCGCGCGTTTATAAAAATGGGCGCTGAAGGCGTTTATGTCGGAATTTTTCCAGAGCGTGCGCTGGGTTTTGCCTTGAAATGCGAGGACGGCGCGCTGCGCGGCGCCGAGTGTGCGGTTGCCAATCTTATCGCAGCTTTTTTGCCGCTGAATGAAAGCGAAAAAGCGCTTTTGCGTCCGCATGCGGCAGCGGACATTAAAAATGCGAATGGTGATGTGGTCGGCCATATTCAATTAAACGCAAAACTTGAAGCGGCGTTGGCCAGCGTTTAGTGAACGGGCTCGTTGATGCGCAGCAAACGCGCCAGCAGCTGCTCTGCTGCATCAAGGATCACGGTGCCGGGCGGGAAGATGGCCGCAGCGCCAGCATCCATCAGTGCCTGATGGTCTTGCGGCGGAATGACGCCGCCAATAATAATCATGATGTCAGCCCGGCCGCGTTTTTTCAGGGCGGCTTTAAGCTGCGGCAGCAATGTCAGGTGCCCCGCGGCAAGCGATGACACACCAATCAAATGAACATTTTTATCGACAGCGAGCTGTGCGGCCTCGTCCGGCGTTTGAAAGAGCGGGCCAATATCAACCTCAAAGCCAAGATCGGCAAATGCGGAGGCGATGACTTTTTGCCCGCGGTCATGCCCGTCCTGTCCCATTTTCGCGACAAGGATGTGCGGCTTGCATTTCTCGCGTGCGACAAACATTTCAACCCGCTTTTCAAAACGCTGCAGCTTTTCAGGATCGGCAACAAGCGCGTTTTTATAAATGCCGGTGATGCCATGGGTTTCACCCTGATAGCGGCCAAAAACGCGTTCCAAGGCCGATGAGATCTCGCCAACCGTGGCCTTCGCACGCGCCGCATCAATGCTGAGTGCAAGCAGGTTTCCAGTTCCGCGCGCGCCGGCCTCCAGCGCTGCAAGCGCGCTTTGCACCTGCGGTTCATTGCGTTCTGCGCGAAGGCATTTCAGCTTGGCGATCTGCTGCGTGCGCACATCGCCATTGTCGACTTTCAAAAGCTGAAGCTCGTCGTCATTGCTCGCAAGAAAAGCGTTAACGCCGACCAGAATTTGCGTGCCGCCGTCAATATGCGCCTGCGTGCGTGCCGCCGCTTCCTCAATCCGGGCTTTCGGCAGACCCTGCTCGATGGCTTTGGCCATGCCGCCCAGCGCTTCGATTTCTTCAACATGTTCCATCGCGCGCGCGGCAAGATCGGCCGTCAGACGCTCGACATAATAACTGCCGCCCCACGGATCGACCGGCCACAATGTGCCGCTCTCATGCTGCAGCACAAGCTGGGTGTTGCGGGCAATCCGCGCTGAAAAATCAGAGGGAAGCGCCATGGCTTCATCAAGCGCGTTGGTATGCAGCGACTGCGTCCCGCCTTGTGTCGCGGCCATGGCTTCAATTGTGGTGCGCATCACATTGTTGAACGGGTCTTGCGCCGTCAGCGACCAGCCCGATGTCTGGCAATGCGTGCGCAGCGACAAGGATTTGTCGGAGTGCGGTGCAAATTGCGTCACAAGTTTGGCCCAGAGCAGGCGCGCGGCGCGGAGCTTGGCAATTTCCATGAACATGTTCATGCCGATGCCGAAAAAGAACGACAGGCGCGGGGCAAAATCATCAATCGCCAGCCCGGCTTTCAGTCCGGCGCGAATATAATCGACGCCGTCGGCAAGCGTGTAAGCCAATTCAAGATCGGCGGTCGCGCCCGCTTCCTGCATATGGTAGCCGGAAATCGAAATCGAATTGAATTTCGGCATATGCTGCGCGGTGTATTGGAAAATATCCGAGACAATGCGCATGCTGGGCGCGGGCGGATAAATATAGGTGTTGCGCACCATAAACTCTTTGAGAATATCGTTCTGGATGGTGCCGCTTAACTGTTCTGGCGTCACGCCCTGTTCTTCGGCAGCAACGATGTAAAGCGCGAGGATGGGAAGCACCGCGCCATTCATGGTCATCGACACGCTCATCTTGTCGAGTGGAATGCTGTCGAACAAAGTGCGCATGTCATAAATGCTGTCGATTGCGACGCCGGCCATACCGACATCGCCGACAACGCGTTCATGGTCGGAATCATAGCCGCGATGTGTCGCAAGATCGAACGCGACAGACAGGCCCTTCTGGCCACCAGCCAAATTACGCCGGTAAAAGGCGTTGGACTGTTCGGCGGTTGAAAACCCTGCATATTGGCGGATGGTCCACGGGCTGCTGGCATACATGCTCGGATAGGGCCCGCGCAAAAACGGCGCAAAACCCGGCAAAGTGTGCAGTGTTTCCAAACCTTCAAGATCGTTTTTCGAATAATGCTGCTGCAATGCAATTTTTTCAGGTGTCTCGAAAACATTTGATGTTTTCACAGTCTCTTTTTGCTTTGGAACAACAAAATCGCAGGTCGTGAAATCCGGCAGCTGTGGTAAAGGCGCTTTGGGCAGGCTCATCACGCAGCCTCAAAGTCTTGCGCGTCGCGGTGCAGGGTCAGCGCCAGCGGGTGCGGAATGGGCGACGCTTGATGTGGCTGCAATACCGCGCCTGTTTGCATGGTATCGGACTTGAACGTCGTGACACCGATGATCTGCCGCTCCTGATTTTTATAAGAGGCCAGCATGGTCGCACGCTGCGCAGAAATCAGTTTTTTCACCATGCCGGATTTGAGCGCAGCGAGCAGGCCGCCTTCTGCCTCAACCTGCTGGAAGATGTCCCACGCTTTTTTGCTAAGCGCTACAGTCATGCTCTCGACATAGGCGCTGCCTGCCGCAGGGTCTTGCACATGTGTCAGCGCGCATTCACCTGCCATTATGTTCAATGTGTTGCGCGCCATGCGCCGGGCAAAACCATCTGCCAGTCCCAGCGCCGATGTGTGCGGTACAACGGTGACGCCATCAGCGCCGCCTGCAATGGCCGCAAAGGCCGCCAGCGTGTTGCGGATCAAGTTCGTTTCCACATCAATGCCTGTCAGCATGCGGCGCGACGTTTCTCCCCCACTGCGCAGTGGCGCTTGCACATCAAGAACACGGCACAGATGGGCGTAAGCCATACGCATGGCGCGCAGCTTGATCAGGCTTGAAAACTGCCTTGCATCTGTTGTGAGAAGCGCAGTAATGCGGGGAAATAAATTTTTTGCCGGCCTTTTCAGCTGGCGCAGATTTTCAACAAGCGTTGCAAGTGTTAGCGCAATTTCCTGCGCGTCATTGGCTCCGGCCTCGTGGTAGACGCGTGCATCGGCAATAACTGTGGGCCCTGTGCCTTTGTCCAGAAACATATTCAGCGCTTCAAACTGGCGCGATGTGTTTTCAAAATTGCCACTGCGTGCGGCAAGGCCTGTCACATCAAGTCCGGCATGAACATTGCCGCCACGCGCGGCGGCAAACCATTGCGCAATTTCAAACTGGCGAAGGCCAGCTTCCAGCCGCAGCGGCACGTTGTCAGGCAAGGTTTTGCAAAACGCGTCCACATCGTCTTTCGAGATCAACGAAACGCCAAAAGGGGAGGGTGCATCGACATCCTGCACCGAAATGATCAGCGCCGACGCGCCATTTTTGAGATCGTCTTGCGCTTGTGCCAGAGCGTGCGCGGCATTAGGCAAATCAATGCGCTGGGCAAATCCTGGCGCATGGCCGGTGGCGGCTGAAAATGCAAGTGTCGTGTCGTGATAAAGAAGCGCAACAGGAAGACCGTTGTCGTCGTTGTGCTCAAGCGCCGACGTCTCATCACATTTCAGGGCTTTTCGTGCCGCCTTTTCCCATGCGGCAATATCAGGCGCGGAAAAACTGTTCAGAGAGGCGGATGTCATCTTAGCTTGCAAATTGCGAAAGGCCTGGAATGTTGGCAACCAGTTCGCCCATCGTGTCTTCGCCGGCATACTCGCGGCCGACGGCAAAAACGGTGCGTGACAGGGTCTGCACCTGTCCCATCGAAAGCCCCATTCCCATCAGCTTGGTGCCAAGCGCCATCAGGCCGCCGCCAAAGCTTCCTGCCATGCCCATCAAGCCGCCGCTGGCGCTTTCACCCTCAGTAACAAGTGCTGCCGCATCTGGAAAGCTTGCCATGAGTTTGGCAACCGCGTCCGCTGGTCCTTCTTTTTTCAGGAAAGCGAGAATAGCACCGACGGATTTGCGGGCTTTGTCGTCGTCAATGCCTGTCGCGGCAACAATTTTCGCAATGGCTTCGTTCATGGCGCTCTCCCAAATCGTGGCTTGTCGTTGTCGTATAAACCGCGCCAGCGACGATAGCAAATTGCGGAAAAGCCGGTAGCCTAAAGGCCACCGACTTTCCTGAAACCGCCAGGAGAGAGATCGAGCGCGGTTTAAACCGTTTCCGCGTTCTTATTTATGGCGCGCGCGATGCGCGCGGCGCACATGCTGGCTGCGGTGTGCAGAACGATGACGCTGCGGCGCGGCGCTGTCGGAAATCAGATCACCAAGTTCGTCACGCACAAGGCCGATCGACATTTTATTGTCATCGCGCTTGTTGAGCGTTTTGAAAATGACGCCGATAACGTCTTCAATTTTCACATCGCCTTTGGCCTGCAGCAAAGCAGGAAGGAATGCCTGCGCAGTGCGCGATTTGTCCCAGCCCAATGACATGATCATTTGCTTGATGCTATCAGGTGTCATCACGCCATTTTTTGCAAATGGCGCAACAAGGGCGGCAAATTCTTCGGGTGTCACGCCGAATTTATGGTCGGCATTGAGCTCGAAATATTTTGGTGCGGCCACAGCTTTTGGTGTTGTCGCAGCCTCCTGCTGTTCTTTCGGGTCTGTCGGCTGTTTGCCATCAGTTGTCGGCTGTTTGCCATCAGTTGTCGGCGCTGTCGGTGTTTTTCCGTCAGTCGTCGGTTGCTGACCATCTGTCGTTGGCTGCTTGCCATCTGTCGTCGGTGCTGTCGGTGTTTTTCCGTCAGTTGTCGGCTGCTGGCCATCTGTCGTTGGCTGCTTGCCATCTGTTGTCGGTGCATTGCCGTTTGTTGGCGCATTACCATTTGTTGGTGCAGGCAGTGTTGGCTGCTGGCCGTTTGTCGATGTGTCTTTTGATGGCTGCTGGCCGCTTGTTTGCGGCGGCACTGCATCCGGCAATGGTGGCAGGTTGCTGTTTGGTGCTGACGGCGCTTGGCCATCTGTCGGCGAGGGTGCATTCGGCGTCGATGAGGATGTCGGCGCGGGCGCGTTTGGCGTCGCCGGTGTGGTTGGCGTCGTTGTCGAGGGCGCTGGAGCTGGCAAAAGTGCGCTCAGCCTGTCGAACTCTTCGCGGTTCAGGCGCATGTCCTTGTTCATGTCAGCCGGTGCGACGACCATGTTCATGAACGGGTTGAGCTGCACAAGGCCGGTCTGCTTTGCGCCATCAACGCCGATGAAAGGCAGTTTCAGGTTGAGAAGTTTTGCAAGCTCGGCGAACTCGTCCGCGTTCAGGCTGCCATTGGCTGTCTTGTCCATGCTTTTGAACAAAGCAGGCACGTCAACATAACCGTCAGCAGTGCCGTCCGCAGCATCGGCCTTCTGCCAGATCTCATCATTGGATGCAGGCGACGGCGGTGTTGGCGGGTTGTTTCCGCCATTGCTATTGCCATTCGGCGCAGGCTGCTGGTTGCTGCTTTGCTGATTGCTGGACTGTGACTGGTTTTGTGTCTGCGAGTTCGAATTGTTGTTCGTAATCACAGGCGGTTGCGGCAATGGCGCAGGCGTTGGGCTTGGTGCTGCTGGCAGATTGCTCTGTGGCACGCTTGGCAGTGGTGCGGGCGCAGGTGTTGGCACTGCAGGCAGATTGTTTTGTGGCAAGCTTGGAAGCGGAGCAGGGGCGGGCGTCGGCAAAGGCGCTGGCGCTGGAACTGCAGGAAGGTTGCTCTGCGGTAGGCTTGGAATAGGTACAGGTGTTGGTGTTGGCACTGGCGCAGGCATTGGCGGCGTTGTGATCGCGCTGTTCCATTCATCGCGGTTCATCATGTGGTCGCCATTGGTGTCCGCTTTTTGAAACAGCTGGCGGAACGCGTCAGGTGTAATGTCTTTGCCAGCGCTGTCGCCGATCACGCTGCTCATTGTGCGTGTGAAGCTCGGATTGCGGCGTGTCCAGTTGGCCATTTCATCGGTATTGACGGCGCCATTGCCGTCCGTGTCCATATCGCGGAACATGAAGCCGAGCGCGAAATCGGTGACATAACCGCTCGGGCCGCCAATCTGGTCAAGGCGTGAGAACAATCCGTCGGCCGTTGTCGGCATCGGCAGTGATGTGCCTTGCGGCGCTGAGCCAAAGAACGACTGGATGGCAGGCAGGCTTGCATTGGCCTGCATCAATGTCGCCTGTTGTGCCTGTGCCGGAAACAGCAAAGGCAGGTAAGCCGCCAGTGCATTGGACTGCGGTGAAGTGGTTGCAAACAAATTGGGCATGAGTGCGCCAAATATCGATGCGCTTTGCATCAGTTGCGGGAAGCTTGCCGCGCTTTGCAGGGCTGTTGAAAAACCGGACGGGGACACTGCGGGAAACTGTGTGGGCGCAACTGTGCTCCCATTCGTCAAATAAGACTCGAACATAATACTCTCTCCAATATTAAGACAGATAGTAAATGATTTTTTAACTTGGTCAATAAAAAACGACAATAGGCGGCCTTTAACCTATTGAAATTTATATCAAATTTTAAATTGTCGGTTTGTAACATTCAATTTTTGGCGGCTTTTTCTAGCGGTGTCTTGGTAACCTTCTTGCAGGGTATGGCTGTGTTTTGCGCGTTGCTGGTTGTGGTGCATCGCCTTATAAACCAATGAGTTTTGAAACGTTTACGAGGCGCACGCATGACTTCCGATGACACGATGATTTACCTTGGCGCCAGTTTTGAAAACGGCACGCCTGCCCAACAATATTTAAATTTGCGAAGTGCCAACCGCCATGGTCTTGTCGCGGGCGCGACCGGAACCGGCAAGACCGTGACCTTGCAGATTTTGGCCGAGGGCCTTTCCAGCGAAGGCGTTCCCGTTTTTGCCGCCGACATTAAAGGCGATCTGTCAGGCCTCGGCGCCAAAGGCGTGTCAAAAGACTTTCTTGAAAAGCGCGCAAAAGACATCGGCTTTGATAGTTTCGCCTATGATGCGATGCCCGTGACATATTTCGACCTTTACGGCGAACAGGGTCACCCGATCCGCACCACCATCACGGAAATGGGGCCGCTGCTGCTCTCGCGCATCCTCAACCTGAACGACACGCAGGAAGGCGTGCTAAACATTGTTTTCAAATATGCCGACGACAGCAAGCTGCTTCTGCTCGACCTGAAAGACCTGCAAAAAGTGCTGGAGACCATCGGCGGTGATGCGGCCCTGCTCAGCAGTCTCAAAGCGTCTTACGGCAACGTGTCGAGCGCCAGCATCGGCGCCGTGCAGCGCCAGCTTCTCGTGCTTGACCAGCAGGGCGGCTCAAAATTTTTCGGCGAGCCCGCTTTTGATGTGCGCGATTTGTTGCAGGTGACCAATTCCGGCAAAGGCATGGTCAATATTCTCAGTGCCGAGAAACTCAGCAATTCACCGCGCCTCTACAGCACGTTCCTTCTTTGGCTGATGTCGGAGCTTTTCGAAGTGCTGCCAGAAGCAGGCGACCTGGCAAAACCGAAACTGGTGTTCTTTTTTGACGAGGCGCATCTGTTGTTCAATGAGGCCTCACCGGCACTGCTCGAAAAAATCGAGCAGGTTGTACGCCTGATCCGCTCCAAAGGCGTTGGCGTGTTTTTTGTCACGCAAAACCCCGCCGACGTGCCCGACAAAGTCGGTGCGCAGCTGGGCAACCGCTTTCAGCATGCGCTACGCGCGTTTACGCCGCTGGAACAGCGCGGCGTCAAAACGGCGGCCGACACGTTTCGGCAAAATCCGGCGATCAACACGGTGGAGGCCATCACAACCCTTGGCATTGGTGAGGCGCTTGTCTCAACCCTGCAGGGCGATGGCACGCCGTCAATCGTCCAGCGCGTCAAGATCAGGCCGCCGTCTTCGCTGGTCGGGCCGATTGATGCCAGCGCGCGCCGCCAGCTGATCGACACGTCTGCGCTGTTTGGAAAATACGAAGACATGGTGGACCGCGAGTCCGCCTATGAGGCCTTGCAGGGCAAAGCGGCCATATCGGCGCAACAGGAAGGCGAGGCGGCCTCGGGCGGCGGTTTTTGGGGGCGGGTGTTTGGAACCGTCACAGGCCCGCGCGGCGGCGCGCATGACACGATGGGCTCGTCCATGGTGAAAAGCGTCGTGCGCACAATGTCATCAAGTGTGGGGCGGCAAATTGCAGGCGCTGTGGTTGGCGCTGTCATCGGCGGCGCGGCATCGCGCGGGCGCACAGGCACATTTGGCGGGCGCATTGCCTCAAGCGCGATGAAGAACGCAGGCTCTGCCATCGCGCGCAATGTCACGGGGGCAGTCGTGCGCGGTGTTCTTGGCGGCCTGAAACGCTGACACGCCAATGCTGAGATCTTATCATTGCAAAGCCAATGCGCTGACACTGATCGACGGATCAGACCCTGAGGTCTTGAGCAAAGCCGATTGGGTCGACCTTTTGAACCCGACAACGGAAGAAGAGCATTTCGTCGAAGCGCATTTTGGTATTGATGCGCCGACGCGCGAGGAAATGCAGGAGATTGAAATCTCCAACCGTCTTTATTCCGACAATGGCACGCTTTACATGACGGCAACGGTTATTGCGCAGCTTAACAGCAAAATGCCGCAGGCCTCTCCGATCACCTTCATGCTGACGCAAGGCAAGCTTGTGACCTTGCGCTATACCGAGCCGCGCTCGTTCACGACCTTCGTTGCGCGCGCCTGCCGCCCGAACAGCGGTTACAATTCCGGCACGCTGATCATGGCCGGCCTGTTTGAGGTCATGATCAACCGCTTGGCTGACGTGCTCGAGCAGCTGGCGCTCGACATTGATGTGCTGTCGAATGATGTGTTCGATTATGATCCGAAAGTCGATGACCGCCGCGATTTTCAGGACATCATGCGCCGCATCGGTTCGAAAGGGATCGGCCTTTCGAAAATTCGAGAAAGCCTTGTCTCGATCGCGCGCCTTGCGCATTTCGTTCTCGAAACGATTGATTTTGGCAAGACCATTCATGGCGCCGAGTTGCAGAACCGGATGAAGGCGCTCGACAAGGATGTGATTTCGCTTCTCGACCATGTCACTTATTTGGGCAGCAAGACCAGCTTTCTGCTGGATGCCACGCTTGGCATTATTAGTATCGAGCAGAACAATGCGTTTCGCGTGTTCTCGATTTTAAGCGTTGTCCTGCTGCCGCCGACACTGATCGGCGCAATTTATGGAATGAATTTCAAGCACATGCCCGAGCTTGACTGGCATTTGGGCTATCCGCTGGCGCTGTTGCTGATGCTGATCTCCGCCATCGTGCCTTTGGCCTGGTTCCGTAAAAAAGGCTGGTTATGAAGCGCGTCTTGCTTTTTTGCTGCAAAGACGGAATTGCTGTTTAAAACTCACAAAGATTTGAAATGGAGACGGACATGACCGACACAACAGCCGCGCTTTCGCATGCGGACAAGGATTTTGATGCGGCACTGGAGCGCCTCAACACGCTGCTGCGTATTCCGTCGATTTCAACCGATCCGGCATTTGCCAAGGATGTACGCAAAGCCGGGCAATGGGTGAATGAGTATCTGAAAACGCTCGGTTTTGATGTGAAGCTGTGTGAAACGCCCGGCTACCCCGTTGTGCTTGCAACTTACACCAGCAAAAGCACGGCAAAAAAACCGCGCCTGCTGTTTTACGCGCATTATGATGTGCAGCCTGTCGACCCGTTAAACCTGTGGGACAGCGATCCGTTCGACCCGCAGATCAAAACGCTTGCCGACGGCACCAAGCAGATTGTCGCGCGCGGTTCCTCCGACGACAAAGGCCAGCTGATGACGATTGTCGAAGGCCTTGCCGCGATTTTAAAAACCTCGGGCGACCTGCCATGCGATGTCGTTCTGCTGTTCGAGGGCGAAGAGGAATCCGGCTCCCCAAGTTTAGAGCCGTTCATGAAAGAAAACGCCGCCGCATTGAAGGCCGATCTGGCGCTGGTCTGCGACACGTCGATGTGGGACAAGGACACGCCGTCAATCACCACATCATTGCGCGGGCTTGTCGGCGAAGAAATAACGCTGACCTGTTCCAGCCGCGATCTGCATTCGGGCGAATATGGTGGACCGGCGCAAAACCCGATCCGTGTTTTGGCTAAAATTCTCAGCGCACTTCACGACGACAACGGCCATGTCACCATTCCCGACTTTTATGACGGCGTGCCGGAATTGCCGCACAGCCTGCGCGCTCAATGGGCGAGCATGCCGTTCGATGAGAAAAAATTTCTTGCCGAAGTCGGTCTGACAAAAGTCGCGGGCGAAAAAGGGTTTTCAGCGCTTGAGCTTGTGTGGGCGCGTCCGACCTGCGAATTCAACGGCATCAGCGGCGGCTACACAGGAGAAGGTTTCAAAACCGTTCTTCCGTCAATCGCCCATGTCAAAGTGTCATGCCGGCTTGTTGGCCAGCAGAACCCAGAAAAAATCCGCAAAAATCTCCGTGCATTTTTTGAGCAGCGCCTGCCCGCCGATTGCAAAATCGAATTCCATGCGCATGGCGGAAGCCCCGGCTTTCAGGTGCCGATTGAAGGTGAGGCCGTAACGAAAGCCTCCGCCGCCCTTAAGGCGGAATGGGGCAGGGACACTATTCTGCAGGGCGGTGGCGGCTCCATCCCCGTTGTCGAAGCGTTTAAACGCATTTTGGGTCTTGATACGCTGATGATCGGTTATGCGCTTAAAGACGACCGCATTCATTCGCCCAATGAAAAGTACAATGTGGAAAGCTATCGCAAGGGCATCCGTTCCTGGGTGCGCGTTGTCGATGAGCTGACAAAATAAAAAAATGGCCGGACAATCCGGCCATTTTAAAATCGTGAATGTCGGCGGCGTTTTTAGGCCGCCGCTTTTTTGTCCATGCCTTCGTAAAGCTCCGCAACATGTTCCCAGTTGATGAGGTTGTCGAAAAAGGCTTCGAGATATTTTGGACGCGCATTGCGGTAATCGATGTAATAGGAATGCTCCCAGACATCGCAGCCCAGAATAGGTGTTGCACCATGTACCAGCGGGTTTTCGCCGTTTGGTGTTTTCATCACTTCAATCTTGCCATTTTTGACAGCAAGCCAGCACCAGCCCGAGCCAAACTGCCCGACGCCTGCTGCAACGAAATCTGTCTTCAGTTTTTCCAGTGAGCCAAAACTGTCCATGATGCCTTTTTCAAGCGTGCCTGGAAGTTTCGTACCGCCGCCGTTCGGTGTCATCCATTTCCAGAAATGGATGTGGTTGTAATGCTGGCCGGCATTGTTGAACAGAGGCGCATTTTTTCCATACGAGGCCTTCATGACCTCTTCGACGGATTTGCCTTCGAATTCCGTGCCTTTCATCAGCTCATTGCCTTTGTCGACATAGGCCTTGTGATGTTTATCGTGGTGGAATTCCAGCGTTTCCTTCGACATGTAAGGCGCAAGCGCGTCATAGGCGTAGGGCAGTTCGGGAAGTGTGAATGTCATTGTCGTTCTCCTCTTCTTTCTAATTCTCAAGCTTGGCTTGTGGTTCCGCTTTTCCTGCCATTGCAATCGCAAAAGCAAAAACGAGCGCAATGTCTTCCAGATGCTTGAAGCGGCCGGACGAGCCGCCATGGCCCGCGCTCATATTGATCTTGAGCAGGATGGGATTGTCAGACGTCGTGCGCGCACGTAACTTGGCCACCCATTTGGCCGGTTCCCAATAGGTGACGCGCGGATCGGTAAGGCCGCCAAGCGCAAAAATTGCCGGATAGGCCTTTGCCGTCACATTGTCGTAAGGCGAATAGGCGGCGATGGTTTTAAAATCCTGTTCGTTCAAGATCGGGTTGCCCCATTCCGGCCATTCGGGCGGGGTGAGGGGCAATGTGTCGTCGAGCATTGTGTTGAGCACATCGACGAAGGGCACTTCCGCAACGATGCCCGCAAAAAGCTCAGGGCGCAGATTGGCAATCGCACCCATCAGCATGCCGCCCGCCGAACCACCATGGGCAATGATATTGCCGCCGCGCGAAAACTTTTGCGCAACAAGATAATCAGCTGCCGCGATGAAATCGGTAAACGTGTTGGGCTTTTTTTCTTTCTTGCCCGCGTAATACCAGCCACGGCCTTTTTCAGCGCCGCCGCGCACATGCGCGATGGCATAGATGAAACCGCGGTCGACGAGTGACAAAGGATTGGTGCGAAAATCAGCGCCGATCGCATGGCCGTAAGAGCCATAGCCGTAAAGATAAAGCGGTGCGCTGCCATCCTGCTTGGTGTCTTTGTGCATCAGCAATGTGATGGGCACGCGCTCACCATCTTCCGCTGTCGCAAACAGGCGGCGCGACACGTAATTGCCAGCCTCATGGCCTGACGGGATTGTCTCGCGTTTTAAAAGATCGCGTTTGCGCGTGTCGAGATTGTAATCCCACAATTCGGCAGGCGTGGTCGGCGACGAATATGAAAAGCGGCAATGCTGCGTGTCATATTCATATCCACCGCGCAGGCTTAAAGCATAAGCCTCCTCGGCAAACGCAATTTTATGCTCTTTTCCGTTGCTGCGTTCACGCACGATCACGCGCGGCAGTCCATCCGCGCGCTCCAGCCGCGTCATATGCTGCGCTGTCAGCTCGAACCCAAGACGCATGACACCGGCCTCGGCCGGAATAAGGTCGCGCCAGTTGTCGCTGTGCGGCGCATCGACTGGCGCTGTGACGATTTTGAAATCTTCTGCGCCATCGGCATTGGTATGAATATAAAGCGCATCGATCCCGTCATCGACGCTGTAAATACGTCCCGGTTCACGCGCCGCGACAAGGCGGGGCGCACCGCCGGCATGAAGGTCGATCAGCCAGCATTCCGATGTTTCGTGGTCATGGCAGTTGATCGTGGCAAAGCGCCGCGTGAGTGTCGAAGACAACGAGACAAAGAAACCGGCATCGGCCTCTTCGTAGATAAGCTGGTCCTGCTCGGCAGGCGTGCCGATAATATGTTTGTAAATAAACTGCGGGCGATGGTCGGCGTTGACGCGCACATAATAAAAGGCTGCATCGTCGTTCGTCCATACCATCGCGCCGGATGTGTTGTAGACGCGGTCGTTCAGGTCTTTGCGGGTTTTGAGATCGCGCACGGCAATTGTGTAAAATTCCGAACCCTTATCGTCATAAGACCAGGCAAGCTGCGCATGGTCATTGTTGTGCGCCAGCGCGCCAAACTGAAAATACGCAGCGTTGCTGGCTTCGGCATCGCCGTCAATCAGCGTTTCAGACGGGCTTTCATCGGGATGAGCACCGCGCGGCAGCCGGCAGTAAATCGGGTGCTCGCCGCCTTTGCGATAGCGGCGAAAATACGCATAAACGCCGTCTGGCACCGGAACGCTGGCCTCGTCTTCCTTGATGCGCCCGCGCATTTCCGCAACAAGCGTGTCTTGCAAGGATTTATGTGGTTTCAAAAACGCTTCGCTGTAGGCGTTTTCCGCGTTGAGATAATCGAGAATGGGTTTTGGCAAAACCGACGGGTCTTTCATCACGTCTTGCCAGTTGTCGGCTTTTAGCCAGGCATACTCATCGACAATTTCAATGCCGTGGAATGTTCTGTGAAGCGGGTGTTTGGCAGCGCTCGGCGCTGCCTGCTGTTTTGTTTTGCGCGTTAACACGCAGGCCTACGCTTTTGACACGAAGTGAAGCGCAAGTCCGTTGATGCAATAGCGAAGGCCGGTTGGCGGCGGGCCGTCTGGAAATACATGGCCCAAATGCGCATCGCAGTCGCCGCATTTGATTTCCGTACGCTCGCGGTCAAGCTTTGTGTCTTTGTGGAGGGTCAGCGCGTGGTCGGATGCAGGCTGGAAAAAACTTGGCCAGCCGGTTCCGGAATCAAACTTGTTTTCGGACGTGAAAAGCGGCGAGCTGCAGACAACGCATTCATAAATACCATCGCGCTTTTCTTTTAGATAAGGACCGGTAAAGGCGCATTCTGTGCCGCCTTCCTGCGTGACATGAAACTGTTCTGGTGTCAGCTTGTCGAGATTGTTTCCAGCATTTTGATTGGCCACGAGCGTCTCCTTGCAATCTATTTTGGTCTGCCTCATGTGGCCATGAACATCAATGAAATCAAGCCCTTGCCGTGCCCCATATTTATTCAAAGACCTGAATTTTCGCAAATACAGAGATTAACTTGCGAAAGCAGTAAAAAATGCCTATTTGATAGATAATCGACGTGTATAGACTGTTTTAGTTGAATTGACGCACAGAATTTGTCAGTATACCCGTGATGCTCCGGAAACGGCACCCGGTTTTTGTTTGTGACGTGTAAACCCTGCAGGATATTCTTTTTATGACCCAGCCTTCCGAAAATGCCGCCCTTATTGAACTCGCTGCCGATATCGTTTCGGCCTATGTCAGCAATAATTCGGTGCAGACGGGCGAGCTCACGGGTCTTATCGGTGATGTGTATTCGGCGCTGCGCCGTACCGCAGGCAACAGCAATGTGCCGCAGTCGAGCGAGCCTTTGAAGCCAGCCGTCAATGTGAAGAAGTCGGTCAGCCCGGATCATATTATTTGTCTGGAAGACGGCAAGAAATTCAAATCGCTGAAGCGGCATCTGCGCACGCATTACAATTTGAGCCCTGAGCAATATCGCGAAAAATGGAATCTGCCGCTGGATTATCCGATGGTGGCGCCAAATTACGCCGAGGCACGCTCCAACCTCGCCAAGAAAATGGGCCTTGGCCAGCAGCGCCGCAAACGCAGCGCAAAGGCCTAAATTCAAGTTCGAAAATTGCAATCTGAGGTTTTAATCCCGGATGTCATCTTTAAAAAACGCTCCTTCGGGGGCGTTTTTTTATATCGTCACGCAAATGTGACGCGCGAAAAAAGCGTTCATCTGCAACACTGCACGCATAGGTTGTGCCGTTCAGTTGTGTTGTGCTTATCCCCGTTCCTGCGATCTGCCCTTACACTTTATAGGTATATATTCCTATAGAAACGATTCGGCGGGGAGGCCAGAGCATCATGATCCACGACCAATATATCAGACCGAAAAACGCGCATGGCGACATTTACGACATTCCATTGTCGCGTATCGAACTCCTGATCTCACATGAATTCAGGGTGTCTCTCGCGCAATTGCGCAGCACGTCGCGCGGGCTTGCCCGTGTTGCAAAGGCACGCCATGTCGCCGTTTATCTGGCGCATGTGGCGCTGGGCATTTCGCTCACAGATCTGGCGCGGCATTTCAAACGCGACCGCACCACAATCGCTTATGCCTGCAAGATGATTGAAGACGCACGCGACAATGTCGGTTTTGATGCCCAGCTGAACAGGCTCGAAGCGCAGCTTTTGACCCTTCTTCCGGCCTCGTTCAAGGCGGCGCATTAATGGAAAAAGCCGATAGCGCCAGCTGTAAGCGATTGTGCGTTGCCGTGTTGAAAATTCTGGCGCGGCAAAACGCACGCACGCAATGTACTCATGACAAGTGCAAGATTTTCACAGATGGCAAGGCCGCGCTGCTGTGCCCGCGCGGTGTTGTGGATTTGCTGCTCAATGAAGGACTGATCTTGCATCATGACAACGAGCTTGAAATTACGGCAGAAGGGCGTTTGCATGTTGCGCGCGCCCTTGCGGGAAATGCCGCGATGACGGCGCAGCACCGCGACATGGAAACGCGGCAGCTTCGCGATCCGGCGGGAGACTTGCACAGCGTCTCGATCAACCTCAATGAAAGCCCTTTGGCGTGGTTGCGAAAGCGGAAGGACGCCGCAGGAAAAAGCCTGCTCAGCGACATACAATTTGCCGCAGGCGAAAAACTGCGTCACGATTTTGAGCGGGCGCAGTTGCAGCCAAAAGTGACAGCAAGCTGGGACATGTCGCGGGCGCAGGCACAAAGCGGGCTGCCGCCGACAAGCGATTTTTCCGATGGAACTCTTGCGGCCAAAGCGCGCGTGTCAAAAGCGTTGCGCGCGATCGGGCCGGAACTATCCGGCGTGTTGACGGACATTTGCTGCTTTCTAAAAACGCTGAGCGCGGTCGAAACGGAGCGGCGCTGGCCTGCGCGCAGCGCGAAAGTCGTGCTAACTCTCGCGCTCGACAGGCTTGGCGAGCATTACGGTTTGAGCGGCAAGCCGCACCAGCATCACGCGACAATCCGCAGCTGGGCGGACGAGGGCGCGCGTCCGTCCATTCAGTATTAAGCGGAAGCGGCGGCTTTTTCAGCCTCGGCGCGGATGCGCTGGCGCATCGCGGCAAGCCCGTTGGCGCGCTGCATTGTAAGATGCGCGCCAAGCTGGAAGTCGTCAAAAATTTTATCGGCATCAAGGTCAATAATCTCTTGCGGCGATCGGCCATTGTAAATGGCCAGCAATAAAGCGATCAGCCCGCGTACAATATGCGCATCGCTGTCGGCCAGAAATAACAGTTGCGTGCCTTGATCACTCGTCCGTTTTTGGGTGCTGAGCCAGACCTGCGAAGCACAGCCGCGCACCAGATGCGCGGCATCGCGTTGATGTTCAGGGTAAGGCGGCAAAGCGCGGCCAAGGTCAATCAGATATTTATAGCGGTCTTCCCAATCGTCGAGAAAGGAAAAATTATTGCGGATCTCGTCAATGGAAGGAAGGTTTGTCGCAGTCATGCCTTTTTACTGGCATGATCAATGCGGCCTTGCAAACGCCAGTTTCAGTTGCCGCTGCTCGCGTCCACGCTTGCAACTTTGCGTGATGTGCCGCGCCATTGCGATGAAAGATCATTGGCATTTAGCGTGCCATGGTGAACGGCGTCTTCATCGGTTTGGTTAATTTCTGCTTGATGCGGCTGTGCTTTCAGCACGCGAGAGCCTTTTGGCGGAACAAGATCAGCGCTTTGTGCAGTCTTTTCAGAGATAAAATCATGCAGGAGTTTTGCGCCATATTCGGCTTTGACGCCGAAGCTTTGCACCGCTGCCGTTCCTGTCACGCAGCTGTCAGGGTTGCGTGCGCAAAACCCTTTCACATCGCTGTAAGCGCTTGAAAGGAAAGCGATTGCATCAGATGTCGAGACACCCGGCATATTTGCATTTTTTGCATTCTGAGGCGATGGCAAGAAGAACACCACCACACTCAGCCAAAACGCGGCCTTAATCAAAAACTTCATTCGAACAGCCCCTGTTCGCATGCCACATGGCACCCACCCTGCAGTTGTAACAATGAAAGCTTGCGGGGCGATTGCAATGGGAACGTGTATTTAGCTTTAATTTTAGGCAATTCCAGCCATGCCCGTGCCTTTACGAAATATTCAGCACGACTCCCGTTTTTCCCCGCTGGCCTGTTGCACGGTTAAAATTTTAGCCAAGCCTTAAAACCGGAGCGCGCATGATGGCCAGATTGAATTTGCGTCTTGAAGACGCCGGAACAAGAGTACGCGTTGGTTAAAAAAATGACATCCCCTTTGCTGGCCGCGTTTGATGTTTTCATTCCGGACACCATTCAGGCTGATAAAGCGGAACATGCGAGCTTGCGCGCTTTTATCGCCTCGCGTGTCGCCTGCCTTTTGTTCGGGCTTGCCGCATTTCCGTTTTGCGTCGCTTATTTTGGCATGCCATTTGTGGCCGATGCGGCCCTGATGTCGTATTTTGTTATTCCCGTTTTGGCGCTTGCCTGTCTTGCAACAGGCCGGACTGCAAAAACGGCGGTTTCGACATCCGTCATTTTGACACTTCTCTTTACGGGTGTGTTTGCAAGCTTTGAGTCGGGGGCAGGCTCTGCGCTATGCCTGTTATTGCCGCTCACATGTTTTGAGCTTGCCATCAGCGGCCTGTCACGCCGGCTTGGAACGGCGGCCTGCGCCAGTGCGCTGATATTTGCAGTCCTGTTCGTTTTTGGAATGGGCAGTGAAAGTCATCTGTCGCTTGTTCCGCTTGTTCTTGCCGCCGCATCTGTCGGCACATTTGTGCAGCTTCTGGCACAGAGCCAGTGCACCAGTGATGAGAGCATACCAGCAGCAGTGCTTAATCTTGCAGAGATTATTCCCGATCTTGTGACGCTGCACAGCCGCAATGGCAATCTTCTGCAGGCGTCCGGCGCGCTTACGCTACTTGGCCATGCCGCACACAAAGCCACAACACTGTTCGATCTTGTGCATGTGCATGACCGCCCTGCTTTTTTGCAGATGTTCAGCCAGATGCAGGACAATAACACATCTGCGACGCTTCAATACCGCCTGCGCGATATCAATGCTGACACTTATAGCTATGTTGAAACACATGCGGTGCTTGTGCCCTCACACAACGGACGCAACGAGCAGCAGATCGTTGCCTCGACGCGACTTATGCAAAACCAGAACATCGATGAGATGCAGCGCCTGACGGAAGATGCCGAAAAAGCAAACCTGGCAAAAAGCCGCTTTCTTGCGCATGTCAGCCATGAATTGCGCACGCCATTGAACGCAATTATCGGCTTTTCGGAAATGCTGTCGGGCAAGGCCGGTATCAAGGTCAGCGAGCACAAGGTGCTGGAATATGCCGATCTTATTCAGGATTCAGGGCGGCATCTGCTGGCGGTTGTGAATGCCATTCTCGATCTGTCGAAAATTGAATCCGGCTCGTTCGCGCTCCATCCCGAGCCGTTCCAGCCTTGCGACCTTGCAACCAAATGCGTGACGATGATGGAACCGGCCGCGGTGAAGGGCGGCGTCAGCCTGCGCATCGCACAGCACGGCTCGCTTCCCGAAATCATGGCCGACAAGCGGGCCTGTAAACAAATTCTCATCAACCTGTTGTCTAATGCCGTGAAATTCACGCCAAAGGGCGGCAAGGTCTGCGTCAGCCTGCGCTGTGACAGCGAAAGCGTGCGGTTTGTCGTCAGCGATACAGGCATCGGCATTGATAAGGCCGATCTGCCGCGTTTGGCCCAGCCTTTTGTGCAGGCGCAAAATTCCTATGACAAACAATTTGAAGGCACAGGCCTTGGTCTGTCGCTGGTGAAAAGCCTGACGGAATTGCAGGGCGGTACGATGCGCATTTCGTCAGAGCGCCACAAAGGCACGATCGTGACGATCATTTTGCCGCGCGTTGTCGTGGCAGCCATTACCGAAACCAGCAGCACGCCTGTGCCGCACCTGAAAGCCGTGGTGTAAAATGACGCATTATGACATTCACGCCGATGCGTACTTCCATGATCGCATTGAGCAAGAAGCAGGCAAGACACATTCAGTTTTTGTTGTTCTGAAGCAGATTATGCTGGCATCGCTTCGCTTTGTCCTGTTTGGCATTTCGTCTTTGTTGCAACGGCCTCTTGCCAGCCTTGTGATGACGCTGTGCCTGTGGGGGCTTGCCAATGCAAGCCTTGGACTCATGCACCAGACACGACATCATCCGGCGCCCATGTTTCAAAACAAGGCCTTTGCTCAAAGCCCGCAAAAAAGCGTGGTGGTTTCTTCAGCTGTGTTTTCCGCACCTGCGGTAAAAGCTGCAAAGACGGTGGATGCACCGCACCAGGATATTGATCCAATCCTTGCATTGACCGTTCAGAACCGCCTGCGTGAACTTGGCTACAATTGCGGCGATGAAGAGGGCGTTGTTGGCGCAAAGACGCGTGCGGCGATTGGCAAATTTGAGCAGGTGTCCGGCCTGCCTGTCACAGGCGCGTTTTCCGCAGCCTTCCTTAAAAAACTCAACGCTGTGCACAAAGCGCATTAATGCGGGTTACATCCGCTTTCTTTGTGTCGGCCTTTATGCGCAAAGCCGCAAATGCAGGCGCGTTTCCCATTCTCGATGCCAAAGGCGCGGAAGAGGCCGGTGCGATTTTCATACGCATTGATATCAGCCGCGATCAATCGCTTCTCTACACGCCAGCACCGATGAGCGCTTATGGCGAAGGCGACGCCCATCGCAAATTCGAAGCCTTTAATGCCGGTACGGCAACTGATGTTGAAACCATCAACATGAAACTCGCGCGCGAGCGCGAGATTGATCCCGATATCTGGATCGTTTCTGTCGATGACAGGGAAGGCCGTTGTTTTCTAGAGGTAGACCAGCTCGCCTGATGTCGTTTGTGCGGCGGCAGGTGCCGCTTTGTCGGCCTGTGCCGGTTGTTGACGCGGCTCGATGATCGTATGAACCGTTTTGTGCTTTTGCTGAACAGACACAGGAAGCGCGCCCCACGCCTCAACAATGCGTGTCGTCGTCTCAGGTGTGAAATGACGGTAGAGTGAGCGCAGTGCAAACAACCGTTCACTGCTTTTGGTCAGATTGGGATAGAGCAAGGTTGCAATCTGCAATGTCGCATCTTCCGGCACGCCAATATGAACGCACGCCGTCACAAGCGCTTCGCCGGTAATGTCTTTGAGAAGCGCTTTGGTGATGATGGCGGAAATGTCGAGCTCACTTGCGAAAATGGCGGCAAGCTCATCATTCTGGCGGAGCACGGCGGCGCGCACCAGCTGTGGCAGCAATGTCGCTGATTTTGGCACGGCTTTCACAACGGTCGCTTGCGGCGTGCTGTGCGGAATGTTGATGAGGATAGGCTGTTGCGGCGCTGTCGAGACAGCTGATTTGACGAAACTTGCCGGCGCCTGGGCCCGCAGTTTTGGCAATTCGATATAAATAGGCTGCGCTGTTTTGTCAGCTTCAGCATCAGTCTCCACCTCAGGCATCGCCACCATTAATGGCTTGATGCGTGCCAGCAGTTCCTGCATCGGGCTCAGCGCATCGGCCTTGGCGGCAGAAGCTGTCAGCGGCAGGTTCAGCAGCAAGGCCTGGCGCTGTTGCAGGGTCAGATCTTCGCGTGCCAGAAGCGCAGAGCGCAAAATCGGGTCGCGCCGTGCCATCAGCGCTAAAATGTCCTGCTCATTGAGCAGGCTGGAATGAAACACCAGCGGCTCGCAGATTGAGCCTTCGTCTTCAAGAAGCATTAAGATGATGCTGCGCGGCACATCGCTGCGCTTTGCCAGCTTTTGCGCGACCACGCAGCGGGTGAACACATCGGACTGAGGCAACAGGTTGCCAAGGAGCTCTTCAAACGGTTTGACGTCGCTTGCCGCGCGCTTTTCGTCGCCGCGCAGAAATCCGTCCGTTATCTGACAGACCAGAAGATTAATCCTGTCCTGCTCGTCGGAGCCCCATCCAGAAAGCGCTTCAACTGTTCTTGCCTGTGCCATCTCTTGCCATCCCACATGGTTAAAGAAAGATTTAAATCTCACTCTGGCAGGCAAGCGTTAACGAAGTGTCAACCCTATCGGCAGCTTAATGAATTGTCAGCTTTCGCGATGTGTCGGGCGATTCTGAAGGATGAGGGAGGGTTGCCATGGGAGATATTGTCGATCTTGCTTCAGCGCGGGGCCAAAGGCCTGTTCCGTCGCAGCCTTCCTTTAAAGACGCGCTTTCGCGCCCCGGCCCGGCACAGATCGTTCTTTACACCGGCGTTCGTTATGAACGTCACGGCCCCGATTATGAAGGCCCGCCGCCTTCGCCTTCCCATTCATAAAGATGCACCAATGATCATTCGCACCTGCGTGTTACTGGTCGTGGCTTTCAGCCTTGGCGCATGTGTGACCGAGCCGGTAGGGGATTTTGGCCGCAAGGAAGAATCAGTTTTTCACGACACGATTCTTGGCGGTGCAGGCCGGATGGCCGCGTTCAACCGCGAGGAACCGGTGTCCACCTATCAGCTGACCGATGAAGAAAAAGAACTGCGCGATGTGGCGTGGGACTTGATACGCCCGCCTTATGGCGGCGGCTCGTTCAGCTCCGATTTTAAATTTACGCTCGCCTGGTCGCGCATTCGTCCGCAGGCCTGGTATGAATATGACGCTGCCGACTTTTACCGCTATCTGCGCAGCGACGGTCTTCTCTCGCATGAAACCTATTATGAGCGCATTGTTGCGCAGGCACGCTCCGACGCATCGAGGCTGCCTGTGTTTCGCGATGTTGCGGTGCGTGTCGGCAAAGGCGATGGGGCGCGGCGCTCGGCATTGCGTGCGCTCGACGCCAATGCCGAAATGAAGCATGACGCCGAAGCGCGTATTTTTGAAAACGGACAGGTCGTTGCATGGGTCGAGCATTCACTGGAGCAACGCATTCTGGCTTATAGAACCGCACTCGGACGCTTAATGATCGAAATGCCTTCAACAAAGGCCGTCGATGCGGAAGCCGCGATTGACGCGCTGGCATGGGAGGTTGGCGGCACAACCCATGTCACAACCGTGACACGCACAACCGTGCATGAACACGAAGGCTTTATGCCGCAGGGCGAAGTCGCAAAATAAAAATCGCGGTCAAAGCAAAATTTTAAGTTGCATTTGAGACGTTAAAATTAACGCCACATACTGTTTGCAGATAAGCGCTCTTCACCACATCCTGTTCTAATGGTTGATGATGCATGCAAAGTTCCAACGCCTTTCGGGCGCTTCCTTAAAGATCCGCTTTCAGGCAATCTCTGGAGTGACACGGTTGAAAAATCACTGTCACCTTCTGAAATCGAAATTGGCGATTTAAATTCCACCCCATCTCTCAAAACAAATTCACCGTCGCTGTCCTCTGTCAGATCTCTTGAAACCACCAGCGGCAAAGCCTCGTGGTATTCGCTTCCCGGCCGGCTTACGGCCAATGGCGAAATGTTCAATCCCAATGGTTTGACGGCCGCGCATAAAACCTATCCTTTCGGCACAATCGTGCGCGTGCGGAACACGGCAACCAAAAAGTTTGTTGATGTGCGCATCAATGATCGCGGGCCCTTTGTCAAAGGACGCAACATCGATTTAACGCCAACAGCCCGAAACCAGATTGGGATGGGCGGTCTTGGCAATGTGACAATGGAAGTGATCAGCTGGGGCAAAGGCGGACGCCGTGCCCATAAAAAGCACGGCAAGTCGCACGCAAAACATCACACGTCGCACAAAATAAAATAAGCGCTTATTTGTCTGCCGGCTTATAGCTTGAGCAGCCGACGCCTTTCAGGCTTTGCTCGATCTGCGTGCGGGCGCTTGGCTCAGGCACCAGCGCGCGCAGCACGACATAGCCACGTGTTGACGGCGAGGCGACGATAAATTCCTGCGCGGCTTCCTCAACCTCTTCCTGCTGTTTGGCCGCATAATCTTCCTGATCGAGAATACGCAGATCGAGCGGCCGGTCGCCAATGGCGCGGTTGTTGACCGAGTAATAGATGAAACCGCGATTGTTATGCAGCGCCAAGCTCCAATACCAGATGGACGGATCGCCCAAAACGCGGAACGGCGTGTTGGAAAGATCATAACGGCAGATCGCCATGACAATGGCCGGATCATTGTTCGGGTCGCCGACGCCGCCTGTTTTCGGTGCATCAAGCAGATGAAACCCGTTGCCTTCGCCGTAAGCGGCAAGGCGGGTGTAGATGTCTTCAGGGGCCACGCGCGGCAACAGCAGGATTGCGGAAATATGCACGACCGCGGCAATCAGAAGCGCAGAAATGATCGTAATAATCAGGCGGTTCATGCGCATTCCCCGCGCACGATGTCGGGCATGGTCTGTTTTTCAAGATCGGACGGTGTTGTCAGCGGCGTGTCATAAAAACGCAAGGTAAAGCGCAGGCGCCCGTCAGGCGGCACCGGTACCCAGTTCCACGGCTGCACGCGCGATGAGATGGTAATATCGAACTCGCCTTTGTCATCGCGTGTCAGTTCCTGGCTTGTAAAACCATAGCGGTTCAGCGGGTTTGCAAACAGCGCGCCCGATGTATCGCTGACCGTCAATGTCCACCAGCGGGTCGGAAGCGCGCTGCCGCGAATGTGATAAATGCACGACGCTTCGAGGCGGTTGTGCGCTGTGTCTGTCTCGGCAATAAAGGCGACGCCTTCGCCGCCGCCAAGGGGCAGGGAGGCCTTCTGCACAATCAGCGCTTTTGTATAGGGGTCTGAATCGACACCGCCCGCGCGCGGGCTTCCGACCCATGGGCCGATGGTAACGCGGTCAAAGCCCCAATTGTCCTGCAATGCAAGAAACACAGTAAAAAGGCCAAGAAAAATGCCGCAAAACAAAGCAAGCATGACGTGTTTCAGATTATGCATGTCGAGCGGCCATCCACAAAAGAGAACTTGGCTTATCTAAAGCGCAAGTTGCGCCGCATTGCGAGCAAATAGACAGGACCTGGCCTGTCTTCCACATTCTTGACGCGGGCAAGACGATATTGAAAGCGTAAAAAGATTTAGCGCACCAAAGCCTGTTCGTCGCCATTGCGGCTGTCTGTCACTTTTGCAGGCGTGTTTGGCAACACGGGTGTGGCGAGCGACGTATCGGTTTTTGACAGTTCGACAAGCCTGTTCTCAATCGTCTCGATGGCGCTCACGGCCTTTGGCGTCAAGGCGAAGGCGCGCGTGCCCTGTACAACGCCGCTGGCATCGGCAACGAGCCCCAGATCCACCCGCGGCTCTTTGGACGGCTGAAGGCCAGGTATGGTTTTCAACTCAATGCCGGCATGAGCAAAGGCCATATAGTTCTGCCATGTCGCGGCGGGCAATGTGCCGCCGGTCATTTTGCGCATCATCTGGTAATCGTCATTGCCGAACCAGATTGCGGTGGCGTAATTGCCAGTAAAGCCAACAAACCACGCATCGCGATACGCGTTGGTGGTGCCGGTTTTGCCGGCGGCGACAACACCGGGGATTTGCGCGCGCTGCGCCGTGCCATGCTCGACCACGTTGTTGAGAATAATATTCATATTGCGGGCGGCGCGCTGGGTCAGCGCGACCTTTGGTTTTGGCGCATCGCGGTCGTGGCGGTAAATCACGTCGCCATTGGCATCGCGCATTTCGACAATGCCATAGGCTTGCGCATATTTGCCGTCATTGGCGAATGTCGCATAGGCGTTTGCCATATCAAGCACTGTGACTTCGGCAACACCCAAGGGAAGGGCGCGCGTGATTTTCAGTTCCGAGCGCACACCCATCCGGTGCGCCAGCTCGACAATTTTATCGCGGCCAACGGCCTGTGCAAGTCGCACGGCAACCGTATTGAGTGATTTTTCGAGCGCGGTTTTCAACGTAACGGGGCCAAGATAGCTGCGCGTGTAGTTTTTTGGTGTCCAGTTGCCGATGGTGATGGGCAAATCCGGCACGACCGTTGAGGGCGTGTAGCCATGTTCCATGGCGGTGGCGTAAACGAAGGGTTTGAAGGACGAGCCCGGCTGGCGCAGCGCCAAGGTGGCGCGGTTAAACTGCGAAGCGCCATAATCGCGGCCGCCGACCATTGCGCGCACGGCGCCGTCCGGCTCCAGCGATACCAGCGCACCTTGATGCGCATTGTATTGTGCGCCGGACTGGCGCAGCGCGGATTCAATTGAATCGTCGGCTTTGCGCTGCAACGACATATCGAGCGTGGTTTTAACGGTCAGCGTTTTTTGCTTGGCGTTGACATGGAGTTTAACCTCGTCAAACGCCCAGTCGAGGAAATAATCCGGTGTTTCAACTTCGTCGCGGTTGACGGGTTCGGCAGGGTTGCGCCGTGCGCCGTAAACCTGACCCTCTGTCATATAGCCGGCATCGACGAGATTGGAGAGAACCTGGTTGGCGCGCTCGCGCGCGGCGGGAAGATTGGCATGCGGCGCATATTTGGTCGGCGCTTTGAAAAGGCCCGCCATCATCGCCGCTTCCGCCAGCGTGACATCGCGCACGGATTTGCCAAAATAAAACTGCGCGGCTGCTTCAACGCCGAACGCGCCGCCGCCCATGTAAGCGCGGTCAAAATACAGGCGCAAGATTTCCTGCTTCGACATATGGCTTTCCAGCCAAAGCGACAGGAAGGCCTCTTTGATTTTACGCTCCAGTGATCGCTCATTGGTCAGGAACAGGTTTTTCGCCAGCTGCTGCGACAGCGAAGACCCACCCTGACGCACGCCAGAGGCGCGGATGTTTTCAACAAGGGCACGGGCCGTACCGGCAATATCGATACCGAAATGTTCGTAAAAGCGACGGTCTTCGGTCGCGAGCGTGGCCTTGATCAGATAGTCTGGAATTTCTTCCAAAGGCACGACGGACGAGTGCAGAACGCCGCGCTTGCCGATTTCATTTCCCGAACGGTCGAGGAAGATGACGGCATAGTCCTGCGCATCTTTCCAGTTCGTCGTCGAGGTAATTTCAAAAGCAGGACGCGCGAACGCGGTGAGGACGAGGCCGCCAAGAACCGCGAAAGTGGCGCAGTCCGATAAAAGCTCGACACCAAAACGGGTGATACCGGAGACGCCAAAGCGGTCCATGAACACGCGGAAACTGTCCCAGCTACGGGCCGCCCAGGCGCCGACGCCGTAAACACTTGAATCAATCCACGCATCAAGTTCAAGCAGGCCAAACCGGCGCGGACGGTCTTTGTCGCGCGGCCTGAACGGGTCGTTTTTGGAGGGGTCTTTGCTCACGGGTGCGAAATTAACCTTTTGTCATGCCAGCACATAAGATGTGGCGTATCATAGCTGCTTTTGCAAGAAAGATAGCTTAGGATCTTATATCGTGTTTAACATTGGTTTATCTTGAAAAAATCCCCGCCTCCTGCCGCCAAAACTGACGCAAAGCCCGTTAAAAACGGAAAAGGCTGTGCGGCCTCCCCGTTTTGGGAAAAGCCCTTGGCCGCGCTGAACCGCGAGGAATGGGAGGCCTTGTGCGACGGTTGCGGCCTGTGCTGCCTCAACAAGGTCGAGGACGAGGAAACCGGCGCGTTAACATTTACCTCGGTCGCCTGCGACCTGTTCAATTGCGACAGCTGCACCTGCAATGATTACCAAAATCGAAAAGTAAAAATACCGGACTGCGTCTCGTTCACCATGGGCAATCTGCGCCAGATCGACTGGTTGCCGCCCACATGCGCCTATGTGCTGCGCGGCAATGACAAGCCGCTTCACCCTTGGCACTATCTGTTGTCCGGCTCGCGCGCCACCGTTCACGAGGTGGGCGTTTCGGCGATGGGCAAAGTCACCGCTTTTGAGCGCGATGTGCCGCTTGACGATTACGAGTTACACCCGCTGGAACTGCCGAAGGGATAAGGCGCGACTTTTAAAAATATACCAACTGCATATTTTGATCGCCGCGAGTTTTCATCTTCAATATTTTAAGCAATCAAAGCAAGTATTTTGATTTTAATTTTTATCAAGGTTTATGATTAAGTGAGAATAAGTTAGACTCAATTAACTTTTTAAAATAGGATTTTCTTAGTTTCAACAATAATTTCAAAGAAAGTTTTATTATGGCAACCGGAGTTGGTTCAACATCAAAATGCCCACCGAACGCAAAATGCGGCCTGTTTAATGAAGTGCTTGATGATCAGTCAAAACTGATGGCGCGGCTGGTGAATATCAAGCCAACAACAGATGAACAAAAAGCGGCTTTAGCTGTTATTTTCGCTCCAAACAAATTTCCGGGGCTTACAGCAATTAATATATTTAACGATCCTAAGCTTAAAAAAGGATTTTCCGGTAGTGCAAAACAACTTGCAACGCAAACCAACTTTGTTGCAGAAGCGAAAGAATTAGGCAAAGCCATCTCTATTGGAATGGCGCAGTTAAAGTTAAATGCAGATGATTTTGAGACAATACCAGCACTAAAAGAACTGGGCAAAAGAGGCCAACTTAATTACACAACAATTGGTATTGCAGCATTTCTTTCTGCAAAAGGTACTGGTGTCTCAATGCCCAAATGCTTAAACTCAACCTTTGAAGCAGATGCGTATGTTACAATGGATGGATCTATTGATCTTTCGACAATGTCCCGTATGCACAGCTCGGATAATTCTATAGCAGATCGCGCTATTCGCCTTGCTGCAATGGCAAGCGAGGTCAGCGCAAAATATAAAGGCTGTTCAGGCCAGTAACAAGCAGGCGATCTGCGGTGGCGTATGCTTATAATTTCGCCCGCATATCGCTTAGCCCGCTGTGATTTTAAAAAAAAGACTTGGCTTCTCGCAGCGATGCTCGAAGCGATAATCGCTCAAATTGATCCACTGGATCAATTTACCAGCTTGCACTCTTCGAGCGCTGCACTGTCGCTTTTATCCCCCTTATGCCTCCGTAGTCGTCCGCAATTGAGCGTGCGCTTGTTTGGCTGTAGTTTGATAGTATTCCAAAAATGAAACCCGCGGCGCCAAGCGAGGTTGCCCTGAACGACACATCAAAGCGCACCAAAAACAGCAAGACTGTTTTGCGCATACGCAGACCATCAGTGCTGCTCAAACAGCTTTTCGTGCAATTCCAGCAGCAGATTGACGATTTCGAACAACGGATTTCAACGCGTGCCAGCCGCGAACGCGACGCCAAATCTCTTGGCGCGCTGGCGGCAACGCTCGACAGGCTCAACACATTGGACAATGAAATGAAAAAGAAAAATGCGCCGAAACGACAGGGACCATCCAGCACTGAGCGCGACAGGCTCCTTCGAACACTTTGCGAGCGCCTTGAAAAACTGGTGCGCAGCGGCGCAGCCGAGCGAAAAGATCAGCGCACTTCTGACATCGCTGACGACTGACGAACTCACGCGCCTGTCTTATGACTGGCGCTTATGGGCGCGGCCCGACCAGTTGCCGCCGCAAGGCAAATGGACAAGCTGGCTGCTGATGGGCGGACGCGGCTCTGGCAAAACGCGCGCAGGCGCAGAATTTATCCGCGCTTTTGCGGCCGAGAATGCCGGTGCGCGTCTGGCATTGATTGGCGAGACACATGGTGATGCGCGCGATGTGATGGTTGAAGGCATTTCAGGCCTGTTGCCCATTCATGCAATTGATGAGCGGCCCGTGTTTGAAAAAACCAGAGGCCGCCTTGTCTGGCAGAACGGGTCGCAGGCGCAGGTGTTTTCAGCCGAAGAGCCGGACAGCCTGCGCGGGCCACAGTTTCACAGCGCTTGGTGCGATGAGATCGCCAAATGGCGCTATCTTGATGCGGCCTGGGACAATCTGCAATTTGCGCTTCGTCTTGGCGATCACCCGCGACAGGTGATGACAACGACGCCGCGGCCGGTGCCGTTTTTGAAAAAATTATTGGCCGACCCGCATTGTGTGGTCAGCCGCGCAACGACTTTTGACAACAGCGACAATCTGCCAGATGCGTTTTTTGAAAGCGTGATTTCCCGCTATGACCACACAAGGCTGGGGCGGCAGGAGCTGAACGGCGAGATGATCGAAGAGCGTGATGACGCGCTCTGGTCGCGCGCCATGATTGAGACGGCGCGCGTTGCCGCTGCGCCCGATCTGATGCGCGTCGTGATCGCGCTCGATCCTGCGGCGAGCAGTTCGAAAAAGGCCGATGCCTGCGGCATTGTCGCTGCCGGCAAAGGCGCGGACGGGCATGCTTATGTGATTGAAGATGCGACACTCCAAGGCGTGCGCCCGGATGTGTGGGCGGCCAAAGCGATTGCGCTTTATCATCGCCATCAGGCCGATGCTGTTGTGGCCGAGGTCAACCAGGGCGGCGAAATGATCGAGGCCGTTATTCACGCGATTGACCCGAATGTGCCTGTAACGGCGGTGCGGGCACAGCGCGGAAAATATTTGCGCGCAGAACCTGTTGCAACATTGTATGCGCGCGGGCGCGTGCATCACGCCGGGCAGTTTGCCGCGCTTGAAGACGAGATGTGTGATTTTGCCGCGAGCGGTCTTTCAAACGGACGCTCGCCCGACCGCGTCGATGCGCTGGTCTGGGCATTGACCGCGCTGCAACTCGATGCGGCGGGGCCTTTGATACGACGGCTTTAAATTTAACCCTCGCCGCTCATTCCTGCGAAAGCGGGAATCTAGACAAACGAAGATACAGATACCCGCCTTCGCGGGTATGAGCGGATAAAGTATTGGAAAAAACAATTATGTGGCCTTTTAAAACGACATCTGTCGCAGAGGTGAAAGCCTCGCGTGCGCAGTCCATTGTGGCGCTTGGCACGCTTGGCAAAGCGCAGTGGAGCCCGCGCGATTACACCCATCTTGCGACAAAAGGCTACGCGCAAAATCCGGTTGTCTATCGCTGCGTGCGTATGATTTCAGAAGCCGCGGCCTCTGTGCCGCTGTATGTGTTCGAACAGGGTTCAAGCGCCGATGAGCATCCTTTGCTGAAATTGCTGCGCAACCCCAACCCGCGACAGGCCGGACAAAGTTTTCTCGAAGCGGTGATCGGCCATCTTCTGATTTCGGGCAATGCCTATATCGAGGCCGTCAGCGACGCCGATGCGCCTGCCGAACTCTACGCACTGCGCCCCGACCGCATACGCGTTGTCGCAGGCTCTGAAGGCTGGCCGCAAGCCTATGACTATGTGGTTGGCAGCTCCGCCATTCGCTACCGGCAGGATCTTGGCGGCTTGCCGCCTATTTTGCATCTCACGCTGTTTCATCCGACAAACGACCATTATGGCCTCGCGCCGCTTGAAGCCGCGGCCGTGCCTCTGGATATCGCCGCATCGGCCTCAGCCTGGCACAAGGCGCTGCTCGACAATTCGGCGCGGCCTTCGGGCGCGCTTGTTTATGCGCCGGCCTCCGGCGCGACACTGTCGCGCGAACAATATGAGCGGTTGAAAGACGAGCTGGAGCAAAGTTTTTCCGGTGCTGCCAATGCGGGGCGTCCGCTTCTTTTAGAGGGCGGGCTCGATTGGCGCTCCATGTCATTGTCGCCGCGCGACATGGACTTTCTGGAACTGCGCAATGCCGCCGCCCGTGACATCGCGCTTGCTTTCGGCGTGCCGCCAATGCTGCTGGGTATTCCCGGCGACGCCACTTACGCCAATTACACGGAAGCCAACCGCGCATTGTGGCGGCAAACGGTTTTGCCGCTTTTATCGCGGCTGTGCGGGGCGCTGGCGCACTGGATGCGCGAGGCCTATGGCGATATCGATCTTCGTTTTGACAGCGACAGGATTGAGGCGCTGAGCAGCGACCGCAACGCCATCTGGGAGCGAATTTCCAACGCCGATTTCCTGACCGCCGACGAAAAGCGCGAAGCGGTCGGGTATGACGCGCAATTATAATGGCGGATGAGGATTTGCCGCACGGTCATCTTTTGCTTTTTGATGTAATGCGGCAAAATCGTAGGCCACATAAGGCCCGCAAAACATTTTCGGATAACGATAGATGTGCAGCGTGTCTTCTTTGATTTTGGTTTCGCACATGCGCCGCGCCTCTTTGTAAGTGCGCATGTCGCGCTCCGAAACATCTTTGATGAACGTTTTTTCGCAGCGTTTTTGTGCCTGATCGGCAAGGTCGAGAAGATTTTGGTAGCTGGATGCTTTTTCGCCGCAACTTTCGTAGAGAGCCATGGCGGTCTGGCAAAGCGGCGCATCGTGGATCAGTTTCTGCGCTTCAATAAGGCCGTTGACAGGGCAGCTTGACTGGGCGTTTGCCGGCAGAGCGGCGCATAGAAAGGCGGCGATACAAACGGCAAAAGAGGGCAATAAAGGCTGTGGCATGAAAAGCTCCTGCTGAGCCCTTGATTAACAAGAAAAACCGGTGCTGAAAAGCGCTTTCCAAGGACAACAGCACATGCCCGACGCCATAACGGCCGCGTTTATCGAGCGCGGTGATCTGGCGCATCTGGCGCTTTTTTTATGGGCAAGCGGCGCTTCGGCGCTGCTTTTTTTTGCCCTTCGCGAGCTCAGCGCGGCCAACCGCCGTTTCGAAAATTTCGTACAGGAAATTGCACGGCTGAACTCTTATTTTGAGGACGACTGACATGAGCGTTTTTATCGCATTCATCTTGCGCGCCAACCGCGTGCTTTTTCCTTTACCGCCCGACACGACACATGCGCTTCGCGTGTTTCGTGTTTTTTCATCGCATCTGGCGCGCACATTACAAAAAGGACGTTTTAAAACATGCACCCCACCACCGCCATCGGTGAGAATGGTCTAGTCACGGGATATGCCTCGCTGTTTGGCGAGGTCGACCGCAATGGCGACCGCGTTTTGCCCGGCGCATTTCGTAAAGGCCTGAACCAACGGGCTTTGAACGACATCAAGTTTCTCTATCAGCACGATGTGTCTGAACCCATCGGCACCTGGTTCGACGTTTTTGAAGATGACAAGGGCCTTCGCGTTTTTGGCCGCCTGATCGCTGGCGTCGACAAGGCGCGGGAATGTTTTTCGCTGATCCGCGCTGGTGCGGTCGACGGCTTGTCGATCGGCTTTCGCACGGTGCGCGCCCGCAATGCCGCGCAGCGAAAAATACGCGAACTGATCGAGATCGACCTGTGGGAAATATCGCTCGTTACATTTCCCATGCTGCCAAGCGCGCGCCTTGTCGCGCTCGCGACAAACGAAGCGCCGCAAAGCTTATTGCAAAGCCTGCGCCGCGCCACGCTCACCCTTTCTGCAACCTGACAATTAAAGGACACTCTTATGAATGATACGACAACGCGCGAAACGAAAGCGCTGAACGAAACTGTGACGCCCGAAATGAAACAGGCGTTTGATGGTTTTATGCAAAGCTTCCATGCTTTTCGTGAAAGCAATGACCGCCGCATCAATGAACTTGAAACCAAAGCGGGCGTTGACAGCGTGACCGCCGAAAAAGTTGAGCGCATTTCAGCCGAGCTCGACAAGCGCAAGACCCAGCTTGATGTTTTAACGCTGAAAAGCCAGCGCCCACGGCTTGAGGGCAGCAAACCTGCGACAAGCGAGCACAAAACAGCCTTCGACAGCTATGTGCGCCGCGGCGATAGCGCCGGACTTTCAATGCTGGAGCAAAAAGCGCTGAGCACAAGCGTCAATGCCGATGGCGGTTTTACCGTGCCGCTTGAGATTGAAGCTGAAATTGGCCAGCGCCTTGCGCTGATCTCGCCCATTCGCTCAATCGCCAGTGTTCGCCAGGTGTCAAGCGCCAGCTTCCGCAAGCCTTTTGCCACCAATGGGTTTTCGGTGGGCTGGGTGGCCGAGACCGGATCACGCGCGCAGACAAATACGGCAACGCTTGACGCGCTCGATTTTCCAACGCACGAGCTTTATGCCATGCCCGCCGCAACGCCGTCGCTTCTCGATGACAGCGCCGTCAATATCGATGAGTGGATTGCCAACGAAGTTGAACTGGCTTTCGCTTCGCAGGAATGCACGGCTTTCGTCAATGGCGATGGCACAACCAAACCCAAAGGTTTTTTGAGCTACACAACGATTGCAAACGACGCATGGGAATGGGGAAAGCTTGGTGTCACCGCAACAGGCGATGCCTCAAGTTTTGCCAGCGCCAACCCCTCCGACCATTTGCTCGATCTGGTCTACAGCCTTGAAGCGGGCTACCGGCAGAACGCGCATTTTGTCATGAACCGCAAGACGCAGGCCGCGATCCGCAAGTTTAAGGACAGCGACGGCAATTATCTCTGGACACCGCCAGCACAGCCCGGCGGGCAGGCCGTTTTGATGGGTTTCCCTGTCGTTGAATCGGAAGACATGCCGGACATCGCGGCAAATATAACACCTGTGGCTTTCGGCGATTTTCGCCGCGGCTATCTGATTGTCGACCGCGCCGGCATTCAGGTCTTGCGCGATCCATATTCTGCAAAACCATACGTGCTGTTTTACACGGTGAAACGTGTCGGCGGCGGCGTGCAGGATTTCAACGCGATCAAACTTCTCAAAGTCTCAGCTTAACATATTCGCTGACAGGCTGGCTGCTGCTCTTGAAGCAGCCAGCATCTTAAATTTCCATACATTCAAAGAGGCGTTATGCCAGCCATTCTTCTAAATCCCCCGACAGCGGAGCCGGTCACGCTTGCTGAGCTGAAAGCCGCACTGCGAATTGAAAACACACTTGAAGACGATTTGCTTGACGCGCAAATTACGGCAGCGCGCGCTTTTGTCGAACATTCAACGCGGCTTGCATTGATGCCGCAGGTCTGGCGTGTGTCGTATTCACGCTGGCCGGAGCGGCGCAAACTCACATTGCCGCTGTCGCCGGTGCGTGAGATTGTCCAAATCAAAGTTTATGACGCCAATGGCGATGGCACAGTTATTGCGCTTGCAAGTTATTTTCTTGAAAATGCAAGCGTCCCGCCGACACTGCTGCTGCAGGCCGCGCTTCGTGCGCCAACCGCTTTTGCGCATGGCATTGAAATTGACATGGCGTGCGGGTTTGCAAACGCCGCAAATGTGCCTGCGCCGCTGAAACTGGCGATCATACGGCTTGCCGGACAGCTTAACGAGCAGCGCACTGATAATGCTTTTTCGATCGCCTCAGGCGCAATTGAAGAATTGATCGCGCCTTATCGCGTGGTGTGGCCATGAACACTGATCCTGGCCGTCTCAACGTGCGTTTTGTGCTTGAAGCGCCGCTCGACAGCGATGATGGCGCAGGCGGCGTCTTTCGCAGCTGGCAGATGGAACAAGAGTTTTGGGGCGAGCTGACACCGCTCTCATCTGTTTTTGCAGCACAGCACGGCAGCGCCGTGCAAAAACTGACTCATAGCGTGCAGTTTCGAAACGGGCCGGTTCTCTCGATCGACAAACGGCTTCGCTATGGCGCGCGCATTTTTACCATTTCGCATGTGCGCGATATGGACGCGCAAGGGTTACGACAAACAGCATTCGTTGAGGAACAGGCCGCATGACGCCGCGCATCACATCTAAAAAACGGATCGATTTTCAGGAGCTGATTGAAAAAGTGGCGCAGGCCGAAATCGCCCGCCGCAAACAAAGCGTTAAAGACGCCAAACAGCTTAAAAAAACGGAGGCCAAAACATGACGGCTTTCCCTGCCTTTGCGCTGCAAAGCGCGATTGTGACGGCGCTGAAAGCCAATTCCGCTCTTTCGGCTTTTGTTAGCGCGCGCATTTATGATGTTGTGCCAGTGCATGCGGCACTGCCTTATCTGACCTATGGCCCGCTGACATTGCGTGACTGGTCGGCAAGTTCGTTTGATGGCTGCGAGCATTTAATTTCGCTCAATCTGTATTCGAACAGCCCTGGCTTTCGTGAGGCCTATGCCATCACGGACGCTGTTGTCGCCTGTCTGCATCAGGCTGAGCTGACACTTGGCGAGCATGCGCTTGTTCAACTGCAATTTCTTTCTGCCGACTTAAGCCGCGAGGCCGACACGCTGACAACGCGCGGCCTGTTAAGCTTTCGCGCGCTCACCCACCATTTATGAGGTAACCAATGACTGCACAAAAAGGCCGCGACCTTCTGCTAAAAATTGACAGCACGGGGACAGGCAGTTTCATCACGATCGGCGGCCTTCGCAGCCGCTCTCTTCAGTTCGAAACGGAATCCGTCGACATCACGCACAATGACTCGCAAGGCCAATGGCGCGAGCTTTTGGGCGGCGCCGGCGTTAAAAAAGCACGGCTTTCCGGTGCGGGCGTTTTCAAAGACGATATGGCAGACGCGCTGCTGCGCCAGCTTGTTTTTGATGGCAGCATTCGCAACTGGCAGGTGATCCTGCCCGATTTTGGTGTGATTGAAGGCGCGTTTCAAATTACCGCGCTTGAATATTCCGGCACTTATCAAAGCGAAATGACGTTCGATCTCTCGTTAGAGAGCGCGGGCCTTCTCACATTCATAGCGGCCGCCTAGTGGCAAACACATATCGCGGTGAAATCGATGGCGAGTTCGATGGCCAAGCCTACGCGCTGTGCCTGACGCTTGGCGGACTGGCGGAAATGGAAGCGGCTTTTCAGCAAACCGATTTGGCGGGACTTGCCGAGCGTTTCGGCAAAGGACGTTTGTCGGCCGGCGAAATCATTACCGTTCTGCATCTTGGCCTTAAAGGGGCAGGGCATGCGCTGACGCGCGAGCAGGTTGCAAACATGCATGTCAAAGGCGGCGCCGCTGGTGCGGTCCATCTTGTCATGCAGCTCCTCACACAGACATTCGGGCTTGATGAGCCGGAACAGGATAAGGGCGAAGCGCCGCGCCCTTGAGTGGCGCGGGGGACTTGACCGTTCCTCGCGCCACTCGAACCCGTTACGATTTTCCCTGGGCGACCATTATCGCATTTGGGCTGAGTGTTCTTAAACTTCCGCCCGCGCATTTCTGGGCGCTGACACCGCGCGAGCTGTCCTTGATGCTCGGCCAGACGACCGCGTCATTTTCTAACAAAAACCTTCACGCGCTGATGCAGCGCTATCCTGACACATGAGATTTTCATGACAACTGGCAATGACAGCCTGCGCTACGACCTGTCGCTTGATACAAGCGCTTTTACATCCTCGCTCAATGATGCCGACAGGCTGGCGCGTGGTTTTTCACGCAACCTGTCGAGCGCATTTACAGGCGTTGCCCTCAAGGGCAAAACGCTTGGCGATGTCGTCGATACAATCGGCCTGCGGCTTTCAAAACTTGCGCTTGATCTGGCGTTCAAGCCTTTAGAGCAAGGACTGGGACAGCTGTTGTCGCCATTGACGCAAGGCGTCTCAAATCTTTTTGCACCTGCATCGCCGCAGGTGACGCCTTTTGCCAAAGGCGGCGTTGTCTCGGCGCCGACATTCTTTCCAATGAGCGGCGGCCTTGGCATGGCGGGCGAGCGCGGCGCGGAAGCGATTTTGCCATTGGCGCGCGGGCGTGATGGCGCACTGGGTGTGCGTCTTGACGGGCATGGTGCCGCAGCGCCGTCGGTGACCATCAATATCTCAACGCCTGACATTGAAGGCTTCCGACGCTCGCAAAGCGAAATTGCGGCCTCGCTGGCACGCATGGTCGCGCGCGGCCAGAGGAGCTTGTAGCATGAGCAGTTTTCACGAGGTCAATTTTCCGCTCAGCATCGCGCTTGACGCGCGCGGCGGGCCTGAGCGGCGCACCGACATCGTGACGCTGGCATCCGGCAAAGAAGAGCGCAATGCGCGCTGGAAACATTCGCGCCGGCGCTATGAAGCGGGGATCGGCGTTCGTTCGCTCAATGATCTTAGGCTTGTGATTGCGTTTTTTGAAGAACGGCAGGGGCAGCTTTACGCGTTTCGTTACAAAGATCCGCTGGATTTCACGTCTTCTGCCAATAGCGGCGCGGCCGCGCCAACAGATTGCATCATCGGTACCGGCACGGGTGCGGCAACTTTATTCCAGCTGGTAAAAACCTATGGCACAGGCGCAACCCAATATGCCCGGCCGATTAAAAAGCCTGTTGCCGGAACGGTGAAGGTTGCGGTTGATGGTATTGAAAAAACCGCGGGCGCTGATTTCACCTGTGATGCGATGACCGGCCTTGTGACATTTCTGCCTTTGCATCTTCCGGCATTGAACGCTGTGATTACGGCGGGTTTTCAGTTCGACGTGCCGGTGCGTTTTGACACGGACGCGCTCGATATCAGCCTGCGTGCTTTCAAAGCGGGTGACATTCCCTCCATTCCCCTTATCGAGGTGCTTCTCTGATGCGCAATCTTGATCCCGCTTTCGACGCGCATCTCAAATCTGGTGCAACAACGCTCTGCCGCTGCTGGAAGCTGACGCGCAGTGACGGCGTCACACTTGGATTTACCGACCATGATGTCGAAATCAGTTTCGGCGGTACGGTCTTCCAACCCGCCGCCGGCTTTACTGGCAGCGAAATTCCGGCAAGCCTTGGCCTGAGCGTCGATACGGCCGAAATTAGCGGGGCACTGGTGTCGCCGCTCCTCAGCGAAGACGACATGAATGCAGGTCTGTATGACGGCGCTGCGGTTGATCTTTATCTCGTCAACTGGGCAGCGCCAGAACAGCGTGTGCAATTAGAGAGCGGCACGATTGGCGAGATTACAAGGCAGGGCAAAAGCTTTAGTGCTGAAATACGGTCTTTAAGCGCAGCGCTTGACCAGGAGCGCGGGCGGCTTTTTCAAATCAACTGCGATGCCGACCTTGGTGATATGCGCTGCGGCGTTGATCTCAATGCAGCGGGCAATCGCGCCAGCGGCACGATTGATGAAATTTTGGGCGAACGCACCTTTCGTGTCTCCGGCCTGTCTGCAATTGCGGCAACACGCTTGCAGCGCGGCACGCTCCGTATGACCTCCGGCCTTTCACACAATTTGACATTTTCCGTCCGCGCCGACCGCATCAGCGATGCCGGACGCATAATTGAATTATGGAGCGCGCCGCCGCGCAGCCTTGCTGTCGGCGATATGTGTCTGGCGACCGTTGGCTGCGACAAAAGCTTTCAGACCTGCACGCAAGTTTTTGCCAATGCGCAAAACTTTCGTGGCTTTCCGCACATTCCGGGCAGTGATTTTGCCATGTCCTATGTCTCGAAAGATGGCGACAGCAATGACGGGGCCGCATTGCTATGAGCAGTCTGCAAGGTGAACATGCCGTCGCGCTGGCGCGCGGCTGGCTCGGCACGCCTTACCGCCATCAGGCAAGCCTGAAAGGCGTGGGCGCTGATTGTCTCGGCCTTGTGCGCGGTATCTGGCGCGAGCTTTATGATGAAGAACCGATGCAACCACCTGCCTATTCGCGCGACTGGGCAGAGGCGACCAATGCCAACACGCTTTATGAAGGCGCGCTGGCGCATCTTTCTCTTGAAACACGCGGCACGATTGAAACCGGCGATATTCTCTTGTTTCGCTACCGCGAAGACCTGCCGTGCAAACACATGGCGATTGCGTCATCCGCAACTACGATGATCCACGCTTATGACCGCACCGCGGTCGTTGAAACATCTATCGGCAGCTGGTGGCAGCGCCGCATTGCCGGTATTTTCACTTTTCCGTTGAGACAGTCATGACCGCACTTCTTTTATCATCGGCGGGCGCTGCGGTCGGCGGTTTTCTGGGTGGGCCAATCGGCGCGCTTCTTGGCCGCGCGGCTGGCGCACTTGCCGGCAATGCGGTCGACCAGCGGCTCTTTGGCAATGGCGCAAAGCGTAGTGTGGAAGGGCCGCGCCTCAGCGATCTCAGCGTGCAGGGCGCGAGCGAGGGCGAACCCATCGCAAAAGTGTACGGCCGCGCGCGCATCGCCGGGCAGATGATCTGGGCGACGCGCTTTGAAGAGGACACGACGATTGAAACCAGCGGCGGCAAGGCAACATCATTGGCAGGTAATGTCGGCGGATCGTCAACGTCGACGAGCTACACTTATTTTGCAAATTTTGCGATTGGTTTATGTGAAGGTCCTATCGCGCATATCGGGCGGATCTGGGCGGACGGAAAAATTCTCAACCGCGAAGCGCTGACATTCCGGATTTACAAAGGCAATGAAACGCAAGACCCCGACCCGCTGATCCAGGCGAAACAAGGCACGCTTGATGTGCCGGCCTATCGCGGGCTTGCTTATATCGTGTTTGAACGGCTGCCGATCGGGGCGTTTGGCAACCGCATTCCTCAGCTGACATTCGAAATCATTCGGCCCATCGGGCAGCTTGAAGAACAGCTGCGCGGCGTTTGCCTTATTCCGGGCGCCACTGAATTTGGCTATCATACAGTGCCGGTAACTCGGCGCGGCGCGCTTGGAGACAGCGTGTCTGAAAACGCGCATTCGGGGCTTGCGCGCACAGATCTTCTGGCCTCGCTTGATGAGTTGCAGGCGCTTGCGCCAAACCTTGCAAGTGTGTCTGTGATCGTGCCGTGGTATGGCACGGACCTGCGCATGGGGCAGTGCCTTGTGAAGCCTGGTGTCGACAATGCAGTGAAAACTACCACTGGCGCGACATGGAGCGTGAGCGGTCTCAGCCGTGCATCCGCGCATGTCGTCTCGCAAGTTGACGGGCGCGCGGCTTTTGGCGGCACGCCAGCCGATGCAAGCGTCATTGCCGCCATCACCGAACTTAAATCACGCGGGCTTGCGGTCACGCTGACGCCATTTCTTTTAATGGACATTCCGGCAGGAAATACCTTGCCGGATCCGTATACCGGCGCTGGCAGCCAGCCGGTTTTTCCATGGCGCGGGCGTATCACCTGTGCCCCCGCACCGGGACAGGCAGGAACGCCCGATGCAACAAGCGCGATCAATGCGCAGGTCAATGCGTTTTTTGGAACTGTGACGCCAGCGCATTTTATAGTGACGGGCAGCACTGTCACCTACACAGGGCCCGCACAGTTCAGCTATCGAAGGCAGGTTTTGCATCTTGCCGCAATGGCAAAAGCGGCTGGCGGTGTTGCTGTGTTTGTTATCGGCTCAGAGCTGAAAGGCATGACACGCCTTCGCAGCGCCGCGCAGACTTATCCTGTGGTCGCAGCATTGGTCGCATTGGCGCAGGATGTGCGCACGCTTCTTGGATCGTCGACAAAAATTACCTATGCCGCCGACTGGACGGAATACGGCGCTTTCACACCGCCAGGCAGCACGGATGTGTTGTTTCCACTCGATGCCTTGTGGGCGAGCAGCGCGATTGATGCTGTTGGAATTGATTTTTATCCGCCTTTGACAGACTGGCGCGATGAAGAAACGCATCTCGATGGTGTGATTGCAGCCGATCCGCTGGATGCGGCTTATCTCCAGTCGCGTTTAAACGCGGGCGAGGCCTATGATTTTTATTATGCCAGCGACGAGGCGCGTGCCGCGCAAACGCGGCTGCCGATCAGCGATACGGCTTATGGGAAACCATGGACATATCGCCCGAAAGACATTCAAAACTGGTGGCGCAATGCTCATATTGAGCGTTTAAGCGGCACTGAAACCGGAACGCCGACGGCATGGACGGCACAAAGCAAGCCCGTCTATTTTCTCGAAACCGGCATACCCGCCGTCGATCTTGGTTCCAACCAGCCGAATGTGTTTCCGGATGCAAAGTCGAGCGAGGGCGCATTGCCATATGGCGCGCAGGGCAAACGCAGCGACGCCGTGCAGCGGCGGGCCTTGGAAGCCATTCATGCGTTTTTTGATCCAACAAATATCAACGCCGCGACACAAAATCCACTATCGACTGTCTATGCCGGACGCATGCTTGATACATCGCGCACCCATGTCTGGGCGTGGGACGCACGGCCATGGCCGACATTTCCGTCCGCCAATGATGTATGGGGCGACGGCGACAACTGGCGTACCGGCCATTGGCTGAACGGGCGTCTTGGCAGTGCGCCGATTGATCGTCTTGCGGCATTGATCTCATCGCAGTTCAGCGGGCCGCTTTTCGATTGCGCGCAGCTGACAAGCGTCGCCACCGGCTATGTGATCGACAGGGCCATGTCAGGGCGTGCCGCGCTGGAGCCGCTGTCGGCCGCCTTTGCAGTCGATATTGTCGAAAGCGGAAACGTCTTGCGCTGCAGGCCATATGCCTTGCTCAAACCAGATTTTACCTTGGCACGCGACGAGTGTGCAGATGACAAGCAGACAGAGGCGTTAAGTGTCACGCGCGCGCAGGAAACAGAGCTGCCGCGCGCCGTGCAGATAACGGTCAGTGATGCCGACATGGATTTCCGGCGCACCACGGTCAATGCCAGATTGCCTGTTGCCAAATCTGACCGCGAATTGCGCCAGGACTTCGCACTGGTCATGCCGCCGGAAGACGCACAGGCCAGTGCCGAGGACGTGCTGCATCAGGCATGGATTGGCCGCGAAACAATCAAATTCAAATTGCCGCTTTCAGCTTTGAAATATGAGCCGGGCGATCTCATTAAAATTGAAGACGACGCGCGCCAGCTTTTATGCCGCATCACCCGTATTGAGCAGGACAGTGCGCGGCGGATTGAAGCGCGCGCTGTTGAAAGCGGCTTGCATGCGCGCGGGGCATTGCCGCCGCGCCAGTTTGTCAGCGCCCGCCCGCAAACCTATGCCGCGCCACATGTGCTGATCATGGACCTGCCGACGCTCACAGGCGAAGCGCCGCACCAGCCCTATATAGCCGCAACAGCAAGCCCGTGGCCGGGACGTTTGAACGTCATGAAGCTTAGCTCGGGCACTTATGTGAACGTGGCTGAGATTACCCGCCGTGCAATGATCGGGATGACGACGACTGCGCTGAATACGGGATGTGTCTGGCGCCAAATAAAAGCGCAGAGCTTTGACTGCGTCATCAGCTCAGGCACGCTGCAAAGTGTTTCTGACGAGGCTTTGCTTGAAGGCGGAAATCTTGCCGCTGTTCAACACAGCGATGGCCAGTGGGAGCTGATACAGTTCAAAAACGCAGAGATTATCGGCACGAAGGCCTATCGCCTGTCTGGTCTGCTTCGCGGCCAGTTCGGCACTGAAACGCTTGCCGCTTACTCCATCCCATCAGGCGCAAATTTTGTTCTTGTTGACAGTGCATTGGTCAAACTGCCTGTCGCGCTTAGTGATATTGGCCGTGAGGCCAGTTTTCAGATTGCACCGCAGGGCGCAACCTCAGGTGATGTTGCGACAGCTCTGACCATTACACCGCAAGCCGTTGGCCTGCTGCCTTTTGCACCAGTGCAGCCAAGGCTGTCACGCAGCAGTAGCGGCGTGACCTTAAAATTTACGCGCCGCACACGTCTGGACGGCGATAGCTGGGAGCTTGTTGATGTTCCGCTCAATGAAGCCAGCGAACGTTACGACGTGTCTGTTTTGAATGGCGGGACAATTGTTCGGACATTCAGCACGTCCACGCCATCAATCTTTTATTCTGCCGCAGAAGAAATTGCAGATTTTGGCAGTGCCCAATTTTCTTTGCATTTTCAGATCTGGCAGCTCAGCGATGTCAAAGGGCACGGGCGTGTTCTTGACGTTACACTTTCAACATAAAGGAAAATCTTATGGAAACGAAAACGTGGTATCAATCTTCGACCATCTGGGCCTCGCTTGGCACGGTTGTCATCTCTCTGGCCTCCGTCTTTGGTCACCAGATCAATCCGGCACTCGTGCCTGAAATAGCCCAAAATCTTGCGCTGCTTGCCAATGCGTTCAGCGGCCTTTGGGCGATCCGCGGGCGCTTGTCCGCAACATCTGTTATCGAATAGGCCATGGCGTTCATAAATCTGTTCATTCTTGCGTTGCGCGTGCTGATCAATAATTTTTTCAGCACGGTGCCATCGCGTGCCTTAGAAGGTAAAATCATTGCCGATCTTTACAGGAAAGCTTTTCTTGCAGTTCTTACATCGCAAAAAGCGCGCAATGCTCGGTCTCGTGCTGATGCTGACCCTGCCGAACTGCGCAGGGATGATGGATTTAAACGATCCGCTGACTGATCTTCCTAGCCAAATGACATGCGGTATCTTTCAGCCGGTGACATGGAGCGAACGCGACACGGACACGACAATTTTGCAGATAAAACAGCACAATGCCGCATGGCGCGCTGTTTGCGATCTTCAAATCACAAAAAATTAACGAGAAACAACAAGACGGCGTTAATCTAGTTGGCTTAATGATAAACAAACCGGAGATTGAACGATGGCTGGCGCAGCTTCGTTAGCTGAAAAAATCCAGCCTTTACTGGCCCAATTGCCGCAGAGCGCTTTGCTATCGCTTCGCCGTGCCACAGATGCCGCAAAACAGAGCGGCTCGTCAGACCCTCTTTTCGAAATTCTTAATGATGTCTTAAAAAACCTCGGCTTTGCAAATTCTGCCCGCCGGCAGCCAAATCCCTCACGCTACTTCTTCGATCCTGCTGAGGCCTTTCTGGTGACAGACAAGCCGCATGAAAAAATGGCAGGTCAAATCTGGCGTGGGTCATTAGAGCCGATCTGGAAATGGATTGAGGACAGCGTTGCAAAAACAGAGGCACGCGCATTTCGAACACTTCTGGCGGAGCAGTTTAAAAACCCGCTATTCGATGATGAGGCGGCGTCAGAAAATTTCACGCAAATTGTCATTCCTCTTATCGAAGACAGGCTAGAGCAAGCGCTGCAAACACCGGAAACACGCCGAAAGTTTTGTAACCATATCGGCGGTGAATACAATCTCAGCGAGCTGCAAGATCTTGTCTGTATTATCAGCCATAGGACAGTGCTGAAAAATATTGAAACCACATTGCCGCCGCAGCTTGACCTCAGCGTACGTGAGCATGTTGCGCAGGCGCGCCTTTATTTTGAAGATCTTTCGGCAATAGATGTAAGACTGCCCTTTTATGGCGCTGTCATTTTTCAGTCGCGCCTTGCCGACAAGATGCAGTTGCCGCAATGGACGGTTGCCTGTGTCGGTGATGCCGATATTCGTGCAATCGAAGCGTCACCATTTGCGGCGCTTGTCGATATCGCAATCAGCCAAACTGTCCAAAAAGCTGATTTGTGTATTCAGGACTTGAAAAAGCCCAGCGAAAACAACTTTACCTCTCAGCATGCCAAAAATTATGCATTGCGTTGCAGGCATTTGCGCGCGTCAATCGGCCTTGATGAAAAAAGCTCTGACTGGCTTGATCGCATTTCAAATGCAAGACTGCGTTTATCAGACGCTTTGGGTGGCGAGTTGTCACAAATCTTTCAGCTGATCCGGCGCAATATCAAGCCGCTGCGCGGGTTCGGGACACAAACCCCTTATCCCCCTGACGAGTTTGACCTGTCACGCCTTTGTTTTTTGATCGAAGTGATGATGATGGTCAAAAACTACAGCGAAGAATTTGTTCTCAACGAAACGCTGACACGCGTTTATAAAGAGTGCGGCAGCTATCTCGAAACAGCTATTGAGGTTCTACAAGAAGAGTCGCGCCAGGTGACCGATACAAGCCGGCGAAAAATTGTATTGGCCTATTCAGAAGCCGCATTGCGGGTCAGCCAAGTCTGGTTTGGCGAAAAGCATACCGAGCTTCTGAAAAAAGGTTTCGACCTGCACGAGATACCAAACTAAAAAAACAGGCTTTGCCTTTTTCGCAAGGCTCGCTTTTCAATATAATTTATTCTACAAGACTTTATGTTTTTCTTTCTCTGCCTGCTTCTGGTTTTTGGTGTTGTTTTTTGCACCCTTGCGCCTCTCTCAAGGCCAATCACATTGACCGAAACGTCCGCGAAAAAATTGCGCGTTCAACGTCAATGGGTGTCGCTTGCGCTGCTTTTCATTATTCCTGGTTTGTCTTTTTCTGTTTATCGGTTTTTGGGCAATCCAAACCTCGAAGATCAGCCCTACAGCGTGCGCGCAGCGCTCAATTCCTCCAATATTTCAAGATTTATCGGCTCCGTTGAAAAACATCTGGCAGAACATGGGGATGATGCAAGAGGCTGGCTCGTGCTTGCTGAAATGCAGCAAAGCGAAAATCAAAGTCTGAAAGCCATCGAGGCCTATCGCAACGCAGAAAAATTACAGCCGAGCGAAACGGCGCAGCTTGGACTTGCAATAAATTTGCTCTCGAACGCTTCACCGCAAAATTTAAACGAGGCCGCGCTTCTTCTTCAAAAGATCAAGCAAAACGCGGGCAATCAGACACAAATAAAAATACAGGCTGCACGATTGAAAATGCTGCAAGGGGCGCAGGTACAAGGCGCCAGAGATTTACGCCAGCTTTATGACGCACTGCCGGACAATAACCCTCAGCGATACCAAATTCTTGAGCTTCTGCAAAAGCAGAATGCAACTGAAACGAATGGTCAGACATGACCCAGAAGCAGAAGCGGTTTTCAATTGTTTTTGGACTTTTGGGTTTTGCGGCCCTTGCCGTTGCACTGATACTGTCGGCGCTGCGCAGCAACATCGTGTTTTTTTACAGCCCGACGGAGCTGACGCAAAACCACCTTGCGCCCGAGCAGACCTTTCGGCTTGGTGGCCTTGTTGAGAAGGGCTCATTCAAGCGCGACACCTCAGCATCTTATTTCACTGTCACTGACAATAAAACAAGCGTGCCGGTGGTTTTTTCAGGCCAGCTTCCCGACCTGTTTCGCGAAGGGCAGGGCATCGTTGCTGAAGGGCAAATGAAAAACGCTGTCTTTGTGGCGCAATCGGTTCTGGCCAAACACGACGAGACCTATATGCCGCGCGAGGTTGCCGACGCGCTGAAAAAGCAAGGCCTCTGGCATGACGTACCGAGCGAGGCGCTGAGCAAATGATTACTGAGCTTGGTCATCTGGCGCTGATTGTTGCGATGGTGCTCGCCATCTTTCAAGCAGGCTTTGGGTGTGTTGCCAGCCGCTTTCCAAATCATCCTGCAGCAGCGGTGATGCCAGCGCTAGCACCGCTTGGGTTTGTTCTTGTTGCGTCATCGTTTGTCGCGCTTATTCACGCTTATATTGTGTCTGACTTTTCGCTTGCGAATGTCACGGCCAATTCACATAGCCTCAAACCGCTTCTTTACCGTGTCACGGGCGCGTGGGGCAATCATGAAGGCTCCATGCTGTTATGGGTGCTGGTGCTGGCTATCTTCAGCATGGTCTTTTCGCTCACATCAGGCAAAATTGATGCAGGTTTCCGCTTTGCCGTTCTGGGCGTGCAAGGTCTAATCAGCACGGCATTCACGCTTTTTATTCTTTTGACATCAAACCCATTTTTGCGATTGATTGACCCGCCATTGGAGGGCAGGGACCTGAACCCGCTGTTGCAGGACATCGGGCTGGCGTTGCATCCGCCGCTTTTATATCTCGGCTATGTCGGGTTTTCGATCTGCTATTCATTTGCAATCGCCGCGCTGGTGCAGCGCGATGTCAACGCCGCTTGGGCAAAATGGATGCGGCCATGGTGTCTTGCGGCATGGATTTTTCTCACGCTTGGCGTCGCGATGGGATCTTACTGGGCATATTATGAACTTGGCTGGGGCGGCTTCTGGTTCTGGGACCCTGTCGAAAACGCAAGCTTCATGCCGTGGCTGGTTGGAACCATGCTTCTTCATTCTGTGCTTGTGACAGAAAAGCGCGGCAGCTTACAAAAATGGACGCTGCTTTTATCCGTTTTTGCATTCTCGCTGTCTTTGATCGGTACATTCCTTGTGCGCTCCGGCGTGCTGACATCCGTGCATGCCTTTGCAACTGACCCGCATCGGGGGCTTGCCATCCTGATTTTGCTGATCGTGTTTATTGGCGGTGCGCTGGCGCTCTACGCGCTGCGTGCGCCCTCGCTTGCCAGCGGCACACCTGTTCATCCTGTATCGCGCGAGTCCAGCCTCGTGCTTAACAACGTGCTGCTGAGCGCTGCAACAGTCGCGGTATTAACAGGCACGCTCTATCCGCTGCTTCTTGAAGTTTTGACGGGGCAAAAAATTTCTGTCGGCCCACCTTATTTTAATATCACATTTGCCTGGACAATGGTGCCGCTGCTTTTGCTTTTGCCATTTGGGCCTTTTCTGGCCTGGAAACGTGCTGATCTGTCGGCGGCTTTTGTTAAAATTCGATGGCCGCTTCTGGGTGCCGTAGCGTTGATTGCCTACTCATTTTCGCAGAGCCGACAACTTCTTGCCGCGCTCGGCATCGGGCTCGCAGCATATGTTATTTTTGGTGCGCTCGCCGAACCTTTGTCGCGCCTCAAGCTTTTTCGCGTGCCATTGCGCGAAAGCTATGGCCGCGCCCGCGGTTTCAAACTTTCAACCTATGGCACTTTGCTCGGCCATCTTGGAATGGGCGTAAGCCTTTTGGGGATTGTCGGCGCAACAGCTTTTTCAAACCAGCAATCAGTCTCGCTGAAGCTTGGAGAACAGGTCATCATAGGTGATACGACGCTTGTATTTCAGCAAATCAGCCATCAACTTGGGCCAAACTACATCGAAGACAGCGCGCATTTCGATGTGCGAACCAATGGCGTGAAAGAGGGCGAGGTTGTCTCCTCAAAACGTTTTTACCCCGTGCGCGCCGTGCCTACAACAGAGGCCGGGCTTTACACACGCGGCGTCTCGCAGGTTTATGTGTCGCTCGCGGAATGGAAAGACAATCTCGCGACACTTCGCGTTTACAATAAACCGCTTGTGCTTCTCATCTGGCTGGGCTGTGTCATTATTGCCTTTGGCGGATGTCTCTCCTTCTTGCGGTTGCGGACAAAAAAATGACCAGGCTTTTTCATCCAATAAAAGCACCCGTTTTTGCCTTGGGCCTGGTTGTGTCATTGACATCATTAAGCTTTGCAGATGGCATGCGCCTTGACGCGGTACAAGAGAAGCGCGCGGCGGCTTTGTCTCATGAACTGCGCTGCATGGTGTGCCAGAACCAGTCCATTGATGAATCGGATGCACCGCTCGCGCGTGATCTGCGCCAGCTTGTACGTGAAAAAATCCTGAGCGGCGCTAGCGATCAGGCGATCAAATCGGATCTGGTTGCGCGTTATGGCGAGTTTATTCTGCTCAACCCGGCGTTTGAGCCATCAACTTATGCGCTTTGGGGCGCGCCTTTACTGACTATGGTCATCGGGCTCGGCCTTGCATGGCGCTGGATTAAAAACCAGACGCCGGAGGCTTAGACCGCGACAGCCTGAAGCGGCTGTGCTTCGGCACTGAAGAAAAACTGGTGCGGGATGGCAAGCCGCACATCCGTGCCTTTGCCTTCAATCGATCTGATCTTCAACGTGCCGCCATGAAGCTCGATCAGTGATCTTGAAATCGCAAGACCAAGGCCGGAACCTTTGTGGTTTTTTGTGTACTGGTTGACGACCTGAACGAAGGGCTGGCCAATCTTGTCAAGCATGTCTGCGGGGATACCGATGCCGCTGTCGACAATTTCGAATACGGTCTCGCTTTCTTCATTGCGAATGTTGACGTGAACGCTGCCGCCTTCCGGCGTAAATTTTACCGCGTTTGAAAGCAGGTTAAGCAAGATCTGTTTGATTGCCCTTTTGTCAGCGTGAAGCTTCATCTGAGCTGGGATGAGCGCACTGGTGAGGCGTATGCCTTTCATCGCGGCGCGTGATGACACAAGGCGAATGGTGTCATTGACCAGCGTATCGAGGACGAAGGCTTCCGTATTCAGTTTCAGATGGCCTGCTTCGATTTTTGACATATCGAGAATGTCATTGATGACATCAAGCAAATGCTGGCCACTGCCATGGATGTCGCGGCAATATTCTTTATATTTTGGTGCGCCAAGCTCACCGAAAAGCCCAACCTGCATAATTTCAGAAAAACCGATAATGGCATTCAGCGGCGTGCGCAATTCATGGCTGATATTGGCAAGGAATTCTGATTTCGTCCGGTTTGCGGCTTCCGCACGCGCTTTTTCAAGTGCGTATTTTTCTGCAAGTTCGGTCATTTCCGAAGCTTGTGTCTCAAGTTTTGTCGTGGTGTTCGACAGATCGGCAATGGTCGCGCGCAGGCGCCGCTCGGTATGCATCAACTGTTGTTCATGCTGTTTCAGCGTCGTGATGTCGGTACCGACAGAAACAAACCCGCCGTCTTTCGTGCGCCTCTCGTTGATGTTGAGCCAGCGCCCGTCTTCCAACTGCGCTTCATAGGTCGATGAACCGTCATCCGTGCGGATATCATTGACAACGCGGCTTTTGATAATCGGCTGGCGGCCATTGGCAGCGATTTCGTGATAGGGCGTGCCTGTCAGCGTGAATTCCTGCTGCAGATTATGGAGCTGCTGGAATTTACTGTTGCACATGACAAGTTGATTGCTTGCATCCCACAGCACGAAGGCCTCTGAAATGGTCTCAATGGCGTCGCGCAGGCGCGCATCTGCCGCAGCATTACGCTCGGCCAGTGAACGCTGCTCAGTGACATCAACGGCGATGCCGATCAGATGCAGGCTGCTGTCTTCTTCATAGGTCAGTTTTGCGCGCGTCCTGATCCAGACCCATTGGCCATTGGCATGGCGAAAGCGAATGGCGCGGTCGATATTTGTTTTTTCACCTGCGGCGAGAAGCCCTGCAAGATTTTGGAAGAAGTCGGCATCGTCGGGGTGAACAAGCGAGGCGGCGATGCCAAAATCGATGATATTGTCATGGGGTTCCAGCCCGAGAAGCTCGAACATCGAGGCCGACCAGAACAGGCGGCCTCGGGCGATGTCCCAATCCCAAAGACCACAGCCACCGCTGTTTAAGGCGGTGTCGAGACGCTGGCGGACGCATTCATAAATTGTGTCGGCTTCGCGAGCACGCTGCGCCTGCCAGTGAAAGGCAAAGCCAAGCAGGAGCACGGCAAAGCTGGTGCTGAAAAACAGGCCAAGCGCCATCAAAGATTGCGAGCGCCACATTTTAAGGTCAGCGCGGCTGTCGCGGGCAATAATCAGCGAGCCATTGCTGATGTCGATCTTGTGCGAAATTGCGATCGCAAAAGGTGTCTTGCCGGTGATGACCTCTCCAAGCGATGCGATAAAGCCGGGGGCGTCGATCAGGAAGGACTGATCGAAAAATGTGTTCTTTGGAAACAGTACAGGCGCTGTGGTCGCCGTAATCATTCCCTTGTCATCGACAAGCATCAGGATGTTTTCGCGCTGGCCCAAGGCCTCGCTGCTGTCCATCAATGTTGCCATACGGGCTTTGTCGGCGCTATGCTTTTCAAGATCCGCCGACACGAGATTGGCAATGCCATGAAGCTTTTCGTGAACGCTCTGCTGCAGATCGATGCGGTCGACATAAAGCCGCGATAAAACCGACACGCCGAGAATGCCGGCAAAAACAAAAATCAGTATGGGTACAAGCTGCTGCAACAGGGTTTCAGCACCCATCAGGCGCTGATAAGCGCGACGGGCGATCAACCGGGCAAGCCCGTTCAGTTCGCGCGCACGGGTGCGCGCAAGAGCAATGTCTGCAAGTGCCATTTAGATGGCCTTATTGTTTGTAAGAAGTCCCCTCTCGCCGCATCCCGTGAGGGCGCGTCGAATCAACACCTAGTAAAATTGATTCAGCGAATCTTGTCCAGAAACAATTCATTAACTTTTGCTCACACAAGCGTGAGAGCAGTGCGGTTTTGCAAGAAGCTGAGTCAATTGAATCACTTAACCGTTTAACAGGCGTGTGGACAAATCAGCGACATCAGCCGACAGAGACGGCGTTGATGCAATTTTTCGTACCTGTGCCAGCGCAAGCGCCTTGCGTTGAGGCTCCAGCCAGCTGACGCAGCGGAATGACGTCATTAATCTGGCGCCAACCTGCGGCAATATCGGCTCAAGTTTTAAGATGCAATCGGCGATGTAAGCATAGCCTGCGCCATCGGCACGATGAAACTGAGACAAATTGCTTTGGGCAAAAGTATTCAGCAGCGCGTAGATCCGGTTGGGTGTTGTCCATGAAAAGACAGGATGTTGAGTGAGCTTCTCAACATTTTCAATCGTCGCATCATCATCGGCCATCGCCTGAATGCTGAGCCATTTATCAAGAACGAGAGGCTCATTGTGGTAGCGCTTTTCAAACGCACGCAGCGCGTTGTCACGTTTGTCGCCGGGGTTTTGCGAAAGCGCAACAAGCGCCGCAACCCGGTCTGTTAAATTGTCTGCGCTTTCAAGCTGCTTTTGCGCAATACTCAGCGCGTTTTCGCCGCCGTTAAACGTCATTATCTTCAACAGGGTGTTGCGTAAGGACCGCCGCCCAAAATTTTCGGCGTCAGGCACATAACTGTTTTGCGTCGCGAGGCTTTGATAAACTTTTTGAGCATCTTCTTGAAGCGCAAGGCTGACCTGTGACAACAGATTTTTGCGTGCTTTGAAAACCAGTTCTGGGTCGACATTTTTGCCAAGCGCACGGCAGATATCAAGCTCTGTCGGTATTGCAAGGCAGAGCGCGCGGAACGCAGGTTCAGCTTTTTCATCATGCAGAAGGTTGCGCATGCTGTCACAAATGATAGATGCCGATGTCTTGGGCGTATCGCCGCGGCTTAACGGCAACACATGGCGCAGGCCCAGTTCCTGCACGGCCTGCCAGCGGTTGAACGCATCACTGTCTTCCATGGCAAGGCGCGCCAGCGACATATCATCAAGCGCAATGTCGAGATTAACGGGTGCGGAGAAATCACGAAGCAAAGACGGCAATGGTTTTTCGTCGACTTGAAAGCTAAAACTTTTAACGGCTTCATCGACCACAACATAATTCGAGCTGAGTGTTTTGCCTGCAGCATCGCGAAGCGGAATTTCGCCACTTTTGCCCAGAAGTCCAAGCACGACCGGAATAACATGCGGTTTTTTTGATGTTTGGCCGGGTGTGTCAGGTATGGTTTGCGTAAAGGCCAGCGTGTAAAGTTTTTGTGACGCATCATATGTTTCTGTGACACCAAATTTCGGTGTGCCGGCCTGATTGTACCAGAGCATAAACTGCGACAGGTCAATTTTACCGGCCTCCGCCATGCAATCGATAAAATCTTCCATACGCACGGCCTGACCATCGAAACGATCAAAATACAGGTCGCTGCCTATTCTGAAATTTGCAGCGCCGAGCAGAATTTTCAACATGCGGATCAGCTCCGCGCCTTTCTCATAAATCGTCGTTGTGTAAAAATTGTTGATCTCGCTGTAGCGGTCAGGCCGCACTGCGTGGGCAAGCGGGCTGGCATCTTCGACAAACTGCGTGTTGCGTAATTTCTGAACGTCCTCGATGCGTTTGACCGGGCGCGAATGCGTGTCAGATGTAAATTCCTGATCGCGAAAAACGGTAAAGCCCTCTTTCAGGCACAGTTGAAACCAGTCGCGGCATGTGATGCGGTCACCCGTCCAGTTATGGAAATATTCGTGGGCGATAACAGCCTCAATGCGCTCATAGTCTTTGTCTGTCGCGGTGTCAGGATCGGCCAGTAGCAACTTGTCATTAAAAATATTGAGGCCCTTGTTTTCCATAGCGCCAAAGGTGAAGTTTGAGACCGCGACAATCATAAAAATATCAAGGTCATATTCGCGCCCGAACGCCTGCTCGTCCCATGTCATTGAGCGTTTCAGGCTTTCCATCGCCCAGGCGCAGCGTGTTTCCTTGCCAGGTTCGACATAAATCTCCAAAGCAACCTCGCGGCCAGACATTGTCTTAAAGCTTGATTTAACACAGGCCAGCGTGCCGCCGACCATTGCAAACAAATAAGCCGGTTTTGGAAACGGATCTTCCCAAACCGCAAAATGCCGGCCAGCGCCGAGCTCGCCGCTTTCGATCTTGTTGCCATTGCCGAGCAAAATGGGATGCGTTGATTTGTCACCTTCGATACGCGTTGTGAATTTGGCGAGGACATCCGGCCTATCAAGATAGGGCGTGATGCGACGAAAGCCCTCCGGCTCGCATTGCGTGCAAAAAATTCCATCCGACATATAGAGTCCGGAGAGTTGCGTGTTATTTTTCGGATTGATCAATGTGTCTGTTTCAAGCGTGAAAGCGGAGGCCGGAACCTGCGCAATTGTCAGATATTTTTGATCGATTGTGTAATCTGAAAGCTCAAGAATGGAGCCGTTGATCCGCACTTCGTGTGGCGCGATCCCATCAAGATCGAGGCGCAGAGCTGCGCCAGCACCTACAGGCCTAATCGCGAGAGAGGCGCGCACTTCGCTCTGTGTCTCGTGCAGGCGGACATCGAGATGGACTGTGTCGATCGCAAAGGCAGGCGGCTGGTAGTCTTTCAGATAAACGAGATGCGGTGTTTCTGTTTTCATTGGATTAAACTTTCAGGAATGCAGATGTGGAACATCACCGGGTTCGGCATGAATGACAACGCGGACGAGGTCTGGATGTTGCTCGCGCAGCTTGCGCTCCAGTGCATCAACGGCGAAATGAACATCGCGCACGGAAAGCGCGCCCGGCACATGGCAGTGTAGGATAACGATTTTACCGGCGCGGCTCTCGCGCAGCCTTAAATCGTGAATATTGGTCAAGGGTGGAAATTCGGCAGCCAGCTTTTGAACAGAGCGTTCCATTGCCGCAGCGGCCTCTATCGAAGCTGGTGTAATTTCAAAAAAGCTCTCGAGCGGTTCAAGATGCGTTTCAACTTCCGTTTCGGGACCAAAATCATCAACAATCGCCGTCTCTAAACGCGTTGCAATGTCATGCGCTTTGGCAAGCTGCATGTTTTCGTCAATTTCCAGATCAAGGCCGATGGCGATCTGGTCGCCTTTTTGCTGAACGGTCAGGTGGTGGATAAAAACATGCTGGCGTGCGGCGATCATCATCACTTTTTCAGCAATCGATTCATCCTGCAAGGCGACGGGCTCGGTCAGAATGGACAGATCGGCTTTTGGAAATGCTTTTGCCGTCGCGCTACGAATGTTTTGCTTAATCTGTTCGACGCGCGGCAAGGGCAGGTTGCGCGGCACATCGACAGAAATTTCGCAAAATGTGGTCGCGCCGACTTCCCGCAGACGAACACGCGACACGCGGACAACGCCGCTGGTTTCCGCTGCGATACGCTCAATTAAATCAGCGCTGCCTGCAGGCGCTTCGTCGAGCAAGGTTTTGATGGTCCGGATAAAAAGCTCATAAGAGATCCAGACAATAATGACCGCGACGGCAAGCGCTGCAACAGCGTCAGCTTTGGCAAAACCTGATGCAATGCCGATCAGGCCAGCAAGCGCTGCAATCGACGCCCACATATCGGAGACAAAATGAAGGGAATCGGCTTCCAGCGCTTGGCTCGATGTTTTTGAGGCGGTCGCCTGCAATGCCCGCGCGCGGAAGAAATCGATGACAATTGAAATGAGTAAAATACCGATTGCAAGCGGCGATGCGGTGACATCCGAAGGCGCATCGCTGATGAGCCGCGAGACGCCTTCAACGGTTGCGTAAATTGCGAGGGCAAAAAGCAGCGCAACTTCGAACAGCGCAGCAAGGCTTTCAATTTTACCATGTCCATAATGATGGCTGCCATCGGCTGGGCGGTCGCTCCAGCGGACAGCAAAATATGTAATGACGGTCGCGCCAAGATCCATCAGGCTGTGCAAGGCCTCAACGAGCAAAGCAAGCGAGCCTGTGATAAGCGCAACAGCAAATTTTGTGACCACAAGCCCTGTCGATGCGAAGATCGAAATCAAAGCGGCGCGGCTTTTTTCGGCCCCGTGGCCATGTGGGTGTGCGTGCATATTGTCAGACCGGCTGTTCTCCTTCATAGACTTGGAATTCAAGGAAAGTTCAAGCCATGTTTTCGCCCTTCCGCTTTTCTGTCGCACCAATGATGGAATGGACAGATCGGCATTGCCGCGCCTTTCACCGGCAAATGACGTCCAATGCCCTGCTTTACACCGAGATGGTCACAAGTGCGGCCATCATCCACGGCGACAGGCAGCGCCTGCTTGGCTTTTCGGACATAGAGCAGCCCGTCGCCTTACAGCTTGGCGGCTCTGACCCGCAGCAGCTTGCGCAGGTTGCTGCGATTGGCGAGCAGTTCGGCTATTGTGAAATCAATTTGAATTGCGGCTGCCCCTCGGACCGGGTCAAAAGCGGACAGTTTGGCGCGTGCCTGATGGCGGAACCGCGCCTTGTTGCCGATTGTATCGCGGCCATGAAAAACGCTGTCGCGTGTCCTGTGACGGTCAAATGCCGCATCGGTATCGATCAGCAGGACAGCGAGGCCGATCTCGATAGTTTTGTCCAGCACTGCGTCGATGCAGGCGTCGACCGGATGATCATCCACGCCCGCAAGGCGTGGCTGAACGGTCTGTCGCCAAAAGACAACCGCACCATTCCACCGCTTGATTACGCACGTGTGGAGCGTCTGAAACACAACTTTGCAACCATTCCCCTTATTTTGAACGGCGGCGTTCTGACACTGGAAGCTGCGGCATCGCATCTCACCCATTTCGACGGCGTGATGATGGGACGTGCAGCCTATCACGAGCCTTGGCGGCTGATGGATGTGGACGAAAAAATCTTTGGCAAATCCGCTTCAAATGTATCACGTTTTGACATCGCTATAGCCATGGAGCCTTACATGGCGCGCGAGCTTGCCGCTGGAACGCGGCTTCACTCGATGACACGCCATATGATGATGTTGTTTCAGGGGCTACCGGGCGCGCGGGCTTTTCGGCGCATGCTTTCAGAAGAGGGTATGGCGATGGATGCGGGTCTTGATATCTGGCGTAAAGCGGTCAACTGCGTCAGCATGCAAGTTGCTGAAGAGGCGGCCTGATGTTAATTGCCACATACCAGCCTTTCGTTTTTCCGGTTCTGCTTCTGGCGATGGGCGGCGTGCTCGCGGGACTTCTTGCTGGCCTGTTTGGACTTGGCGGTGGCACAATTCTTGTGCCTATCCTTTACGAGTTTTTACGGCTGACAGACACGCCGCCGGAATGGCGCATGCATGTGGCGCTGGGCACGTCATTGGCGATCATCGTCCCCACTTCCATCCGCTCGTATCTGGGCCACCGCAAGCGCGGTGCGGCTGACGGTGTTTTGCTCAAGCGGTGGCTGATTGCCGTGCCGATAGGTGTACTGTGCGGCGCGTTTATTGCGTCATTCGTTCCGTCATTTGCACTCAAAATCATTTTTGTCTGTATTTGCATTCTGACAGCGACACGTTTTTTGGTTGGAACACACCGCGGCTGGTCGCTCGGCTCCGAAATGCCTAAAAATTTCACGATAGAAGCGCAGGGCTTTGGGATTGGTTTTCTCTCATCACTGATGGGAATGGGTGGCGGCGTGTTTTCAACCATGCTGCTGACATTCTACAAACGCACGATCCATCAAGCGGTGGCCACCTCGGCAGGGGTCGGCGTTCTGGTTTCAGTGCCGGGTGCGATTGGCTACATTGTTGCAGGTATGAAAGTTCAGGATCAGTTGACCTTGTGGCCATTTGGTTTTGTTGCCGTGCTGCCGTTATTGCTGATGGGGCCACTCAGCGCCCTTACAACACCGCTTGGTGTCAGGCTGGCGCACAAGTTTTCTAAACGCAGGCTTGAATTCGCTTTGGGCGTTTATCTGTGTCTGATCGCCGCGCGGTTTTTTTCGACGCTGCTTTAGTGTTAGGAGACTTTTTTAGCTTTTTTGTCTTGCACAGGGGGCAGGGCGGCCATGACACGCTCAGGCGGGAACGTGATGATTACTTCCGTGCCAACACGCAGCTTTGATTTAAACGTGAATGTGCCGCCATGCAGATCGACAAGGCCTTTCACGATGGGAAGGCCAAGACCAGCGCCCTGTTCTGCTGTTTTCAGCGCGTTAGAGCCTTGGCCAAAGCTGGCCAGAACGATTGAAATTTCATCATCAGGAATGCCGGGGCCTGTATCTTGCACGGACACATATTGTCCGCCACCCGCAGTCCAGCCGGCTTTTACATAGATGGAGCCTTCTGCAGGTGTAAATTTAATCGCATTCGACAAAAGATTTAGCGTGATCTGGCGGATGGCGCGTTCGTCCGCCCAGAGGTTGACCATTGTCTCTTCGTAATTTTCGGAGAGGTTGATGCTGCGGCTTTGCGCGCGCAATTTGAGCAAGCGAACGCTGTCTTCAACCGTGCCGACAAGATTGACGCTTTCCTCGTTCAGCTCAAACTTTCCAGCCTCAATGCGCGACAGATCGAGAATTTCGTTGATGAGGTTGAGAAGATGCTGTCCCGATTTATGGATGTCATTGGCATAGTCTTTGTAAATGTCATTGGCGAGCGGGCCGAGAATTTCATTTTTCATGACCTCGGAAAAGCCCAAAATCGCGTTTAAGGGCGTGCGCAGCTCGTGGCTCATTGTTGCCAGAAAGCGTGATTTGGCAAGGCTTGCGCCTTCCGCGCGACGACGCGCTTCGTCTGATGTTGCTTTCGTCTGTTCAAGCTCTGCAAGCAGGTTGTCTTTTTCAAGACGTGTATTGAGCTTGTCGATCGCGTGTTTATGAAACCGCTGTGACAGCATCAAAAAATAGGCTTCCGCGCAAACGGCGACAGCAGCCATTGAGATTGGGAACGCCTCTGCTTTCAGAATGAAACTGCAGACCAGCGCGACCACCATCGGCAGGCTTCCGGCGACGGCAGCGGAAGGAAGGCTGGACGACATCAGCGTGCCAAGGCCAACAACAAACAAAGTGGCGCTGAAATGGAAAATCTGTGCGGCAATTGGGTCTTGCGCCACAGGCGTTAATATAAGCCCCGCCCAAACAAGGCCTTGAAAGCCCTCAAGCATGCTTAAGCGGCGGCGCCATGCACGCACACGTAAAGGCTGCATGTCACTGCGCAGGAAAAGCCGCGCGCCAAACAAAACGATGAAATGCACCGACAAGGCGCAGGCCAGCCATATAGCAAGCGGCATGGGCTTTAGAAAAAGTGAGCCAATGCCGCACACAGCGACAAGAAGTGTTGGCGCGATAAGGGATGTGCGCAGTTTGGCGCGTGTATATTCGCACGCAAGCTCGGTATCGAAAGCAGGACGCGTGCCAGTGTCGGAAGACAGCTTTTCACGTGCTTCCTTGAGGCGCATTTCCAGCATGCGGCGCTGCGCTGTTAGCGGAGAACCTGCTGCGATATGTCCGTAATCGCCAATACTTTGCTGCATTTCGTCTGCTTTCACACGCCATTGAATGAAAAAAGTCTGGCAGATGGCGCTTAATGCTCCCCTCAGAAAGAGAGTTTACAAATTCTAAATGCTCATACGCTTCAATAGAAGGTTCAAGGAGTTATGATGTCAGGGTTGTTGAACGGCATGTTGTTGCCGCAAATGCCAGAAAACGCGCCCAAGCCGTTGTCGCCGCCATTTGCATCGGGCGATCCGGTGCCGTGGTTTCGCGCGCCAAGCGACCGCCAGCCCGATGTCGATTTTTCAACACTGGCAGGCCGTTATGTTGTTTTAAGCTTTTTGGGCAGCCTGTCGATTGAGCCTGTTGCAGCTGTCGCAAAAGGTTTTTTTGATCATGCAAACCGGTTTGATGGTGCAAACGCGCTGCTGGCAATTGTCACAATCGACCTCAACGATGCGCAGGCTACCGCAACGCTGGGACTTGACGGTGTTCGTCTTTTTTTCGACTTTGACCGGCGCATTTCCCGTATTTTTGGGCTTGTGCCTGACGAGCACAGCATCAGCTATGCGCCGACCACATATGTTCTCGATCATGCTTTACGGGTCGTGGCTGTCGTGCCTGTCACAGACCCGGCGCGGCATGTCGATGAAGTTCTTGCACTGTTGTCAAAACAGCCTCAGCCGTCACCAGCAATCTCAGCAGGCCTTCAGGCGCCCGTGCTGATGATCCCGAATGTTTTCGAGCGCGACTTTTGTAAAGGCCTGATTGCGGCCTATGACGATCATGGCGGCGCTGATTCATATCTTGTCAGCGAAAAAGACGGGCGGACCATTTCTGAAATCAATCACAGCATCAAACATCGTCATGACTGGGCGATTGACGATGAGCGCGTCGTGCGTGAAATTCGCGCACGCTTTCAAAGGCGCGTGTTGCCAGAAATTCATAAAGCGTTTCAATTTAATGCCGTGCGGATCGAGCGATTTCTTGTTGCGTGCTATGATGCGCGCTATGGCTCGCATTTTCAGGCGCATCGCGACAACGCGACAAAAGCTTTGTCGCACAGGCGTTTTTCGGTGTCGCTCAACCTGAATGAGGATTATGAAGGCGGCGAGCTTGTTTTTCCAGAATACACCACATCGCTCTATCGGCCAGAGCCGGGTGCAGCCTATGTATTTTCTTCGTCTCTGCTTCACGAAGCAAAGCGAATTACATCTGGAAAGCGCTATACATTTTTGCCATCCTTGTATGATGACAGCGCTGCACTGGTCCGTGAAAAAAATGCAAGGTTTTTGTCAGAGTCTGGAGCCGCTTGAATTTTCTACGGTAAAATTTCCCACTCGGCCGTAACTTGTGCGTTGACACGCAATTCTCCAGCTTCAACAGGAACGGATTTTGAACGCGGCGCCATGGATTCCACGACAGCGTAATTCATCATAGGTTGCGGCGATGAGGTTGATTCTGAAAGGTTTAAGATACGACCAAGTTTCACACCCATCCCATTGGCGTAAAGCTGCGCCCTGGTTTTCAAACTTTCCATAGCTTTTTGGCGTGCCTCGTTTTCGGCTTTATTGCTGTCCTTGATCTGAAAATGGGGGCCTTCGACTGAATTGATGCCAAGCTCCGTGACCTTGTCGAGCACGCTGCCGGTTTTTGCCAAGTCATCAATCGTCACAGTGATTGTATTTTGTGCCTGATAACCGTTGAGCAGCGGCGCCATGCCTTCCTTGTAGGTGTATTGCGGCTGCAAAGACAGGCGAGAGCTCTGGATGTTTTTGCTGGCAATGCCCGCAGCTTTCAAGGCTTCAATTACTTTTTGCATCGCATCTGAATTGGCAGTTAAAGCCGTAGCAGCATTTTTGCCCTGATTGACCACGCCAAGGTTGAGTGTCGCTTGATCGGGCTCTACGTTGACAAATTCACTGGCCGATAAAGCAAGTTTAGAGAGCTGAGGCGGTGACTGGGCCAGTGCACCCCCTGACAAAGCTGACAGTAAAACACAAGCATACATAATGCGCATGGCATCTCCTAAAATTTAGCATGATATATGTGCTCATTGAGGCAGGAGAATGGCTGTGAATGGTCTACCGCGGCACATCCAAAAACTGCGACACCTATAACTGCATTTGCATTTGAAGCACAATCGATTCACAAAATCGATTTTTTGATTTGAGTGGTGGGCCCGGCAGGACTCGAACCTGCAACCAGACGGTTATGAGCCGTCGGCTCTAACCATTGAGCTACAGGCCCGACACATTATGCCTAATCCAGCTTCGTTAAAATGTCATGATTTTTTGACATGAGGGAATAACTTGGCAAACGCCGAAAGGTATGTTAATAAAAATGATTAATGTTTTCATATACTTATAAGCAGTTTGAATTAAATTTTAAGGGATTTTAAATCATGGGTCACCACATCAGGCGCCACAAAGCATCGTCTAAAAGTCACAAAAGTGGGATTACCGCTGCTCAATTTGATCAAGCATTAAAAACAAATACGGCCGGTTTCGTCACTGCAAAACATGCGGAAGTAGCGCAAAAAGTAGCTTTGGCAAAAATGACGGATGATGAATTTACCGCAGCACAAGGCAAAATCGACGAGCAGGCGCAAGCGGCTCTCGAAAAAGCGAAGCCTGCAGACAAAGAAAAAACGAAAACATCGCTTGATGAACAGGTTGCGAAAATTAAAAAAGCAAACCAGGACCAACGGGACAGCGTCAAGAATCTTGACGAAAAAGGTTTAACTGATTTGCAAGAGAGCGCAATCAAGCTGCCATCAAAAGTAAAAGTGGCACAAGACAAGGACACAGGCGCGCTTGTCGAAAGCGATGATGGTCAGGAGATGGACGTTGCCGAATTTCTTGCGAAAGATACAGCACAAAAAACAGGTCAAAAGCTTGATGGCGGCCTTGTAAAATGGGCGCTTAAAACAGAGGGCGGCTGGCGCACGAAAGCCGAAAAACACGCCGGCATCACGAAGTCGGTTAGCGATGTCTGGCTTGCGGAAGGCCAGCGCCGCGCGGGTGTGCCGATGCCAAAAGACAGCCCGAACACGCCGCTTATGGCTGAAGATGCAGCAGTGCCTCCGGCATCCGACGTTAATGAACGTTTGAAAACAGCTAATGCTGCAACAGATGCATTACAGGAGCGGGCCAATAAGTTTGTTGATGATTATAGCACCAAGCCTGAGCTCAAAGCGCAATTTGATGCGACCAGAGACAAATTTGTGGCCCGACGTGAGCAGTTTACAGCTGATGATACCAAAGCGGGCGAGGACAAAGAGGCCAAAATAACGTCTCAAGAGTCTTATGTGAAAGATGGTAACAGCATAATCGACGACGGTGAGAGCGAGATTAAGAAGGTTCTAAAGCTATCATCCTCAACAACGCAAGCTCCAGACCCCACGGCGACACCGCAACCTTCCCCAAGTCCAACGGCGACACCGCAACCTTCCCCAGGTCCAACGGCAACACCGCAACCTTCCCCAGGTCCAACGGCAACACCGCAACCTTCCCTAGGTCCAACGGCCACACCGCAACCTTCCCCAGGTCCAACGGCGACACCGCAACCTTCCCCAGGTCCAACGGCAACACCGCAACCTTCCCCAGATCCAACGGCAACACCTGCGTCAAGCACATCGCCCGTTCCGGAAAAGAAACTGACGCAAGAGCAAGAACAACAGCTGAAGCAATATGCGTTGATGATGGCTTGCGCGCCGGGAAAAGATAAAACCGTGAGTGCACCATGCACGCAGTATGGGGAGCTTTCAACAAAAAGACAGAATGATCTTGTCAAGCAATATACGGCAGCGAAGACAGACGCAGAAAAGTTGAAACTGGAGAACGATTATCTCGATGGCGATAAAATCGACCTTGAAAAATCCGGTCTTTTACCAGTTTTCGATGCCGCTCGAAAAGAAATCACTGACACAAGAAATTTGCTCAAGACTGAGTTGTCAACCACACAGCAAATCTATGTTCAGCAGGTTCCAATTGTTCCGGTTCTCGACGAAAATAAAAAACCTGTGACAGAACAAAGAGTTGATTCGAAAACGAACAGAACCGTAAACGTTCCTGTCGTTGAGCCATCAAGGGATGATGAAGGAAACCTGCTTGGCTATTACGCAAAATATGTGAAAACCGCGAAAGGCTGGGAGTTTGTTCAACTGACCGATGAAGAAAAGGCAAAATTTGCAAGCGACGCCGATGATACAAAGCCTCAATTTGAGCCGAAGATTATTCAGCTTGTTGACGCAAAAGGTACAACAAAGCAAATTTTGAATTGGAAAAAGTTTGTAGACGACAAACAGGAAATGACAATTTTTACGTCCAAAGACGAATTTGATAGCTATCTGCAATAGGTTTTAGAACATTTTATAGGATAATTTAATGCTACAAACGCTTTCAAATGTTTCGAACACACAGAAGCTTGAGCCGGTCGCACGGCGCACGCCAAGTGAAGATAGCAATAGCAGTGCGCCCGAAACCAAGGAACAGGACAAAAAAGCACCAGCCGCCAACAAAAAAAAGCTTGAGCCTGTTAAGCGCCGTGAAAAAAAAGGCCCTGCCGTTGATCTTTTTGGGTTTGAAGACTTTGTGTCTGAAGATACAAAAAAGAAACTAAAACCCATATCTGAATTTGTTCTGACGCCGGGCAATTATTACGGTCTGGTGCGAGGCTCGCAAACATACACAGCGGTAAAAACCCCAATTTTGAATTTACCGCAGCGTGTTGGTCCCACTTTAATTAAATTTTCTAAAATACGCCCATCAAGTTTCAAGATCGCACAGGAATTCGTAAAATCAGAAGGCCCGCTCAAGGTCGGAAAGATGGGTGCATTTCAACTATACAATGGTGGAAAAGACGCGCTTTTTTCTTCTGCTCGTTTTACGAAAGATATCGCGGTCACAGCATCAAAAGACATTTTTCACGGTGGTATGGCCATCATGGATTATAAATTTGCGCCGATAACCTACCCGATGAATTTTGTTGCAAGAACACTTTTTAGTCCCGTTAAAGGTGTTTATCAAATTGGAAAAGCATTTGCAGGAAACTTCCGCAAATTTGGCGTTGAAAAAACGTATGTTGTAAAAAATGCAAGCTTGTTTCGTACAACAGTTCCCGTCACGACAGAAAACGGAATTCTTAATAACGAATTGATCCGAGCCGTGCCCGCAGGCGAAAGAATCACGCAAGTGAGTAAACCTGTTCTCAAAAGCAATTTGGTTTTGGAAACTAATGGTTTCGTGAAAGGCAACGAATTTGTCAGCATGCTCGGTGCTGAAACCGAAGCCTTAAAATCCGGAAGCCGGTTCCGGCCTGTTTTTAGTGCGCCCGAAGACGGTGTCGTCTTTCTTAAAAACTCAAGATGGAACCGCATTGCAGGTAAGTTTGGAAAGTCACAGATTTTCAATGTGAAGCAGGGTGACGTAATTCCTGGCCGTTCCACATTCTATAAACTTGGCGACATGCCTGCGGAATCTGATTATTTTATCAGGCAGGGCACAAAGATCCAGAACGGCGTTTATCTTGATCAACCTATGCCAATGCCTGCACAGCGGGATGGCTGGGTTCTTTCTGAAAATGCACCTGGCAAAACAGTTTCAATTCCACTTGAGCCACCAAAAGCAAGCGGCTTTACTGAAACTCTCGGAAAAATCTGGGAGAGCCCAATAAAAACCATAACGCCGGCAATTAGCGAGTGGCATGCCTCAAGTGCTTTCAAAACTTTAGGTGCTGTTGGTCTTGTTGCTTCAATTTACGGTATGGTCTCAAGTGTCCGTGAAGATGGTGATGCCATTAACTCAGCAGACCCGCAGATACGTGCCAAAAAACGCGGCTACGCGATTGATGCGGGCGATTATATTCCCGGCATCGGCAAAGGCTGGAATTTTGGCATTGGCCACAAAACGGTTGTCAATATTGGCGGACTCGGAGGCGCCATTATCGGAAGTCAGATTGGTGGCTATTTGGGGGGCTTACTTGGCGTTGCAGTTGGCGGCATTGGCGGCGGTGCCGCGGGTATCGAAACCGGACCTGGCGCTGTTGTCACCGCAGCGGCAGGCGGGCTTACAGCCGGAGCCATTGGCGTTGGTGTAGGTGAATTCGTCGGCGGAGCCGTTGGTTATTGGGGTGGCTCAACACTGACAGAGCATATCTGGACTGCAACACTTGGTGAAGACAGCTAAATTTGCTTCTTTTCCAACCCTGCGCTAGCTCTTTTCTTTTAACTCAGGAATTGAGCAGTTTATGGCGCGGCAATATGTCTACAATATGCAGGGTGTCTCTAAAACCTTCTCAACTGGAAAAAAGGTTTTAGACAATGTCTATCTGTCCTTCTATCCGGATGCGAAGATCGGCGTGCTGGGTATTAATGGCGCCGGTAAATCGACCTTGCTGAAAGTCATGGCCGGGCTGGACACGGAATATAGCGGCGAGGCAAAACTCGCCAATGGTGCGACGGTGGGTTATCTGCCGCAGGAACCGCAGCTCGACACCACAAAAACGGTCCGCGAAAATGTTGAGCTTGGCGTGGCCAAACAAAAAGACCTGCTCAACCGCTATAACGAACTGGCAATGAACTATTCGGATGAGACAGCTGATGAAATGACACAGCTGCAGGACGAGATTGAAGCGCAAAACCTGTGGGATCTTGATAGCAGGCTTGATCAGGCGATGGATGCATTGCGCTGTCCGCCCAATGACTGGTCGGTTGACAAACTTTCTGGCGGCGAAAAGCGCCGTGTAGCCTTATGCAAGCTTTTGCTCGAACAACCCGACCTGCTTCTTCTTGATGAGCCGACCAACCACCTTGATGCGGAAACAACAGCGTGGTTAGAGGCTCACCTGCGCAATTATCCTGGCGCAATCTTGATTGTGACGCACGACCGCTATTTCCTCGATAATGTCACCGGCTGGATTTTGGAACTCGACCGCGGCCGCGGTATTCCTTATGAGGGCAATTATTCAAGCTGGCTAGAGCAAAAACAAAAGCGCCTTGCGCAAGAGGGGCGCGAAGATGCCTCGCGCCAGAAAGCGTTAGAGCGTGAGCGCGAATGGATCAGCGCGTCGCCAAAAGCGCGTCAGGCCAAAAGCAAGGCACGCGTGCAGCGCTATGATGATCTCGTAAAACAGGCCGCCGACAAAAACCCGACCACCGCGCAAATCGTTATTCCGGTGGCTGAACGCCTTGGCCAGAATGTCGTTGATTTTTCGGAGCTGCGCAAAGGCTTCCCCGATAAATTGCTGATCGACGATCTCTCTTTTAAATTGCCGCCCGGTGGTATTGTAGGTGTGATCGGCCCGAACGGTGCAGGTAAAACAACCCTTTTCCGCATGATCACGGGAGAAGAAAAGCCTGATAGCGGCGACATTAAAATTGGGGAAAGTGTCCAGCTTGGTTATGTCAACCAGTCACGCGACGCGCTGAATGACGACAAGACCGTTTGGGAAGAAATTTCAGGCGGCAATGACATCATCTATCTTGGAAAAAAAGAAATCAATTCGCGCGGTTATTGCTCTGCCTTCAATTTCAAAGGTCCAGACCAGCAAAAGAAAATGGGCCAATTGTCAGGCGGAGAGCGCAACCGCGTGCACTTGGCCAAAATGCTAAAAAGCGGCGCCAATGTTTTGCTGCTTGATGAACCGACCAATGATCTCGATATCGAAACGCTTCGGGCGCTTGAAGAAGCACTTGAAGATTATGCGGGTTGCGCAGTTATAATCAGCCACGACAGAATGTTTCTTGATCGCATCGCCACGCATATGCTGGCTTTTGAAGGCGAAAGCCATGTCGAATGGTTTGAGGGAAATTTCGAAGACTATGAGACCGATAAAAAACGTCGTCTGGGGGAGGATAGCGTTAATCCAAAGCGTGTGACTTATCGCCAATTCGCACGCTAGGATATTTTAGTCTTTTTCTGATCATCATTAAGCAAAAATTCGGGGATTTTTTTCTCGTCTTGCGATTGGCGTTCTTGCTCGCGCGAATTTTGCCCACCTTGTTGCGATTGCGCGTCATCACCTGTCGATGATGACGCCGAAACATCAATGCGATTTGCAATGTTGAAGGCTGAGGCCTTATCTGTACTCGCTTTTTCATCAGATGTGCGCAGTGGCGAAGCAATGCGTGCTGCATTTTCAAAAACTTGAGACGATATTGTTATTGTGCTTGTTTGTTGCCCATTGTTATTACGGCTTAATTTTTCTTGATTATAGGTGAGGTCGAAGTTTGTTGAAGCACCCAGAGCACTGTGTTTTGCATCAATACTTTCAAAATCCGTTATCTGAGACAAAGTCTGCGGTGAAGGAGTTTTCAGGCAATTGGTTTCTGGCTGCTTTGCTGCAAAATGCAGATCTGTCTGAGTTTCAAAATTTGAAATAATTTGTCTAACGATTTCAGAAAACTGCGACAGTTTTTCTAGCGTTTTTGGCTCATTTTTTATTAGAACAAGCAGACTTACAAAATTATCGAGAACCTGAAACGTTGATTGCACAAGCGAGGAAGATACGGGTACGCCAGTGATTTTTGTTTTATAAAATTCAAATTTTTCTTTGACGCTGGACAGCATATTTTCGATGATTTCGAACTGCGTCTCAATTGGGTTTGATGCCTTTTCTTGTGCGCCAACTTTCGGCTTTTGTGCAGACTGCGGCCAAAACCTCATCAGCGATGCGATATCCTGAAGCTTTTTATCAATGTCGACGTTGTTGTCTTCGCCAGATATTTGATCAGGTTTGAGTTTCTTTAAAACTTTAGAATTGCCTTTCTTTTTCTCGTGACTATCCTCAGGTACACTGTCTAAAGTCGGCAATTCATTTTCAGCGTCATTGTTTTGCAAAGAATGGCCGGTTGATTTTTCAATGAGTGCCGCCTGTTTTTTGGGTGCGCGTTTTGTCCCATTAATGGCAGTGTCAAATGTCGCAGCTATTTCCTGCCCATCCGAAGCAATACTGTTTTCTTTATCGTACAAGGATGATGTTGCAACAGAGCGCGCGTCAGCACGGGTTTCGCTTGTCGCGATACCTTTTGTCTGCAGCTTTTGCCCGTTCAATGCACCAAGTTGAGCACTCATGGCTCAATTATGAATCGTTGCCTATTTATATCAACGAATTGCGCAATTTAACCTTAGCCGTTGACCTTACTGTGTTGTATTTTAAAGAAGGGGCGTGTCGTCCTTGCCATCCACTTCACGCGTACAACCCCATCGCTTGAGGACGGCATTGATCGGCTCGCGTGTGAAATGCCGCGCGGCGTCCTGCTCATAGCCCTCGTTAAGAAGGGCGTCATAATCGGTATGGCAATGGCGAATATGGGCCACAACAGTAAGCCATAGGGTGACCGCAGGAGGAAGCCGACCTTTTTTGCGGGTATGAAGCCGGTCAAGAATGGCCTCTGCGTCATTAAGGGGCGCAACAGGGCAAAGGCTCCACAACCGCTTTTCGATATCGCTACGAGAGGTCACAATAATCTCACTGTTTTGAGGTTTTTATTTAAGCTTTGCATTACGAAGACTGTTTAATAGCGCCTTTAGGAAACCCCTGCTATGATGAGATGAATGGAATCATCTGTTCAACTTTCCCCAAAGATTATAGTCGAGCCTGAACAGGCTGTCGAAGAGCTTGTCAGGCTTCATCAATCCGCTACATCCGCGCTGCGTGAAGCGCTGGCGCGCTATGGCCAGACAAAGATTGCGCCTACCGCTGAAGAGCGCCGGCAATTCTGCTATCCCTTTTTAAGTATTGAGCGGGGCGCTGACGCCCAGCCGCATCCCTCGCAGCGCGCTTTTGCGCGGCTTGAGGGCACGGGGCCGTTTTCAACCACAGTGACGCAGCCCGCTTATTTTAAAACTTATCTTTTAGAGCAGCTGCATGCGCTCAAAAAAGATTATGCCATCACGATGTCTGTCGGGCGCAGCCAACAGGAGATACCTTATCCCTATGTTGTTGAAAGCGGCGATGAGCTGACACAAGGCATGGTCGATGCCTCGCAGCTTGCGCGCTATTTTCCAATTCCACAGCTTGCTTTGTTCGGCGATGAAATTGTCGACGGGTTGTTCAATGAGAGATTGCCGCGCGATGCGGCGCATCCGCTCTCCCTGTTTGACGCGGTGCGTGTCGATTATTCGCTGCGCCGGATTATCCACTACACAGGCTCGCACTGGAGCCATGTACAGCCGTGGATCCTGCTGACAAATTATCAGCGCTACACCGAACAATTTGTGCAGTGGGGTCTTCAGGAATTGCAGGCAGGACGCCTGCAAAAACTCATCTTGCCCGGAAATATCGAAATCACCCCCGATATTGAAGAAGATGAAGCACGCAAACGCGCGGCGCTTTCACAATGGTCACGTTTCCAGATGCCGGCCTATCACGCCATTACAAAAGATGGCCAAGGCATTACGATGGTCAATATTGGCGTTGGGCCATCGAACGCTAAAAATATGACAGACCATCTTGCCGTGCTGCGTCCGCATTGCTGGCTGATGGTCGGCCATTGCGGCGGCCTGCGCGGCGCGCAAAGTATCGGAGATTATGTTTTGGCGCATGCCTATTTGCGCCGCGATAAAATTCTTGATGAGCTTGTGCCCGTCGAAGTGCCAATTCCCGCGCTTGCCGAAGTACAACAGGCGCTTCAGGCCGCAGCTGCCAAAGTCACAGGCGATGATGGCGACGCCCTTAAAAAACGCCTGCGCACCGGAACGGTCGTCACCTATGATGACAGAAATTGGGAGTTGCGCTGGCAGCAGGAGCGGCGACGGATTAATTTGTCGCGCGCGGTCGCTGTCGATATGGAAAGCGGCGTCATCGCCGCGCAGGGCTATCGTATGCGCGTGCCCTACGGAACGCTTCTGTGCGTCTCCGATAAACCTCTGCACGGTGAGATCAAGTTACCAGGTTCGGCAAATGCGTTTTATGAACGTGCTGTCAACGACCATCTGATGATTGGCATCCATGCTTTGCGTCTTTTAAAAAACAATCTGGAACAGCTTCATTCGCGCAAGCTGCGCTCTTTTGATGAACCGCCTTTTAGATAAAATATAAGTAAAATCAATAGCTTAGTCCATCCACAGACGTGTCTTGCCATGTTCGGATTCTCCATATAAAGATATGTGTATATCTGGAAAATGACATGGCGATGAGACTTGAAACCGTTTTGGCAATATTGCGCGCTGCTGGTGAATCAACCCGCTTGCGTCTTTTGGCTTTGCTGTCTGAAACCGATCTCACTGTTTCGGATCTTACCGATATTTTAAGCCAGAGTCAGCCGCGCATTTCGCGCCATCTGAAACTGCTGCACGATGCCAATCTGATCGACCGTTACCGTGAAGGGGCTTATGTCTATTACAGTCTTCCGCGTGCAGGCGAGGGTGCAAAGCTTTTGCATCTGATGCTGCAGGCACTTGACGCAAGTGATGTGCAGCTTGTTCGCGATCGCGAGCGTCTTGCCAAAGCGCGCGCGTCACGCGAGCGCCACGCTGAAAACTATTTTGCAAATGTTGCGCTTGAATGGGACAAAATTCGCTCTCTTCATGTTTCTGAAAAACAGGTTGAAGACGTTATCCAGAAAATTGCAGGCTCGCAGATTTTTGACAGCCATCTCGATATTGGCACCGGAACAGGTCGCCTGTTAGAGCTGTTTGCCAAACACACGCAGCGCAGTGTCGGTATCGATATTTCACACGCCATGTTGTCTGTCGCACGCGCTAATCTAGAGCGTGGCCTTCATCGCCATATTCAGGTGCGCCCGGCGGATGTATACGCGCTTCCCTTCGCGCCGGGCGCGTTTGATCTCATAACTCTTCATCAGGTCTTGCATTATTTGGAAGAGCCATCGCGCGCGCTGGGAGAAGCAGCACGTGTTCTGAAACCCGGCGGGCGTCTTTTGATTGTTGATTTTGCACCGCATGAGAACGACTTCCTGCGTGAGCAGTTTGCCCATAGGCGCCTTGGATTTTCCCATCAGCAGATGCAGGAATGGATCGGCGATACGGGCCTCAAGCTGACAAAAGTGCAGGATTTGCAACGTGCAGGCGCTGCCAAAAACAAATCGCTGACAGTCACCATCTGGCTTGCACAAGCTGAGGGCGCTGCCCGCGCGGAAGCGCCGCTGCGCCTTACAGCAGGAGCGCGCTCATGAGCGATCTCAATGTCTCTTTTGAATTCTTTCCGCCAAAAACCGAGGACATGGAAAAAATCCTCTGGGAAAGCATTGAACGGCTTGGCCCGCTCGATCCGCGTTTTTTATCCGTTACTTATGGTGCTGGCGGATCGACACGCGCCCGCACCCATGAAATTGTCCGCAAGATCATTGGCGAGACAGACTTTCGCCCTGCGGCGCATTTGACTTGCGCAGGATCTTCAAAAAACGAAATCAAGAACATCGTCACAAAATATTGGGAAGACGGCGTTCGGCACATTGTTGCATTGCGCGGCGACCCGTGCGGCGGTCCCGGCACACAGTTTGTGCCACATCCGGACGGCTATGAGCGCACATCTGACCTTGTGAAAGCGATTAAGGACATTGCACCGTTTGAAGTTTGTGTCGGCGCCTATCCTGAAAAACATCCCGAGGCTGTTTCTCTGGACGCCGATATTGATGCGCTTCAGGCAAAGGTCGATGAAGGCGCAGATTGCGCCATTACGCAGTTCTTTTTTGAAAATGATACGTTTTTTGATTATGTCGAAAAAGTGCGCGCGCGCGGCATCACCATTCCGATCATTCCTGGAATTCTCCCCGTACAAAATTTCAAACAAACCGCTAAATTTGCGGCAGCATGCAATACGTGTATTCCCGATAAACTTGTTCAGCGTTTTGAAGGTCTTGAAAATGACCCGCAAACAAGAGCCCTTGTCGCAACCACAACCTGCGCCGAACAGGTTGCTGATCTGCACAATCGCGGTGTGAAGCATTTTCACTTTTACACGATGAACCGTGCAAACCTCGTCTTCGCGATTTGTCATCTCTTGGGCGTGCGGCCACAGTTAATGGCAGAAGCGGCTGAGTAGTGAGTTTAACAGCGCGGCAATATCTGACCGACCTTGCATCTCGTCGTATCCTGATACTCGACGGCGCAATGGGGACGATGATCCAGCGACATACGCTTGACGAGCAGGATTTTCGCGGTGCGCAATTCGCAAGCTGGCACAAAGATGTCAAAGGTAATAATGATCTTCTTAGCCTGACAAAGCCTGACATTATTCGTGACATTCATCTCGGCTATCTTCGCAGCGGCGCGGACATTATCGAGACCAACACCTTTTCATCGACGACAATCGCGCAGGCCGATTACGGCATGGAAAAATTTGCGTTTGAGATGAACGTCAAAAGCGCGCAGCTTGCGCGTGAGGCCTGCACCATTGTCGAGGCGGAACAGGGCAGGCGCTGTTTTGTTGCTGGCGCACTGGGGCCAACCAACCGCACGGCTTCACTCTCGCCAGATGTTAACAGACCCGGCTTTCGCGCGACAAGTTTTGACGATCTTTACGCCACCTACCATGACGCTGCGCGCGGGCTGATTGAGGGCGGCAGCGATCTTCTCATGATCGAAACCATTTTTGACACGTTGAATGCCAAAGCGGCGATTGCCGCCTGCATGGATGTCGTTGAAAAAAGTGGCAAAGATATTCCGCTGATTATCTCAGGAACGATTACAGACAAAAGCGGACGCACATTGTCAGGGCAGACGCCAACAGCTTTCTGGTATTCTGTGTGTCATGCGCGGCCTTTTGCTGTTGGCCTCAATTGTGCGCTTGGCGCAGAAGACATGCGCCCGCATCTCGAAGAGCTTTCAAAAGTGGCAGACACGCTGATCTGCGCCTATCCAAATGCCGGCCTGCCAAATGCGTTTGGCGGCTATGATGAAACAGCTGCGCAAATGGCGGCTTCGCTGGACAGTTTTGCCAGCGCCGGTCTTTTAAATATTGTCGGCGGTTGTTGCGGCACCACGCCCGATCATATCGCGGCGATCAAAACGGCAGCTTTGCATCATCCGCCACGCGCTGTTCCTCATATTGAACCTTTGCTGCGACTGTCTGGATTAGAGCCTTTTGCGCTGACGAAAGACATTCCGTTTGTAAACATTGGTGAGCGGACAAATGTCACCGGCTCTGCGAAATTTCGCAAACTCATCAAAAACAATGAGATGAACGAAGCTCTTGCTATTGCCCGCCAGCAGGTGGAAGCGGGGGCGCAGATTATCGACATCAATATGGACGAAGGCCTGCTCGACAGCGAGCTTGAAATGGTCAATTTCCTGAACCTGATCGCATCAGAACCTGATATTTCGCGCGTACCGTTCATGATTGACAGCTCCAAATGGAGCATCATTGAAGCGGGCCTGAAATGCGCGCAGGGCAAATGCGTCATTAATTCAATTTCCTTGAAAGAAGGCGAGCAGCAATTTCTCGATCAGGCGCGGCTTGCACAAAAATATGGCGCAGCTGTTGTTGTGATGGCATTCGACGAGAAGGGCCAGGCTGACAGCGCCGCGCGCAAAATTGAAATTTGCACACGCGCTTACAAACTTCTCACGACAAAAATAGGTTTTCCTCCGGAAGATATTATTTTTGACCCCAATATTTTTGCAGTTGCGACGGGTATTGAAGAGCATGAGCGTTATGCCCTCGATTATATCGAGGCTGTGCGCGAAATTCGCGCTACATTGCCTCATGTTCACGTCTCGGGCGGGGTTTCAAACCTGTCGTTTTCATTTCGTGGCAACGAGCCTGTGCGCGAAGCCATGCATTCTGTCTTTTTGTATCACGCAGTTGCTGCCGGAATGGACATGGGCATTGTCAATGCCGGGCAGATTACAGTCTATGATGATATTGAACCCGAAATGCGGGAGCGCGTTGAGGATGTTATCTTTGCACGCCGCACAGACGCGACCGAGCGCCTTCTGGAACTTGCCTCCCGTTTTCAGGGAGAAACAAAAGAGCGCACAGGGCCTGACCTGTCATGGCGCAATGGCGATTTTGCGCATCGCCTGAAGCACTCCCTTGTGCATGGCATTACAACTTTCATTGTCGAAGACACGGAAGAAGCAAGGTTAGCTGCAAAAAAACCGCTTGATGTTATCGAAGGCCCTTTGATGGCGGGCATGAACCATGTTGGCGATCTGTTCGGCGCCGGTAAAATGTTTTTGCCGCAGGTCGTGAAATCGGCGCGCGTAATGAAGCAGGCGGTGGCGCATTTAGAGCCTTATCTTGAAGCAGAAAAAATCAGGCTTGGCCTTAAAGACCGTCCGGCGGCCGGCAAGATTTTGCTGGCGACTGTGAAAGGCGATGTCCATGACATCGGCAAAAATATTGTCGGTGTCGTGCTTCAATGTAACAATTATGAAGTGATCGATCTGGGCGTCATGGTGTCGGCAAAAACCATTCTTGACCGCGCCGAGCAAGAACAGGTCGATATTATCGGCCTTTCGGGTTTGATTACGCCATCGCTCGATGAGATGTGCCATGTCGCTGCGGAAATGCAGCGGCGCGGGTTTAAAAAACCATTGCTGATTGGCGGCGCGACCACATCGAAGATCCATACGGCGGTGAAGATCAATCCAAATTACGATTTGGGGCAGGCGATTTATGTGGCCGATGCCTCGCGCGCCGTTGGTGTTGCCTCGCAGCTTCTTAGTCAAGACAACGCGCCGGGCTTTATTCGCGACATTCGCGCTGAATATGGTGATGTCGCGCTAAAACATGAACGCGCGCAAGACAACAAGCAGCGTCTTAGCCTTGAAGATGCGCGCGCCAATGCGCCGGCTCTTTCGTTTGCTGGCGCAAATGCGCCGGTTAAACCTGCAACTGCGGGCGTCACGACTTTTTCAGTTCCGCTTGACGATCTTGTTGCCTATATCGACTGGACACCGTTCTTCTACACGTGGGAGCTTAAAGGCACATATCCAGCTATTTTTGATGATCCCCGCAGCGGCGAGGCCGCGCGCCAGCTTTTTGATGATGCACAGGCCATGCTGCGCGAAATGGTTTCGACAAAAGCCGTGCAGACATCCGCAGTTTTGGGTTTCTGGCCGTGCAATCGTGATGGCGATGATATCATTGTTTTTGAAGATGAGACGCGGCAAAAGACACGCTGCGTTCTGCATACGCTGCGCCAGCAAATGCCGCGCCACAGCTCGCGTCATAATATTGCCCTCAGCGATTATATTGCGCCTGCAGGCACGCCAGACTGGATCGGCGGTTTTGCTGTCACTTCCGGTATCGGAGAGCAGGCGCTAGTGGCGCGTTATGCCAAAGCCAATGATGATTACAGCGCCATTTTGGCAAAAGCCTTATGTGACCGCCTGGCCGAAGCGATGGCCGAATATTGCCATGAAAAAGCACGCAAAAACTTTTGGGGCTACGCGCCAGATGAAAAGCTGACACCTGCTGAATTGATCAAGGAAGGTTATCACGGCATTCGCCCAGCACCGGGCTATCCGGCGCAGCCCGACCATACCGAAAAGCAGACATTGTTCGATCTTCTCAATGCAACCGAGCTGACCGGCATTCAGCTGACAGAAAGTTTTGCGATGTGGCCGGGCGCTGCGGTCAGCGGGCTTTATTTTGCGCATCCTGAAGCGGCCTATTTTGGTGTTGGTAAAATCGACCGCGACCAGATTGAAGACTATGCTGCGCGCAAGGGTTGGAGCGTAGAAACAGCGGAGCGCTGGCTTGCGCCAATTTTGAGCTATACGCCGCGCCGTGCCGCCGCCTGACAAAAATCAGAGCCATTTTTACGCCATTCTCTTAACATGGCGACCTCTCGATTTAAGCGCAAAAAAAACGGCGAACCGAAGTCCGCCGTTTTAAAATCAGAGATTGACCCGCTGTATTACTGAGCAGGTGGTGCTGGCGGAGCCGATGGGGCTGGCGCTGGTGTCGGTGCTGGCGCAACAGGCGCAGTCATTGCTGGCGCTGATGGTGTTTCGACGGTGACAGATGTTGAATCCGTGCGCGTGCCGAAGCTGCCGTTGTAATACAGAATTCCGAGGATGACGACGACGACAAGAAGTCCGCCGACGATAAAGCCGAGCATGGAATTGTCGTTTCCGCCTGAATTGTTGATGTTGTCAGCCATGAGATACACCTTTCAATGGTTTTTAAGCTACAAATGTGGTTACGCGCGTAATCGCCAAACTTGTGTTTCCGGCCAGAACGCTTAAGTCTTTGCTATCGCAGGAAAGCATCATGAACAAGCCCTTTCAACTCAAAGACACACAGAATCTGAAATTGACGACCGGCCCTTTGCCCGGCTCTTTAAAACGCAATCTCGCCGTTGAAGGGATGAGCATTCCCGTGCGCGACATTGTCCTCAGCGATCAAAAGCTAGCGCCAGTAAGGGTTTATGATACATCAGGGCCTTACACCGACCCGTCTTACACGGTTGACGTGACAAAAGGCCTGCCGCGCAGTCGCGCCGAATGGCTGACAGAGCGTGGCGGTTTTGAGACTTATCAGGGGCGCGAGGCTAAAGCGATCGATAACGGCTTTGCCGATGCTGCAAGCACACATTTGGCGGATGCATTTACCGTGAAACACGTGCCTTTGCGTGGCACGGGGGCAAAACCGGTGACGCAATACGAATATGCGCGCGCCGGTATCATCACGAAAGAAATGATTTACGTTGCGCACCGCGAAAATTGCGGGCGCACGGCGGCCGTTGAGCAGTTCAACAAGCGCGTGGCCACGGGGGAGAGTTTTGGCGCCTCCATCCCTAAAATGATCACGCCGGAATTCGTGCGTGATGAAATTGCGCGCGGGCGCGCGATTATTCCTGCCAATATCAATCATCCTGAACTTGAGCCGATGATTATCGGCCGCAATTTCCTCGTCAAAATCAATGGCAATATCGGCAACTCTGCCGTCACCTCGTCGATTGAGGAAGAGGTTGAAAAAATGGTGTGGGCCATCCGCTGGGGCGCCGACACGGTCATGGATCTCTCCACCGGCAAAAACATTCACACCACCCGCGAATGGATTATCCGTAACTCTCCTGTGCCCATCGGCACAGTGCCGATTTATCAGGCGCTCGAAAAGGTCAAGGGCGACCCGTCAAAACTCGATTGGGAGGTTTATAAAGACACGTTGATCGAACAGGCCGAGCAGGGCGTCGATTATTTCACCATCCATGCGGGCGTGCGTCTTGCCTATGTGCCGATGACGGCCAAGCGCATGACGGGCATTGTCTCGCGCGGCGGTTCGATCATGGCCGGTTGGTGCCTTGCCTATCACAAAGAAAGTTTTCTTTATGAGCGGTTTGGCGACATCTGCGACATCATGCAAAAATATGATGTGTCGTTCTCGCTCGGCGATGGCTTGCGCCCCGGCTCGATCGACGATGCCAATGACGAGGCGCAATTCGCGGAACTCGAAACGCTCGGCGAGCTGACCAAAGTCGCATGGGACAAAGGTTGCCAAGTAATGATCGAGGGCCCCGGCCATGTGCCCATGCATCTCATCAAAGAGAATATGGAGAAGCAGCTGGAGGTGTGCGGCGAAGCGCCGTTCTACACGCTGGGGCCGCTCACCACGGACATCGCGCCGGGTTACGATCACATCACGTCAGGCATTGGCGCGGCGATGATCGGCTGGTTCGGCTGCGCCATGCTCTGCTATGTCACGCCGAAAGAGCATCTCGGCCTGCCCAACCGTGACGACGTGAAGACCGGCGTTATCACCTACAAGATTGCAGCGCATGCGGCAGATCTTGCCAAAGGCCATCCGGCGGCAAAACTGCGCGATGACGCGCTGTCAAAAGCGCGTTTTGAATTTCGCTGGGAAGACCAGTTCAACCTGTCTCTCGACCCCGACACGGCGCGCTCTTACCATGACGAAACCCTGCCCAAAGACGCGCACAAGACAGCGCATTTCTGCTCCATGTGCGGGCCAAAGTTTTGTTCGATGAAAATTTCCCAAGACATCCGCGACATGGCCTCACGCGAAGAGGGCATGAAGCAGAAATCGGAAGAGTTCAAGGATAAGGGTGGGAAGGTCTATATCGAGGCGGCGGAGTAGGGAGTATGTTTGGATTTTTTAGCGCAAAAAACAAACTTGAAGATTCAAAAGCTTATTTACTTGGAAAGCAAGCATCCCAAAATATGACCGCCGACCTAGATGATTTTATAGAAAGACGTTTCAGACCAGTTTTCAAAAATTATCTTGATGTTCTACAGGAGCGTCTCAATTCTGCGATAAATCCTTCGGATGGACCGCCGCTAACGGTAGCTAGAATAGAATATAACCTTTTTACTAAAAATATCGATGAGCTAGTTGATCAGATGACAGGTGAAATCAATATTCAAATGAAAAAATGGCTGGAATTTGACAAGGAAACATTGGGCGTCGGAGGCTTACCTCAACTGATTTCCAAGCGTGTTAACCAGTTTCAAGATGAACTCAAATCAGCAGGTTTAATTCGCCTATTAGATATGGCTGAAGCTTTCAAAAAAGCGGATAAAAATTGGCGCAGTGACAATCCTATTAAAGCAACTGAATTTCCTCTAGGGTGAAATTGAATAATTTATTTAAAAAGGAATTTCATCATCTAGCCAGCTATTGGATTTTTTAGCTACAGCTAATTTTGCAGAAGATACATCATCAGTTGCAAGAATATCGTTTATTTCTTTGGCGATAACTTCCGCGGTACGATTTTTGCGGGATAAGGCCTGTTGATGTGAAATAAAACCAGTAGGATCTTCGCCCATTTTTAAGGAAATGATTTTAGTGCGGCGCCCCACCGCAATTCCTATTTCTTGTTGCGTCCAAACGCTTTTTGAAAAACCTGGCGTATGGATCGCTAAGAAAGCATCCATCGTGTAGAGAGCGCGTTCAATCTCCTTTTGCCATTCTAATGTGGGAAGAATATCCTCGTGCGCTACAAATCCAGATATACCGTAAGAAGCTAAGCATTCCTTGAGCCGCATAGCTTTGTCTTTGTCTTTAGAAATATGGCTTACAAACAATCGAAAATCACTATTATCTTTCCAATTTCTAGGTACGATGCTTGTTACAACTCCAGTTTTTAAAGCGTCAATATCTAACTCATCAGCAATTTTTAATAAGGTGTTATTTGAAACACCGCGTAGTGCAGCTTTAGAATATACCCACTTGCTATTCACGCTAACGTCTTGTGGAGGAAGAATTTCAAATTCACCGAGAAATTCATCAATCTCAGCGTAACTAAATTTCTGCTGTAGTTCTCGACCTATTTTGTCTATTAAAGCCAGCTTATCTGATACACGCATAATGTCGCCTAATTGCCAATGTTTGTGTACCAGATTCCCGCTTTCGCGATAATGAGCCATTAGGGTAAATATTTAAGCCTTGGCGGTGGTTCAGAAAGTCTAGGTGGGAGCTGCCTTAATTTTCTGGGTTTCTGATGGGGCTTAGCTTTTTTACCACGCTGTAAAACTTTCCAGCCAAGATCAGTTACGCGGTAGCAGTGCCCAAAATCTTTGTAACGCGTATTTTCCCCTCGTTCCAACAATCCTAGCTCAAACAATTTTTGTGTAATAGTTTTGCCCACACCAGGATGTTTTGCAGTGGGTTCGAAGTCTGAGAACGCAGATCGGTATGAGTCAAGGCCTTTCCAATAGTGCCCTATTAGATCGTCCCATTCCAGATTGAACATAACAGCTCCATTGTCAGAGAATCTAATATAGAACTTATAATCGTCATTGCGAGCATAGCGAAGCAATCAATTCTGATCTTTAAAGAATGTAGAATAGATTGCTTCGAGCTTCGCCCTCGCAATGACGGGTTAGTTATCAGCCATGACAAGCACACGATTCTTCGTTATATCTAGTTTATGAAAATCACCATCATCGGTGCGGGGGTTGCGGGGCTGACGGCAGCGCTGGAGCTGTCCGCGCATGGTCTGCAGGTTGAAATCGTCGAGCGCGGGACGCGGCTTGGCCTGTTTGCCTGTTCCATGCTGGCGGGCGGTCTGATCAGCCCGTGGTGCGAGCATGAAACGCTGGAACCTGCCGTCACGCAAATGGGCATCACCTCGCTGAAATGGTGGGACGCGCATTTTGCCGGTCTGGTGAAAAAAGGCAGCCTTGTGGTTGCGCCGTCGCGCGATGAAGGCGAGCTGATGCGTTTTGCCGCACGCACACGCAATTACTCTTGGCTCAGCAATCGCGAAATTGCTGAAGTCGAGCCCGACCTTGCAGGGCAGTTTTCAAAAGCCCTGTTTTTTCCAGAAGAGGCGCATCTCGATCCGCGCGCGGCGCTCGCTGATCTTGCAGCGCAACTGAAAAGCCGCGGCGTTGCCATTCGTTTTGGCGTTGACGGCGCACCGCTTGTTGCATCAGCGCAATCGGGCAATGATATTGTCATCGATTGCCGTGGTCTTGGCGCGCGCGACCGTTTGAAAGATTTGCGCGGCGTGCGCGGCGAAATGATGGTGGTAAAATCGGCCGATATCCGCATTGATCGCCCCGTGCGCCTGCTACATCCGCGCTTCCCGTTGTATATCGTGCCGCGCGGCAACGGCGTTTACATGCTGGGCGCGACATCAATTGAATCGGAATCAAAATCGAAAATCACGACGCGCTCGGCCGTTGAACTTCTGAATGCGGCCTACACGCTGCACCCTGGTTTTGCCGAAGCCGAAATTCTGGAAACGGGCGCGGACTTGCGCCCGGCATTTGCCGATAACCTGCCGCGTATCACGCGCGAGGGAAATCTTATCAGTATCAATGGGCTCTACCGCCACGGTTTTCTGGCGGCGCCTGCTTTAGCGCAGGAGGCGGCAACGCTTATTATCGGCACAACAGGGGAAAAAGATGAAGATCTGCGTCAACGGCATCTGGCGTGAAGCCAGCGCGTCAACTTTAAGTGACGCTCTGAATGAATTTGGCTATGGCAGCGCAGTTGTTGCAACGGCTGTCAATGGCACATTTGTTGCGACTGCGGCGCGCGCGGCCACCAAGCTCAACGACAATGACAGAATTGAAATCCTCGCCCCGATGCAGGGTGGGTGAGAAACGACAGCGCAGCTGATAAAATATGCCGTGGCATATTTTAAGTTTCGAACGCCTCGAGCCCTAGCGAGAGGCCGGCATCTTTCCTAAGCGCGAACGCCTCGAGCCCTAGCGAGAGGCTGGCATCTTTATTCATCGGCGAAGGGCGGGCTTTTTTTATTTTAAAGTCATTTGCGCTCTCGCACTCATTGATCGCCTCAAGCTTGAGCCAGAGGCTGGTTTTCATCCAAGCGAACGCCCAAGCCACTGCCAAACACTTTCTTTTCAATTCGGCGCAACTCTGCCGCGAATAACCTGCCATATTGCTTGGAACGCGCGGCCAACCGTCCTATATCAGTGTCTATGAACCTCTATGGAATCGAGATCGCCTCCCGCCTGCTGCTGGGCACAGCGCAATATCCATCGCCAGCCATTCTAGCCGATGCGGTAAAAGCGGCAGCGGCTGATGTCGTAACAGTCTCGCTGCGGCGAGAAGGCGCCGACCATTTAAGCGGGCAGGCGTTCTGGAACCTGATCCGCGACATGGGCTGCAAAGTGCTGCCAAATACGGCGGGCTGCTACAGCGTCAAGGAGGCGATGACAACCGCGCAAATGGCGCGCGAGGTTTTTGCCACGCCGTGGATCAAATTAGAGATTATCAACGACGCCGACACGCTCTCGCCCAATCTTTTGGCCATTGTCGAAGCGACAAAGCAGTTGCAAGCTGAAGGTTTCAAAGTGTTTCCCTACACAACGGAAGATTTGAGCATTGCCGGAAAGCTTCTCGACGCAGGCTGCGAAGTCCTGATGCCATGGGGCGCCCCGATTGGTTCCGCACGCGGGCTCAACAATGTGTTTGGCCTGAAAACATTGCGCGCACATTTTCCGCAAGCGGTATTGATTGTCGATGCGGGGATGGGCGTTCCCTCGCATGCAGCTGCCGCGATGGAGCTTGGCTATGATGGCGTGTTGCTGAACACAGCCGTTGCCAAAGCGGCAAACCCTGCACACATGGCGCGCGCTTTTGCCATTGCAGTTGCCGCCGGGCGGCTTGCCCATGCAGCCGGCCCGATTGCGCCGCGCGATATGGCGTCGCCTTCAACACCGGTTTTGGGTCAGGCAAGCTTGGGGCATTCAGGCTTAAAAGATCTCACCGCCACACGATGAAAGCGTTTCCGCGGTTTTATCCGATTGCTCCCTCGGCCTATATGCTGTGCCGGCTTGTCAACGCGGGCGCAAAACTGGTGCAGCTTCGGATCAAAGACAGAGACATGAAAGAGGTGCGTGATGAAATCCGCGCTTCACAGCTGGTCTGCGACACTATGGGCGCGCAGCTTGTGCTGAACGATTACTGGGAACTCGCGATTGATGAAGGTTGCACTTATGTTCATCTTGGCCAGAGCGATCTTGAGACAGCAGACCTTGATGCCTTGCGCCGCAATGACGTGAAGCTGGGACTCAGCACGCATTCAGCGCAAGAGCTTGAAAAGGCCTTGGCCGCAAGACCAGATTACATCGCATTGGGCCCAATTTATCCAACCACTCTGAAAGTGATGCCCTTCGCGCCGCAAGGCGCTGAAATGCTCGGCAAATGGAAAAAGCAGATCGGCAAAACGCCACTTGTGGCCATTGGCGGCATTACGCTTGCGCGCACGCCGCTCTGTTTCGATGCTGGCGCCGATTGCGTTGCGGTCGTCAATGATGTCGTCAACGCGCCAAGCCCCGAGCAACAAGTCGAGGCCTATCTGGCGCTAACGGACATTGACGAATGAGCCGCTACCAGCGCCAGATGCAGGTGGCTGGAATTGGACCTGAAGGCCAGTCGCGACTTGGTGCTGCACATCTCCTTGTCATTGGCGCTGGCGGTCTCGGCAGCACAGTTCTGCCTCTTCTCGCGGGGGCAGGCATCGGCACGCTGACCATAGTCGATCATGACCGGGTTGAGCTGGGCAATCTGCATCGCCAGCCGCTTTATAAAATGGATGACCTTGGCAAGTCGAAAGCCCTTTGCGCCAAGGCTGCGCTTGCAGGTGCCAATCCTGATATCGACATCCGCGCTATCGATGCAGCGCTGACGCCTGCGAACGCAGCACAGCTTGTCGATGCGGCAGACCTTGTCATCGATGCCGCCGACAGTTTCGCCGTGACGTATATTTTAAGCGATGAATGCGTGCGTTCGAAAAAACCACTTGTCAGCGCTTCCGTAATAGGGCTTGGCGGATATGCCGGCCTGTTCTGCGGAGATGGGCCAAGTTACCGCGCGGTTTTCCCGCTTTTCCCCGAGACGGCGCAAAGCTGCAGCGAGGCTGGGGTGCTGGGAAGTGCGGTGGCCCTTCTGGGCGCATTAGAGGCCCATATGGCGCTTCATTTTATTCTGGCACTAACACCAGCCAAACATCATCTCATATCGTTTGACGGGCTCTCTATGGGCTTTGGTGGCTTTGATTTTTCATCTGCGTCTGAGCCTATGTTGAGACTTCCGTTTATTGCCGAAGCGGATGTCACTGCGGATGATATTATCGTCGATGTGCGCGGGTTTGAAGAAGCGCCAGATTCACCCTTCGCAAATGCTTTACGGGTTTTACCTGATGACATCGAGTCACTGCGCCCGCAGCTTGATGTTTCAAAGCGTGTGGTGCTCTGCTGCAGAAGCGGTCTGCGCGCCGGGCGTGCCGCACAAAAGCTGCAAAGCACGGGTATTAAAAATCTGGCGCTGGTGGCGCTCGGTCAGGTTTGAAATAAAATGTGTCGGGCAAAGCGGGTGCTGTTCCTCGTTTGAAGCTTGGCCGCGCGGCGCAAATCGTGTCACCACAAGGCCTCTTGTCACGTTTAGGTCTTTGGTTGTGCAGCCCGCTACAGGTATCCTTTTCAGAGTTTGCGCCACTTTCGCCGTCAGCCTAATGGGCTTGCTGATTAAACTTGTCAGCGACATTTATCCAACGGGTGAGCTAGTTTTTTCGCGCTCCTTTTTCGCGATCTTCCCGATCATGGCGATGTTGTTCGCGCGCAAACAATTTCCCTCAGGGCTCAGCACGAAGCGCCCATTATTGCACCTGACCCGCGCCACCAGCGGCGTCATCTCAATGTTCTGCAGTTTTGCCGCCCTGATTTTTCTTCCGTTGTCCGATACGACGGCGATTGGATTTGCCGCACCTTTGTTTGGCGTGGTTTTTTCCGTTCTGCTGTTAAATGAAAAAGTACGTATCTATCGCTGGACGGCGGTTTTTGCGGGTTTTATCGGTGTTCTTCTTATTTTTGTCCCGCATCTTATTGACAGCTTCACCACAACAGCCAGCAAAGCTGCGCTGATAGGCTCAGTGTTGGCGCTCGTTGCGGCATTGTTATCAGCCTTTTCCATGACAACCGTTCGACGTCTGACATTGACGGAAAAAACACCCGCCATCGTGTTTTATTTTTCAGTAGGCGCAACTTTGGTGTCATTGGCCACGCTGCCTTTTGGCTGGATTATGCCTACGCCCGTTGATGGGATCATCCTCATTTCAATCGGGCTGCTTGGCGGCATTGCGCAGGTTCTGCTCACGCAAAGCTATCGCTATGCCGACGCGTCGCTTGTCGCGCCCTTCGATTATCTGGCGTTGTTCTGGGCCATTGTTTTTGGCTGGCTTGTGTTTTCAGATGTGCCGAGCTGGCAAATGCTGACGGGTGGCGGCATTGTCATTATCGCCGGAATTTTCGTGATTTACCGCGAGCATTATCATGCCGTCCGTGCGCGGCAGGAGCGGACATTGCTGACACTGAAAGCATCAAGGGTTGAAGCATGACGACGGCGATTGCACTGACGATTGCCGGCTCTGACAGTTCAGGCGGCGCCGGAATACAGGCCGACCTGAAAACGTTTTCGGCACTTGGCGTTTATGGAGCCAGTGTCATCACGGCTGTTACAGCGCAAAATACGCTTGGTGTTCAAAGCGTTTTTGCTCTCCCTGCCGACATCATTACCGCGCAAATTCAATCCGTGCTGGGTGATTTGAATGTTGGGGCGATCAAAATCGGCATGCTGGCAAATGAAACTATAATTGCAACGGTTTTTGCAGCACTTGAAAACGTTGCTTGTCCGATCGTTTTTGATCCGGTGATGGTCGCGCAATCGGGCCACAGCCTGCTGGACAAAAACGCTGTAAATGCGCTTCAGAGCACGCTTATGTTGCGTGCCACGCTCATCACACCGAACTTGCCTGAAGCTGCTGCGCTGCTTCAGTGCTCACAGGCGAGCACAATTGAAGAAATGGAAACGCAGGCACAAGCTTTGCTCACACGCGGGGCTCAAGCTGTCCTTTTAAAAGGCGGGCATGGTGATGGTTCAGAAAGTATAGATATTTTCGTACAAGGTAAAAATATTGAACGCCTGACATCGCCGCGTCTGGCGACCAAAAATACGCATGGAACAGGGTGCTCGCTCAGCTCTGCAATCGCCGCGCATGTTTCAAAGGGCATGTCTTTGGTCGATGCCGTGCGGGTCTCAAAAAAATGGATTACGGCTGCAATCGCTGCCGCCGACCAGATTGATATTGGCAAAGGGGCAGGGCCTGTCCACCATTTTCATGAATTTTGGGACGGGCGTAACTAGTCGATCCAGGCAAGGATTTTTTGCTCATGCGCACCAAGCCCATCGATTCCGAGTTTGACGCGGTCGCCTTTTTTAAGAACGACTTGCGGGTCAAGCTGAAAGCCACTGCCGAAAGGGGCGCCCACTGAAATAATATCGCCGGGTTCAAGGGCCATATAGCGCGAAACGTAGGAGACAATTTCGGGAATGCTGAACAGCATCGAACTGCTATTTGCGGTCTGAACGCGCTTGCCGTTGATCTCGGTCCACATTTCAAGCTTGTGCGGGTCCTGAATTTCATCGGTTGTGACAAGCCATGGGCCAAGAGGCCCGAACGTCGGCGCGCTTTTGCATTTTACAAGCTGGCCAGCGCCATTTTGCTGCTCTAAGCGTTCTGTCACATCGTTAAAAATGCAATAGCCTGCAATATAATCATAAACCTGGTCTTCGCGAAGATGTGAGCCCCTGCGCCCAACAACAACTGCAAGCTCGATTTCCCAGTCCACGTGTTTTGCATCTTTGGGCAGCATGATCGGGTCATTGGCGCCGACAATGCAGGAAGGCGCTTTATTGAAAAGCACAGGCTCACCGCGCGCGCCCTTGGCGGTTTCGATATCTTTGTTGGCATGCTTGGCAAAGCCATTATCAATGCCGATGATATTGCGTGTCTGCCCAACGCAGGCGCCGATGCGGACACTGCCGTCAATTTTCGGCAGCATGTCAAATTCAAGCTTTGACAACATATCGAGCACATCAGATGTCAGATGGACGCCAGAAAAATCACCCACCAAATGGCTGAGATCGCGAAGCGCACCTTCGTCATCGATTAAACCGGGTTTTTCACCGCCATAGGCGCCATAACGAACAAGTTTCACGTGAAGCGCCTCCGGCAAATCATCAAAAGCATTTAAGGGATTTTAGCGCGGGGTGCAATTGCACCGTGCTCAGCTGAACAAAGCCAGCTTTTCTTCAAAACTGAACCCTGAAAAATCAAGCGATGTGACATTTTCATTCAGTATGGGCGGCGCGATGGTCTGCATAATGGGCTCTGGCGCAAGCGTCGTGGTTGTTTCCTGCGCCCATTCGCGTTTCAAGGCTTCATGGATATGGGGCAATGACAACAGGGCCGGATTGATAGCGATCGGCTGGGCTTCGATTGGCGCAGGTGCAATCATTTTAGCTGCAGCCGCACGAATGGACTGATGAGGGATCTCCACATTTTCATCCGCAAACAAAGCCAAAGGGTCGCTCAATGCGGGACTTGTCTGGGTTGTTGTGGAATGCAGGCCAATTTCGGCGGTGATTTTGTTGAGGCGCTGCTGCACATAATCAATTGTGCCAACAAGCTTTGAAACGCGTTTTGTCGATGTGTCGTCAACGCCGCACGCGGCGCTGATTTCAGCTGTCATCGCGTCAATCGTATTGCAAAACTCTGGATTGGTGCCGACCTCGCGCATGGTCCATGACACTTCACGCAAGCTCTCGATTGCACCGGCCAGTTTACCAGCGCCGCTGTTATCTAGCTCAACGAGTGCAGTGAGGCTTGATGCGTTTGCCGTTATCGAATGAGCGCCGCGTTTTTGCAGCAATGCAAGATCGCGGTGCAGGGTTTCAATGGCCCCATTTATTTCGCTGATACCGCTGAGATAGCTCGTATCAACCGCCGAGGCCGGTGTGGGTGATACGTTCAGCTTGCCGTCGATTTTTGAAAGTGCGCCCAGCACAAGCTTGGTGTCGGCGCTGCGGTTGCGGCGCTGATATTCAGCCAGAAACCAGCGGCCGCGCGATGTTTCCATCACCGCAGCTTCAATAGCGTCAAAATCGTGCTCGCAAGGGTTCAATGAGTGTTCAGGCATTTGATTCGTTAATGTTTGAAGGTCTACTGTTAACCAAATCCCTTAACAAACTGGTAAGAAATGACCCTCAGCCCCACAGAAGGGCATCGGGGGGGCTTATCATCGCGCCATGAAATGACAGGCCGGGCGTTCGGTCCTGCTCCAGCAGCAATGGGCCATCAAGATCAACCAGATCAACATCCTGTGCCAGCAAAAGCGCTGGGGCGATTGACAGGGAGGTTGCGACCATTGAGCCGACAAAAACCTTGAAGCCAGCTTGGAGCGCTGCTTCTTTCAAAAGCAGGGCTTCTGTCAGACCGCCTGTTTTATCCAGCTTGATATTGATAAATTCGTAGCGGTTTTTCAGCCTGTCGAGGTCATGCCTGTCATGCAGGCTTTCATCGGCGCAGATCGGAACAGGTCTCGGTAATGTATCAAGCACGGTATCGGCGTCGGCCGGAAAAGGCTGCTCGATCATTTCGACCGCGGCTTTGACGCAGGCCGCGACATTTGCCGCATAATTGTGTGCTGTCCACGCCTCATTGGCATCGGCGACAAGCCGCGCATTGGGTGCGCCAGCACGAACGGCCAAAATGCGCGCATCGTCACCATCCCCGCCAAGTTTGATTTTCAGTACCGGCCAGTCTTGCAGACGGTTTGCGGCCTGCTGCATTTCATCAGATGTTCCCAGAGATATGGTTTGCATCGTTGTCACGGCGCGGGGCGCGGGCAGGCCGGCAAGATCCCATGCGCGGATACAGGCTTTTTTTGCCTCCATGTCCCATAACAGACAATCGACCGCGTTACGGGCCGCGCCTGCGGGCATTGCGCTTTGCAGGCCGTCTCTCGTCAGGCCGCCCTCAAGCGCAGGCTGCATCGCCATAATGGCGTCAATCACACCCTCAACCGTTTCACCATAGCGCTTGTAAGGCACGCATTCGGCCTGTGCATGAAAATCGCCGTCAGCCATCGATACACGAACAACATTTTGCAGTGTTCGCCGCTCCCGCGAGATGACGAATGCGCCCCGAATTGGAAACTGTTCGAGTTTTGCCTCAATTTTAAATGCCATAACTTTTGCCCCGCTTTGCTCTTCCCAGCTTTTCAAGCTAAACAGACACAATCGAAAATGGATAGTCTGATGGCAGGTTTTGATCTTGATCTCAATGGCGAAACGGCAACGCTTCACTTGCGTGGCCGCTTTACAACCGGTGCTGCCGAAACTTTAAACCGTTCGCTGGGCCAGCTACGCGATGATATTAAAAATGCAACGCATGTCATCTTCGATTTCGCCGATGCAGAACGCGTGGAAACAAATTGTGCCTTTCTGTTTTTGAATGCGGCGCAGGCCTTGCGCGAGCACAATGTCAAAAGCGAATTTGTAAAGCTGACGCCTGCGCAGCAAGCGCTTTTTAAGGCTCTTTCTGTTCCCTCTGAAGGGGTAAAAATTGCTGAAACTGTGGTCAAGCGCCCCAAGCTGGAGCGGATAATTGAAATCCTCGGTCGCGGCGCGATCAAGCTTGGCAAAGACACTGCCGAGATTGTTACGTTCTTTGGCGCGGTCATGATCTCGCTGGCGCGCGTGCTGACCAATCCTGACAAACTTCGCTATCTGTCTATCATCACGCATGTCGAGCGCGCGGGTCTGAAAGCCGCGCCTATTGTTTGCCTGATGTCGCTGTTGATTGGCGGCATTGTGGCGCAACAGGGTGCATTTCAGCTCAAACGCTTTGGCGCGGATATTTATGTCGTCAACATGGTTGGTGTTCTGGTCTTACGCGAGCTTGGCGTGTTGCTGGCAGCGATCATGTTTGCCGGTCGCTCAGGCTCAGCCTACACCGCCGAAATTGGTTCGATGAAAATGCGCGAAGAGATCGACGCCATGCGGGTAATGGGGCTAGATCCTATCGAAGTGCTTGCGGTGCCACGCCTGTTGGCTTTGATGATTTCGCTTCCCCTCGTGACGATTTTGAGCAATCTCAGCGCCCTTTTGGGGGGGCTCTTGGTGTGCAAATTTTATCTTGGCATCGAGCCAATCGCCTATATTACGCAGATCCACAGCATGGTCGATATCAGCCATGCATTTATTGGCATTTTAAAAGCGCCTTTTATGGCGGTTATTATTGGCACAATCGCCTGTATCGAAGGCCTGCGTGTTCAGGGCTCTACAGAATCGCTAGGCGCACAGACAACAACCTCGGTCGTTAAATCCATATTTATGGTCATCGTCGTCGATGGTATTTTTGCCATTATTTTCACGGCTATGGATATTTGATGGACACGTCTCTGGCCACCAAAGATATGAGCAAAAACGTTGAACCGATTATCAGCGTGCGCGGGCTTACGGTTGTACTTGAAGACAAGACCATTCTTGAAAATCTTGATCTTGATGTCACGCCTGGAAAAGTTCTCGGCATCGTCGGTGCTTCGGGAACGGGAAAATCGGTACTGCTGCGCTCGATCATTGGACTTGTGGACAAGCAAGCTGGGGCCGTCAGTGTTTTTGGGATTTCTCTCGACGACCAGCAGAAAAATCTGCGCGACGATGTTGAAAAGCGATGGGGCGTCTTGTTTCAACATGGCGCGCTTTTCTCGTCATTAACGGTGCGGCAAAATGTGCAGGTGCCAATGCGGGAGTATTTTCCCGACATTGATGAAACGCTGCTCAATGAGCTGGCAGATTTGAAAATTGCTTTGGTGGGTTTAAAGCCGGACGCGGGCGACAAATTTCCCTCCGAACTTTCGGGTGGGATGATCAAACGTGCGGGCATTGCACGGGCGCTGGCTCTTGACCCAGACATCCTGTTTCTCGATGAGCCGACATCAGGCCTTGATCCTATTTCGGCAGGCGAATTCGACAAGCTGGTGCGCAGTCTTCAGGAAACGCTGGGACTGACGGTTTTTATGGTCACACACGATCTGGACAGTTTGGCCACGATTTGCGATCAGATAGCTGTGGTCGGCGACAAGCATGTGCTTGTCCAAGGCACTCTGGATGACATGCTGAAATTTGACCATGAATGGGTAAAAGCCTATTTTAGTGGCCCGCGTGCCCGCGGCATCGACAAACTGGGTAAAGAAAAGAGCTGATGGAAACGCGCGCAAACAGTTTTGTGGTTGGAATTTTTGTGTTGCTGACACTTGTTGTGGGCGCGATCTTCACAATCTGGCTTGCGACAAGCGGCAATAAAGGCCCTAAAAAGCAATATTACGTTGTGTTCAGTGGCTCCGTTCAGGGGCTCGACAAGGGTTCTTTCGTTCTTTTTAACGGCCTTCGCGTTGGAGAGGTTTCGGATATTGGAATTAATCCTGGAAATACAGGGCAGGTGAGGTCCTTGATTACGGTCGATCAGCTGACGCCTGTGAAACGCGATTCCAAGACGCGCCTTGTTTATTCGGGCTTTACGGGGGTTGCGGCGATTGAAGTCGTGGGCGGGGGGCAGAATTCTGCAAGCCTTGTGCCGGGCGATGACGGTGTGCCGCCAACGCTCTATGCCGAACAGTCTTTCGTTCAAAATATTATGGAAAGCGGCTCTGAGACCCTGACCAAGATCAATGACGTGGTTGGCAAGGTCGAAAAACTGATCGACGACAACAGTGCAAATATCACTGCGGCAATGAGCGATCTGCGCAAAACGGTCAACAACCTGCAAAACATGTCCGCCAATGCTGAAGCCAATGGGCTTGTTGACAATCTAAACGAGACGGCAAAATCCGTACGCTCGGCGGCACAAACGCTCGACGAGCGCATTTCTATCATATCGAGGGACATTTCCTCCTTTACGGGTCGGGGCCTTAAAGAGTTGAACGGCCTCATTTCAGATGGTCGCCGTACGCTTAACACGGTGGACAAGACGGTGAATGACCTTGATAAGAACCCTCAAGGCGTCATTTTCGGACGTCCAAGCATACCGACTTACAAAGGGCGTTAATGCGTTTCCATCTTTCTCCAATGCTTCGCGGCACAGCTCTTCTTGGCATTGCTTTAAGCCTGTCGGCCTGTTCGGGTGGATTGGGCAGTCTTTTTGCGCCTTCAGAAGTGCCGACCTACGATCTTAACGCGCCGCAGGTTCAAACCCGTGCGCGGCACTCCTCAGCGCAGCTTGTCGTTGCTGAACCAACAGCGCTGCGCGCGCTTGAGAGCGACAAGGTGGTCGTCAAACTCAGCAATGGCCAGATCAACTATCTTGACGGGGCACAATGGTCCGATAGTTTGCCGAAACTTTTGCAGGCCCGTGTAATTGAAACACTGGAGCGCTCGCACCTGTTTCGCGCCGTTACACGCACTGGTTCAGGGATTGATCCCGACTACCAGCTGCTCGTTGATATCCGCAATTTTGAAATTGTCACCGGCACGCCATCGAACGCTTTTATTGCTCTTTCTGTCAGGCTGGTGCCGACCACATCCGGGCGAAGTGTCGTGCAGCATGTGTTTGAAGCGCGGGTGCCGGTTGAAACGGTTGATGCAGCGTCTGGCACGGCGGCGCTCAATCAGGCCTTGTCAAATGTTCTGTCCGAAATGACGGCATTTCTTTCGCGCCGGTAATTTCTTTAAAACCCAAGATATTGAATAAAAAAAAGCCGCCTCGTAAGGCGGCTTTTTTATTTGTAATGCGGGTCTAAGCTTAACCTAAGCGGCCAGCGGCATGGGCGAGCAGCGTATACACCTTGCCCGTATCCGAGAGCAGATAGGCTTCACTTGCCGACCCGTCGATATCATTGGTGCTGACATCTTGAAGCAGTCGTTCAAAATCCATCACATAACGGTCGACGGAATTCTTGAAATCGAGATCACGGCGGTATTTACGGCGGACATCTTCAAATGTCGCTTGCCCTTGCGGTGTGTAAAGCCGGCTTGTGAACAGGTTGCGCTCTCCGCTGCGATAACGGTCCCAGAGGTCAAGCGCTGCGGCAGGGTCAACGGCGCGTGCGATGTCGGCTGAAAGTGGCGCAAGCAGATCATTGCCCGGCGTTGCCGTCGTACGTTCAATACGGCGGCCTTCCTGCTGGTCGGCGCGGCTCAACAGATCGCGAAGCCAACCGCTGCCACCGGCGCCATTGCCCTGTGTCTGGGCAAGGGGTGTCGATGCCACATCGCGGCGGAGCGGTGATGTCCGCGGCGTGCGCTGCTCTGCAATCGGCGGGCGCGAGGAGCGCACATCGTCAGTGCGTTGTGGTGCTGGTGCAAGCGGCGGGCGTGAAGAGCGCAGCGGCGTGCTGGTGCTGGCTGAAGGGCGCGCTACATCGAGGGTTGCCTTTTGCTGGGCAACAATCTCTGACAGCTCGCCAAGAGCTTTCACCTGGTCCGTAACGACGCGGCGCAGTGATGCTGCAGCCTCAGTTGTTTCACGCGGCAGATCGCTCATGCCTTTTTTCAACTCGTTATATGTCATATCGAGTTCCGAGCGCAGACCGTCGGCAAGTTCGCGCATGTCGCGGGAGGCCGCTTCGAAACGGCGCGTGGCATCGCTCATCGCGTCACCAAGGTCGCTGGTCAGCTGGGCATAGGTTTCGCGTGCGGTCTCGCTGGCGCGCTGGGCTTCCCCATCGGCCGTGGAGCGCAACCTGTCATATTGCTCGATGATGACATCGCTCGACATATTTGCCGCCTGGCTGAGGAAGCTGCCAACTTCTTTGGCCTTGCTCTCGGCCTGTGCCAGAGATTCTTCCAGAAGCTTGCTGTAGCCGCGCATCAGCGTGTCCATCGAATCTGATTTCGACACAAGGATGGTTGCCAGCGTTTCAATCGCATCGGTGCGCTCGGCCAATGTTTTTTCAATGCGCAGATGTGTGTCGTCGATGCCGCGCAATGTCTGTTCAAGGTCTTCGCTCTGCACCGAAAAATGCTCGGACAGGCGTGTGACTTTTTCCAGAACGCCGCTTGCTGCATTGTTCAGCTTGCTGACATCACTGCCAAGGCGTCCGCTTGCGGTCTCGGCGCTTTCATCAAGCTGCGACACGGCTGAGGTGAGGGCGTTGATGTGCTGGTTGAGGCCTGTTGAAGCGGTCACCAGATTGTCGCTGGCCTGCGCCAGAAGAGAGCCGACAGATGTATTTGTTTTTGAAACATCATCAATCAACAGCGTAATGTCGTTTGTAATCTGCGCCTTTGTTGATTGCAGCTGCTCAACCGCGTTTTTGGTGCTGTCTGAAACAGTCGCAGTCAAGGTATCACCTGATGTTTCAAGCGCACTGACAAGCGCATTTTTCTGCTGGAGCAGGATATCGGCAATCTGCTCGCCTTTGCTGACAAGGCTCTGTGTGATCTGGTCACCGGCCTGCATAACTTCGGTGTTCACATGCAAAGCATGGTTTTCCAGCGCCTCTAGGAAGGCATTGCCTTTTTCACTGAGCGTTGCCGCAAGTTCTTTTGAACTCTCAGAAACACTGGCTGAAAGGTTATCGGCATTGGCTTGAAGAAGTTTTGCAACTTCAAGGCCACGCTCTGCCAATAGGCGTCCAACAGTTTCGGAACGATTGGCCAGCGCCTGATCGACTGTTTCCATGCGTTCAGACAGGTCACGGGCAATGGTTTCGCCAGCCTTCGAAAGCGTGGCCGCGAGGTCCTCGATGCGTCCACCCTGCAGCATGGTTTCAATCTGTGAAACGGAACCATCAAGTTTACCTGTCAATGTCACGACACGCTCGCCAAGCTGAACTTCAATCGCTTCTGCGCGATCTGAGAGGAGGGCCGACATGGCGCTTGCGCGGCTGTCGATTGTCTCGGCGATACCGGCAATCTGGTCGTTAATATTGCGGGTAAAGTCAGACGTGCCTGTCAGAAACACAGATGAAATCTGGTCTGTTTTTGTTGCCAGCGTCTCTGAGATTTTGCGCTCGGTGTCTGAAAGCGTTGTATCGAGACCTGTCAGGCGGTCTTCCAGAATACGGTTGATCGTCGATGACTGCGTTTCAAAAGCGCTTGTCATATAGTTAAGGCGCTGGTCGAGGTCTGATGTGACCTGCGATGTATGCTGCTGCATATTTTGTTCAAACAAATTAAGTTTGTGCGACAGCGAGCCACCAACATTCTCAACATGTTTTGCGACCTGCGTGTCGATCGTGTTGATCGCATCGCCAACCGTAATGTTAAACGAGCCAATACGGTTGCCAACGCGCTCATCAAAAGCATTAAGCTGCGACGACATGACATGGGTCACATCGGTCGTCCGTTCGGAGAGGGCGATCAGGCGCTCATCAAGGGCATTTTCAATCGTGCGGCCATGTTCGCCAATTGTCTGGGCCAGAATCTGGCCTTTTACGCTGACGGTTTCATCAAGCTGCGACAGGCGCAGGTGAAGCGCATCGTCGATTTTCGCGCCATTGTCGTCGAGTGTTTGAAGAAGCGTTTCGAAGCGACCGCCAAGTGCAGCTTCAATCTGTGCGGTCTTCATGCCAAGAGTTTCCACAGTCGTCGACAAATGGTCACCCAGACGCTGCTGCGCAATCGTCGTGCTTTGTGAAATTTCTTCGACCGAAGAGGCAACAGTACTGCGGATGCGGGCATTTACGGCATCTGTCTGTTCGTTAAGCGCTGTCACAGTTGAAGACAGATGGCCGCCAAGGGCTGTTTCAAGACGTGTGCCGCTCTGACCGATGTCGGTAATGACATTCTGCATCCGTGTTTCGAGAGCAAGCTCTAGGCTTGAGCCCGTATCTTCGACAGCCGTGATATATTTTGTCGATGCTGTGCCAAGAGCTTCGGTGACCTTGATACCGACACCTGCGATCTTGCGCTCTGCATCTCGCCCGGCTTCGTCAATCTGGTCAACCAGAAGCTGGCCATTGTTGACGATCAAAGTTTCCAGCATGCCGCGCGTATCGCCCATTGCTGTAATTAATGTGTTGCTTTGGCCGCGAAGTGTCGAGCCGATACTCTCGGAAATTTTCGACACATCTTCGATAAGCTGCCCGCGCGTCTGTTCAACCGAGCCAATGAAATTCTGTGCGTTCTCGGCAAAACTTGAGGTGAGTGCGGAGCCTTTATCTTGCAGGCCGCTGATCATGACATGGCTGACGCTTTGCAGGCGTTCCGTAACATTCGTGGCTTCTGTTTCAATTTGTGAGACAAAGCTGCGGGCGTTCGCCGCCATTGCATCGCTGATAGCTGAAGAGTTTGACGCAAAACCTTGCGTAATTTCAACGCCGGTGCGTTGCAGGGTCTGGGTCAGCTCACGGCCATTTTCACTGATCGCATCGGCAATCGAGAAACCTGCGGTTGAAAGATTGACCTGAATTTCGTCAGCCTGACGAAGAAGCGTTTCTTTCTTTTCGCTGATCTGTGACACCAGCCGCTCGCTGATGTCATTCAATGCAGCAGCAGCTGTCATATTCTTGTCCTCGATTTGCGAAACCAGTGTTTCGCCGATCAGTTGGATGCGGCTTGAGGCCTGCGTCGATTCTTCACCAAGCTTGGCAACCAGATTGTCCGAAGTCTTGGCCATGGAATGGCTGACAGCAGCGGCTTTGCTTGTGAATGTTTCGGTGAGTTCGCGGCCAGTGCGTTCAATGGCTGAATTTACTTCGTTGCCGCGGTCGCCAATCGCATCTGCAATTGAAAGACCGACAGTAGAGAGGGTCGACTGGATTTCGTCAGCACGGCGCGTCAGGCCTTCCGTCATCTGTGCCGAGCTTTCGGCAAGATGGCGTGTCAGCGAATCGCTGGTGGTTGTGAGCTGTGTGCCGATCACATTGCTGGTGGACGCCAGCTTTTCAATCAATTCGCCGCTGCGGCTGGTAATGGCGTCGATCATCGATTCGCCTGTGCTCGACAAGGCCGTCGTGATCATTTCGCCGCGTTCGCCAAGCGAGCGCATGACGCGCGAACCGGCTTCTGAAACAGAATGGGCAATGCTGGTCGATGCGGCTTCAAGGTCCTGGGCGACAGCTTCATGCGCGCCTGAAATAATACCGCGAATACGCTCGGCATTCGTGACAATCGCTTCGCGCTGGCCAACAAGCTCCTCGATGAGCGCGCGAATGCGCAGTTCATTGTCGTTATAAGAGCGCTCTAACGCGTTGACTTCGGTCTGCACCAGCGTTTCAAGCTCGCCTGCACGGGCAACGGCGCGTTCAATGCCATCGCCAAGTGCCGCAACTTCGCGGCGTATCGATTTGCCGACAACGCTAACGCTTTCTTGCATCATGGCTTCAGGGCTGCGCACATTGGATGACGAGATGATAAGGGCGCGGGCAGCCTGGCGCATCTCACTTGCGCGGCGTAGCAGAACCACAATGCCGAAAACGAAGACGGGTGGTAAAACCAGAAGGGCGATGCGCGTTAAAAACAGCGCGCCTGTTTCAGCAGCCGATGTGCCCGCAAACAACTGGGCAATATCGATGCCGTTGACGGGATTGGCAAACCAGAGGCAAGCAGCCGCCCAGAGGCCTGTAAAGGCCAGAAGGGCAAAATATCCACCGACAGCGCTTTCGCTCTCAATACCAAGGCTTAAATCATCGTTAGCGGCGCCTCTTGGCAGAGCCAAATCATCAAGTGGAAGCGACTGGGAGCCGGCCCGCAAATGCTCGTTGGTAATATCATCGAAACTGAGGGCCTTTTCGACCGCCGACAGCGCCTCTGTCGAACCATCATTTTGCTGTGTTGCTTTAGCCATTACTCGCCCCCAAACTGAATATTTTATCTTGTCGAAAACCGCACGCTCTTACGCCGCGGGCCGTAAAACCCTGCCTCTTGCCTGTCCGTTTATCGAAACGGGGAGGCGTGGGCCGTTGTGAAATATAGATGTTATTAAGAACTTCGATAGCGGAAAGATCAATTTTTACTCATTTATAAGTTGTTAACCTTAATATCAAAAAAACCCAATATTGTCGAGCGTAGGCTTTGTTACCTTAGCCGGCATGTTTAAGCGAGAATAAGCCTGCAAAATATAATGTTTTCTTTTATTAGATCAATTTTTATCAATTCTTAGCCGGCAAAATGTGAGCAGGTGTCAATTGCCGATACCGTCCATTAAATCCTCCCACTTACAATACCGCATGTAAGAGCAGGGTGGAGTAAATATCATGATGCAAGCAAATGCGGTGTCCCAAAAGGCCAGTGCGCAACAGCCTGAAAAAACCTATCTGATTGATATCAGCGCCCTTCATGAACACACGCTTGGAAACGCCGCCTTGGAGCAAGACATGCTGAGCCTGTTCTTGCGCCAATCCACGCGCCTTTTACTTGAATTCAATGCCTCCTCATCGGTCGCAGACTGGCAATTTTACGCACGTGCCTTGAAAGGCTCTGCCCTTAATATTGGCGCCACAGAAGTGGCCAATGCGGCACAGCGCATCGAATCGTGTGATTTTTCAAAAGGCCTTGCCATTGCCAAGGCATGCCTGTCTGAGCTTGAAGCGGCCGTTTTGGGCACGAATGATTGTATTCGCGACCATGTCCGGCAGGCTGCAAAAAAAGCTTAGATCACCTCCACTAGCGCTGGGCAGAAAATGGTTTTATAGCCATTTGAGAAAGGCGCATCGCCGCCAGCCAAACCCATTATAAAAATGACAAAAGTAACCTTTCGCACCTCTCAAGGTGAAACGCACACCGTTGATGCTCAAAATGGATCAACGGTCATGGAAGCTGCCATTCGCAATCAAATCCCCGGCATCGACGCCGAATGTGGCGGGGCGTGCGCCTGTGCCACCTGCCATGTCTACGTTGATGACGCGTGGATCGGCAAAACAGGCACGGCAAAACCCATGGAAGAAGACATGCTGGATTTTGCATCCGATGTGCGCCCAACCTCGCGGCTGTCCTGCCAGATTAAACTGCACGACGAACTTGATGGGCTGATTGTGACAATGCCGGAGCGACAGGGTTGATGCCGCACGAGCTTAACACTGATGTGGTGATCATTGGCGCGGGACCTGTCGGTCTGTTTGCCGTTTTTCAGCTCGGCCTGCTCGATATCAAGTGCCATCTTGTTGATATTCTCGACCGGGCAGGGGGGCAATGCACCGAGCTTTATCCCGAAAAACCGATTTATGATATTCCCGCTTATCCCGTTGTCGGCGGGCAGGAGCTTGTTGACCGGTTGATGGAGCAAATTGCACCATTTCATCCGCAATTTCATTTTAATGAAATGGTGGACACACTGGAGACCTTGGCTGACGGCCGTTTTCGCCTGACATGTAAAGACGGTCTGGTTTTTGTATGCAAGGCTGTTGTGATTGCAGCAGGTGGCGGGTCGTTCCAATCCAAACGCGCGCCCGTTGCCGGTGTTGAAGATTATGAAGGAAAGTCTGTCTTTTACGCCGTGCGTTCACGTGAGGCTTTTCGAAATAAAGACATTTTGATTGTTGGTGGCGGCGACAGTGCGCTCGACTGGACATTGAGCCTTCACGACATTGCAAGCAGCGTGACGCTTCTTCATCGCCGCGATGTTTTTCGCGCGCACCCTCATTCTGTCGAGAAGATGCGTGCGCTTGGCAGTGCTGGTAAAATCTCGCTTCGTATTGGCCAACTGGCGTCATTGCAAGGCGAGAATGGGCAGCTGCAATCCGTCACGATCAACACAGAAGCAGGCGCGCAAGAAACGCTTAAAGCCGATGCGATGTTGCCTTTTTTTGGGCTGACCATGAAGCTTGGGCCTGTCGGAACTTGGGGACTGGCCAGCGAGAATAATTTGCTGTCAGTTGATACGCAGCAGTTTCAAACATCCATGCCTGGCGTTTTTGCCATTGGTGATATCAATACCTATCCGGGCAAGTTGAAGCTTATTTTATCGGGCTTTCACGAGGCGGCGTTGATGGCGCAGGGCGTGCGCAAAATCCTGTTTCCAGACAGCCGATATGTGTTTCAATACACAACATCATCGACAAGCCTGCAAAAGAAACTTGGCGTCGCGTAGATTTAAGAGAAAACAGTATGTTCAAAAACATTCTCATTCCTATCGATCTTAATGAGCAGGATATCGCCCGCCAAGCATTAGGCGCCGTAAAAATGTATTCAAAGCAGGATGATATCCAAATCTTTCTGATGAACGTGCGTTATGTCGTGCCACAAATGATGGGTGAATACCTTCCTAAAGACTTTGATGCGCGCGCGGATGAAGAGGCGCGTGTCACACTTAAAAAACTTGCGGCGGAAACTGCACTGCCAGAAGACAAGCTGACTTATTCTGTGCACCTTGGAACTGTCTATCATGAAGTTCTGGCACAGGCTGAAAAGTTGAAAGCAGATCTGATTATTATCGGCTCGCACCATCCGACAATGGCGACATATCTTATTGGATCGAATGCACAGCGCATTGTGCGCCATGCCGTCTGCTCGGTGCTTGTTGTTCGCGCCTGACATCTACGAGCAGAAAAAATGGGTCAGTGTTCCATTTTGAATTTCGCCAGTGCTTTGAAAGCTCTCAAATTTTAAGCCGCACAAAGTCGCAGGCCTGAAATCATTTATCCTTTGCGGTGTCGCGCAAAGTTCTATGGCCAATTGGTGCACACCGGGATTATGGCCAATTAGAAGAACGGCCTTTGTCTTCAAAACTGTTGCTTGTATAAGGCGCAGCAATACAGAGCTTTCCGCGTTGTAAATTTCGCTCTGCGCGTCATGTTCGGGAAGGCTATCATCCACTTCACGCATTGCGTCATACGTTTGCAGCGTGCGCCGCGATGGCGAGACAAGTGCAATGCCGACATTACATCCGTTCGTGTGCAGATAGCGGCCAATAGCCTGAGCGCGCATTTTACCGATGGCGCTGAGGGGCCTGTCGAAATCTTTTTGCCCGTCTTGCGCGGAAAGGGCATCAGCGTGACGCATAATGAAAAGCTCTGTCATTTCTGTCCTTTTAGACAATTGCCGCCCTCCCGGCAAAATCTTCACATTCTGCATGTTTGCGGCAGGAGTTGAGTGGTTAACAACTATTTAAATCACAATAAGTACTTGATATTATTAAGTTAAAAAACTGGCACGCCTTATGCAACATCTTTTGTGAACAAGCCGGTCATGGCGTAACAGGAGAACGTGTAATGGGTATTTTTGGAGCTTTATCGACAGCCGTGTCCGGTCTTCGGGCGCAGTCCTATGCGATTGAAAACATTTCCGGCAACATCGCGAATTCGCAGACGACAGGTTTCAAGCGCGTCGATTCATACTTTTCCGATCTTGTACCTGATACAGGTGCAGCACGCCAAATTTCAGGATCCACCCTCGCTCAAGGCCGCTCATCACTGCAGGTTCAAGGCGACATTCAAAGTAGCGGCACAAAAACAAACGTTGCCGTTAACGGGTCGGGTCTTTTCGTCATCGACCAGAAAGTCGGCACATCCGATGGTCGCCCGCTTTTCTCCGGCGTTGATCTTTACACACGCCGCGGTGACTTTCAGCTTGACCGTTACGGCTATCTTGTCAATGGCGCGGGCTTTTATTTGAAAGGCCTCCCGATCGATGCTGCGACAGGCAACCCATCAGGATCAGTTGCTGGCATTATTCAGGTGCCGACAGATTTTCAGGCTGCAAGCCCGACTACAACAATTGATTACCGCGCCAACCTTGCAAAGACACCGCTGACGACAAATTACCAAGCCAATTTTCCGAACAGCGAGCTTTTACAGCCCGGCAGCTACGCTGCGGGCAGCAATCCACGCACAGTCGGCACGCCAGCGTCAGCATCTGTTGTAACGGGAACAAGTCCTTACACCCCGATCAATTTGTCCGATGATGCCGCCGACGCTCTTTCGTTCAATGTGGTTCTTGGCGGTACAACCAAAACGATCACACTTGATCGCACAGGTGCGGGTGCTGACAATATTTATTCTCTCGCGGAAGCTACGACAGCAATACAGGCGCAGCTCGATGCTGCACCCGCTCTTGGCGTTACCGTGAGTTCGGCCGGCGGTGCGCTGCGCTTTACTGCAAATGCAACCGGTTCGACACCACTTACGATTAACAATTTTGTTGTGACGGATGGCGGTGCTGCAGGCGGGAACCTGCAAAGCACAGGCGATCTTGGCGTCGTGACAGGACAGACAGACACGGGCGACAATGCTGGTGACGGTATTGTAACGGCCAATGACAGTCCGGATTTTATTGCGCAATCTGTCGAAGGCGGTGGTATTTCCGTCTTTGATAGTTTGGGTTCAACTGTCAACGTTCAGTTTCGCTGGGCAAAGGTTGACAACACACAAGGTTCTGAAACATGGAATCTGTTTTACCTCTCGAACAGTGAGGCCACGGGCAACCAGGTTCAATGGACAAACGTTGGCCAAGACTACACATTCAATAGCAACGGCCAGCTTGCGCCCCCAGTTCTTGCTACAAACATCAATAACCTGACTGTCAATGGAAACAATCTTGGGACAATCATTCTGTCGCATGGCGACAATGGTTTGACACAGTTCCAAGATCCAAACGGTACAGCTCAGCTGACAACTCTTGACCAGAACGGCTACCCAGCAGGTCAGTTGTCATCCATTACGATTGAAGATGGCGGTTCACTTGTTGGAACATACAGCAACGGGCGAAGCCAAAAACTTGCGCAGATTGTTCTTGCCGATTTCAAAGGTCTGAACTTTTTGAAACGGCTTGATGGCGGTGCCTATGCAGCAACACAACAATCTGGTGCGGCCGTAATCGGAGCATCGGGTTCAGTCATCGGCGGTTCGATAGAGGCATCAAACACCGATATCGCCGACGAGTTTACAAAACTTATCGTGACGCAGCAGGCCTACACGGCCAACACACGCATCGTCACAACAAGTAACTCAATGCTTCAAGAAACACTGAACATGGTTCGCTAAAACGAGTAACGCCGCGTAACAGGCAGGAAATCGACAATGGGTATTTCTTCAACATTAAGTTCTGCGCTCTCCGGTGTGAGGCTTGCACAAGCCGGCCTCGACTCGGTGGCGCAGAACATCGCCTCTGCAGGAAGCCCAGGTTACACCAAAAAAGTTTTGCAGCCCACACCGCGCATCGTGGGCGGCAAGGTCATCGGTCTCACAACGGAATCCGTTTCGCGTGTGCTCGACACGCTATTGCAAAAACAAGTGCGTATTGAAAATGCGGGTTCACAGTTTGCAGATGTCAGATCCACATATGCTTCAAGGCTTGATCAGCTTTACGGCCCCCCAGGATCGACAACATCGCTTGAAGCGGTATTCAGCAATTTCACCAATTCATTGCAAAGCCTTGCAACCAGCCCTGAATCGGCAACTGCGCAGCAAGGTGCGATTGAAAGTGCAAAAAGCCTTACAAATCGCATTAACGGAATTTCGAACGATATTCAGCAGCTGCGCTCTGAAGCGGAAAAAGGAATTGCGGATAACGTCAATCAGGTCAACGACCTTCTAGGCCGTCTGCAAAAAGTCAATACGCAAATCGTCGGCGCAACCAATGGCCAGAATGAACCGGTTTATCTTCTTGATCAGCGCGATCAGATTCTCGACAGCCTTTCAAAAATCATCGATATCAAGGTTACAACGTCGGGCGACAACAGCGTTACGGTCAATACCAATTCCGGTGTACTTTTGTTTGACAGAGAAGCCGCAAAGCTGAGCTTTGACGGCCGCAATGCGCTTGGGCCCAATGATCTCTACAGCACCGACCCGACAAAGCGTTCAACGGGAACCATTACACTGACAACGCCGGGTGGATACAAATCCGATCTTATCGCACAAAAAACATTTCAGTCCGGCCAGCTCGGCGCTTACATAGCACTTCGCGATGATGTTCTCGTCAAGGCACAAGGCGACCTTGACGAATTGGCAAGCGGGCTTTCTCTTTCTTTGTCTGCACAAACGCAAACCTCGACTGCAACAACCGTAGCCGGCTCAGATGGCCGACAGATCGATTTGAGCCAGTTGAAGCCAGGCGATTCAGTCCAGATTACGCTGAACAGTGGCGGCGTTCCACGCAATGTCACAATCGTGCGTGTGGATGACCCTGCGCAATTGCCTTTGGCTGCAAAAGATGCCGCAGGAACCACGGGCGAAGTGTATGGCGTCAGTTTTGCAAATTATGCAACGGCTGCATCATCAATACAGACCATTCTTGGCGCCGGTTTCGCGGTCACATCGTCTGGCACATCTTTGACCATTCTCGATGACGGGGCGTCAAACACAACAGATGTGACAGATGTAAACGCCCGTATCTCTGCAACAACGACCGCATCGGGTTCACCCGCCTTGCCGTTTTTCACTGACCCTGGAAGTGCAAACGGTCTCTACACCGCATCAGTGGATGGCGGTGTGCAGAAGAGAGGATACTCAGCGCGCCTTAGCGTCAATCCGGACCTGCTCAGCGATCCGACACGCCTCATCAACATTACTGGCGGCAGCTATAATGCTGGCGATCCAGCGCGCCCTCAGGCCATTCTTGAGCGCCTGACCACGCTTTCAACGCAATTTGCACCGACGGGCGGTGTCGCTACGACAGCGTCGTCCGGTGATGTCCAAAGTTTTCTGCAGCGGATCGTCAACCATGTTGGCCAAGATGCAGAAAACGCCAGTCAAATTCAGCAGGGACAAGAGATTGTCGTCAATGGACTTCAAGACCGCTTCAATGAATCAGCGGGGGTCAATGTGGATGAGGAAATCGCGCGGCTTATCCAGTTGCAACAAACCTACCAGGCAAGTGCGCGCGTTCTAACAATTGCAAACCAGTTGTTACAAGAAATTTTCAATGCTTCGAAATAAGGGTAAAAGAAAATGAGTATCGGTTCAGTTTCAGGAAATCCAGTCACCCGCCGCATTCTGGATTTGCGCGCACAATTAGATATTTTGAATGGGCAGCTCAGCACCGGGCAAAAGGGTACGACATATGGCGCACTTGGCGCGCAGCGTTCTGCATCGCTTAACGCACATAGCCGACTTGCCGCAATCGACGGTTATCGCGACACGATTGATACTGTCAACCTGCGTATCAACATTACAAGCACATCGCTGTCGCGTTTTACTGATCTTGCAAACGAGCAGCGCGCCAATACGCTGTCTTCAAATTATACGCCTGCTGACGGAACCCAGACCTCGGACCAGCAAAGTGCAAGATTGCGCCTTGACGAGGTTGTCGGTCTTTTAAATCAGGACATTAACGGCCGCCGCATTTTTTCGGGCAGGGCAACAGACCAGAATGCCTCGCTTGGCGCAGATAAAATCATTGATGGCGATGCCCCGCGCATCGGCCTGAAAGGAGTAATCACGGAACGCGCGCGCGCTGATGCAGGATCAGATGGCCGCGGCCGTCTTGCTATTTCAGCACCAGCGGCAAATGAAGTGCAGCTCTCGGACACGACAGGCGTTTTCGGCTATAAAGTTGCCGGTATCAGCAGCACACTCGGCAATGCAACCGCAACGGATACAGCAGGTCCGCCGCGCCATTTGAAACTCGCTTTTTCGGGACTGCCTGCCGAGGGGCAAACAGTCCAGATCAATCTCACACGACCTGATGGGACTATCACAACTTTGAACTTGCGCGCTTCAAACGGGACACCAGGTGCAGGCGATTTTCAAATCGGTGCTGATGCAAACGCAACAGCTACAAATTTTCAGGTCGCGCTTGACAATCAATTGCAGCAAGACGCAAAAACGGAACTGAAATCTTCATCTGCGGTAAAAGCAGCGGATGATTTTTTCAATGTCAGTGACAGCCGCGCACCCCAGCGCGTCAACATTGTGACAACACCCGAAGCAGCAACCGGATTGCGCGACGGTACGTCTTCCGACACTGTCAAATGGTATCAGGGCGATGGTGGCACCGATGATCCACGCTCGACCGCGACAGCGCGTGTCGATACGAACCTGACCGTTGGATATGGGCTGCGCGCCACCGAACCTGCTTTCCGCAGCGTTGTGGCAAGCCTTGCCGTTTTTGCCTCTGCAGAATTTGATCCAAACGACGCTTCAAGCCCCGAGGCTTACAAAAGCCTCGGATTTAAAGTGCGCGACAATCTGGGTGACGAAAATGCGCAAAAGCTTATCCGGGTCCAAGAGCAGATTGCTGGCGTACAAAAGGCGGCATCAGCCGCAGATGAGCGCCATGTCGGCACGATTGGCCTGTTTGACGGAATTATTTCTGGCGTTGAAACAGTGACCAAAGAAGATGTGGCAACGCAAATTCTGGAACTGCAGACCCGTTTGCAGGCCAGCTACCAGGTCACAGCAAACCTGTCAAAGCTTAGCCTCGTCAACTATATCTAATTTCAAGAGATCTCTGTTCAAGCGCTCCGCTTCCTTGCGCAAGGACAGACAAAAAAAGCCAGGCAGAACGCCTGGCTTTTTTATTTTGAGAGATGTTATTTTACGCTTGGCCGCGAAGACCCGCCGCAACATTGCGATTGATATCAATCAAAGCATTGAGTTTTTCTGGGAGAGGGCCGGCTTCAACATCAAGCGTACGTTTAAAAACAAAAATACCAAGATTAGCTATGTTTTCACGCACGTTGACGGGAAGTTGGCTCTCTTGTGACGTGACAGACGTAACAAAGATTGTCCAAAGTTTGCGGTTGTAGAGAAGAGCTTCGGCAAGGTTGGCGCTATGAGTGCCATTGGCGCCCCACAGCTTCCTGTTATCGCTCAGCTGCTCTTCAAGCGTCAACGGTGTTTCGGTCGAATCTGGTGTCGAGGTAGCATTCTGCCCCCAACTGTCCTTGATAGCTTGAAGTTTTGATGCCGCTTTCAGCAATAAATGCGCTTCAAGATCGCGGGGTGATGATGTGGATTGTGATGTCTTTGAATAGGTGGAATGCGCAGTTGCATTATGCATGTTTTAAAAGCTCTTCTTCATAGGTCAAAAGATGTTTTGCTTCCTTCAAAGCTTTATACATTTGACCCGTTAAGATCTGGTGATTAATTGCATCAATAATGGACATACTGCTCGGAACAGCTTTCAAGAAATCGCCTATAAGAGAAAAATATTCGCCCTGAAGTGTTGCGATATCGCCGTTTAGATACATCATCTGTACCGTCAAATAAATGCGCTTTGCGGGGCTTGTTGCAGTCTTGGTTGTGAGAATGTCTTTCTCGCGCAGGATCGGCGCCTCGCCTTCGACAATCAGCTGTGTGCGTGAATCGCCATTCGTAATGACGGCTTCTCCGATGATGACACGTTCGCCCGGTTTCAATTCGACCTTAAGTGGCATAATAGGATCCCTTCATGCTGAAATAGCAAAATAACTAGGCGTTGATTTGAGTATTTTGGCAATAAAAAAGGCGGGGTTTTAAGCCCCGCCTTCTTTTGTCGGTTATAAATTTTAGCCGAAAAGACGAAGAACGGCCTGGTCGGACTGGCTGGCCAGCGACAAGGTTGTCTGTGACAGCTGCTGACGTGTCTGAAGAGCCAGCAAGTTCGCTGCTTCTTCGTTCTGGTCGGCGAGTGTCAGGTTGTCCGCACCGGACTGCAAGGTGTTGATCAGGTTCTTTGTAAAGTCCTGACGCGCCTGCACGACGCCGAGGTTCGAACCGAACTTCGATGACTGTGTGCGGATTGTCGACAGAGCGTTATCAACGCTTGCGACAGCTGACGTAATGTCACTTTCTGCAGCGAACGAGTTGCTAGCAGCAGAAATGCCGAGGCCTGTTGCATCGAAAGTTACACCCTGAATTGACAGAGACGATTTGTCTGAGCCTGTCTTTTCATTGAACACAACGTCAAGGCTGTCGCCATTCAGAAGGTTCTTACCGTTGAAGCCTGTATCTTTGACCAACTGGTTGATCTGGGTACGGACGTCATCGAACTGCTTGGCAAGGTCGGCACGCTGAGCTGACGCTGCCGAAGAAGCGTTGCTTGACGAACCAGCCGCAATGCCTGTGTCAGTTGCAAGTGAGTTACTTGCGCCAGAATAGGCGATCGTGATGTCTTTACCAGCAGTTGAAGAGATTTTCAGGTTGTTGTTTGTGCCAACCGTGACGATCTCGGCTTTAAAACCAAGGCCGGCATTGTTGACTTGGTCAATAACGGAACCAATTGTTGCACCGTTGGCGACCGTAAAGTCGACAGTTGGTCCACCAGCATTGTTCAGGCTGATTTTGCCGCCTGTTGTTACAGTAGATGCGCGTGTGATGTTATTTGCGGTACTGGCGAGCGAACCGTTAGCGTTCGTACCAGCCTGCAATGCCTGGTTGGCAATCGACTTCGCTGTGTTGACAAGTGTTGTCAGTGTCTTCACGCCTTGGTCAGCAGCTTCAAGCGTTTTCACGCTGTTTGAAACGCCGTCCAAAATCGAGCTCAGATCGTTCGCACGGTTGCTGAGAGCGCTGGCAGTAAAGAAGCTGTTTGGATTGTCGAGAGCGGAGTTGACTTTCTTACCTGTAGACAAACGCTTCTGCGTTGTTGCGAGCAGATCTGCTGTTCCTTGTAGGTTGAGCAGGTTCGAGCGAATGCCCGATGATAGAGTAATGTTGGAACCCATAATAACCATCCTGGTTTGATTGAAAGACTACTGAACTTCTGCCCAGTGCGCCGAATATGCCTGACAAATGCAAAGAAACAGTAAAATTCGACCTCGCTGAGTCGTGCAAAAAAATAAATGAAATCAGACGGTTAAAAGAGTTTGAACTCTAAAAAATAAAGACTTTTTTCACTTAAAAAAATAGCGCCCGAAGGCGCTTCTCAAAACAGGTAAAAATCAAACTAGGCGATCAGGTTTTCAACCTGGCCTTTGGCGTCTTCTGCATGCTGCGCTTTTTTGGCTTCTTCCTGCGCAAGATAAGCACGCAGCTTCAAAGCCTGTTCGGATGGAAGCTGGATGACAACCTGCTTTGTCCCTTCATTCACAACACGATAAGCAAATGTGTTGTCAGGCAAAGCAATATATTTGTGCTCCAGATTGTCCTTTTTTTCCGGCGCCTGGCTTTTGATTGCAGCGGTTTGTTCTGCGTTGATATGCTCAGAACGTGGATCGCGCGCCGCGGACGACGCTGTGTCTTTTGTTTCGAGCACAGTTTTCTCAACCGGATTTTCGGCTGTGTTCACTGGCTTTGGCGCCTGACGAGCAGCAAAATAATCAGAGGGCGGCGCAGCCCTGTTGTTGACGATCGTGTCGACCATGACCCACTCCTTGGGTATGCAAAACGAGCCTCCATACGTGAAGCTCCAATTTTACCTTACCGCAAAGATCTTTATCTTCGCTTAGCAAAGAGTGTGAATCACAAGTTAACGCACCAATAGAAAAGCGTATCGCGAAAGCGATTTTGTGATTGCGCCGAGCAGTGGATCAGTTGAACTACTTAGTATGGTCTTTTGCTGATCTAGAGCGATACATTGACGCGTAGAGGTGGTGCGGTCTCATAGGCCTGCTTTGGCGTTTGCCCTTGCGCGGTATAGCCTGAAGATCTCTCAATATCTTTGGCCGCGTCCACGATCTCCTGCACTAAACTTTCTGATAAAGCTTTCGCTGTTCCGAGCGCTGCAAGATTACGTGACACTTCGTCGCAAAAACGAGCATGAAGTTTTTGCACTTTTTGCGCCATTTCAGGAAGTTCATTGCGAAAGTAGCCGGCGTTGGAACGAAGGCGTTCTGCAATTTTTAAAAAAGAATCCGTGAAACGCATTTTTTCGGGCTGCAAAGCCGCGGCATCGCGCAGACGTCCGGCGCGCGCATAGGCTGTTTCCGCACTCAAAACTTCGCTCAGGCCGTTAAGCGTTTTTTCAAGTTCAGTGCCAAGCGCAATCGCTTCGGCCTTGCTTGTAAAAGGATCAGACAAACGCGCGGGCATTGGTTGTGACATTGAAGTTTAAGCTCCTTGTGCTTTTAAAAGTTCACCCATGACGCTACCGGCAATGCCGATACCGCCGCTTCCGGCGATTGAGCGGGCTGTGTATTCATTGTAAAGGCTTCGCCATTGTGTCTCTGCGTCGCCGCCGTCAAAACCGGTATCATTTCCAAGGCCTTGCGACATTGAGCTCAGGATCTGAGTGAGAAAGACGGATTCAAAATCCTCGCCGGATTTCTTGGCTTTTGCGTTTTTTGGGCTGAGATCTGTCTGCCCCAAAAGGGCAGATGCGCCGCCTGTCAGGCTGTCGATTGAAGAGACCATTACATCACCTCGATCTGGGCCTGCAGGGCGCCGGCCGATTTGATCGCCTGAAGAATGGCGATCATGTCGCGGGGGCCAAGGCCAAGTGCATTGAGACCATCGACAAGCTCTTGAAGCGTGACGCCTTCTTTCAGCATAGCCAGGCGACGCTTGTCGTCTTTGACTTCAATCGTTGATCTTGGAACGATGGTTGTCTGGCCTTCGGACAAGGGATCAGGCTGCGAAACTTGTGCCTGCTCATTGATTGTCACCGTCAGATTGCCTTGTGCTACAGCAACAGTCGAGACGCGAACATCTTTCCCCATCACGATGACGCCAGAGCGCTCGTCAATAACGACGCGGGCCACATTGTCGGGATCGACGCGCAGCTGCTCAATTTCAGAAAGTAACGAGACGATATTGCCTTCGTAATCTTTTGGCAGGTGAAGGCGCAATGTCGCGTAATCAAGCGTTTCGGCGGTTGGCATGCCAAGAAAATCATTAATCGCAACGGCCATGCGCTTGGCAGTTGTCAGATCGGGGTTGCGCAGTGACAGCCGGACGCTGGCCTTGCTGGCAAGATCGAAGGCCGGGTCACGTTCCATAACGGCGCCGTTTGGCACGCGGCCGGCGGTTGGAACACCACGTGTAATCGAGGCGGCATCGCCTTCGGCTGAAAAGCCCGCAATCGCAACGGGCCCTTGCGCGATGGCATAGATTTCACCGTCGGCACCGAGAAGTTCAGTTCCAAGAAGTGTGCCGCCCTGCAGGCTTTTAGAATCGCCCAAGGCAGAAATAGTGACATCGACGCGCGCGCCTGGTGTGGCAAAAGGTGACATATTGGCAGTGACCATCACAGCGGCGACGTTGGCCGTCCGCATTGTCTGGCCACGCGTGTTAATACCGAGGCGCTCTAACATGGCCTGAAGGCTTTGCTTTGTGAACGGAATGTTGTTGAGGCTGTCGCCCGTGCCGTTAAGGCCGACAACGAGGCCATATCCAACGAGCTGGTTCTGGCGAACGCCTTCAACGTCGACAAGGTCCTTGATCCGGGATGCATGTGCTGTCGAGCCAGCGGCTCCCAGCAGCAGGGCGGTGACAAAGGCGATAATCAGATGGCGCATTGTTTCAGCTTTCATTTGCTTAAACTATGCAAAGCCCGTGCCAGTTTTTTGGGATTTTAACCCGTAATAACACTCAATTTGCGTGATTTTAGTAATTTTGACCCATGCTCAAGGCCTTAATTGGCAGGGGCACAGGCAAATTTTGCCGCTGTTAATCTCTTGTTTATTGGTGTTAACGCATCATAAACATCTCAGTACATTATAAAGAGGCATATATGCGGATCAACGGCCCTAATACTCAATTCGGTATTCAGACCGGCAAGGTGAAACGCGCGGGCGATGCCGACGGCAATTTTGAATTGCCAGAGGAGGCCTCAGGCGCGGATGGCAAGCCGGCGGCAAAAACCAGCGGCGCACCGCCGATGAGCGCTTTAATTGCTGCCCAGCTTCATGGTGTCGATGAGCGCGAGCAGGAGGAGCGCCGCCGCAAAAGGCAAAAAGGTGTCGCGCGCGGCAACACGATTTTAACAGCGCTTGATGAAATTAAAATTGAAATGCTGGCCGGAAGGCTTAGCCCTGCACAGGTCCTCAAGCTCATTGGGACGATCGAAGGCCGAGAAGGCGATAGCGATGACCCGCGCCTTGAGGCCTTGCTTGATGAAATTGAACTGCGTGCCCGCGTCGAACTTGCAAAACTGCAACGTAAAAATGTGATGCAAGCCTGAAGGTTTCACAGAATTGTTATAAGAATGACGCTTGTCTTTGGTATCAACTTGCGCAATGCCGATGAGTAGACTGAAATGAACCGGGGGACTAAATGAGCAAAGCTGAAACATCTTACGCTCCAAGTGAGAGCGAAGACTTTATGAACCCAAAACAGCTGGCTTATTTTAAAGCCAAGTTGACGGCATGGAAAGACGAGCTTATCGCCGAAAGCCGTGAAACACTTTCGACATTGCAAAGCGATTCCTCATCATCCCATCTTCCTGATGTGGTCGACCGCGCATCATCGGAAACGGACAAGGCAATTGAGCTTCGCGCACGTGACCGCCAGCGAAAATTGATTTCAAAAATTGATGAGGCACTCGCACGCATTGAGGACAAATCTTACGGATATTGTGAAGACACAGGCGAGCCGATCAGCCTCAAACGTCTTGAAGCACGCCCGACCGCCACCTTGTCCATTGAAGCGCAAGAGCGCCATGAAAAGCGTGAAAAATCCTATCGTGACGAATAGGTTTTTTAAATCTTTTTCATAAATTTAAAAAAAATTTCTATGTGTGCAAGCAGCACAGCTGACGCTTGTCGTCAGCGCTAATAAAAAAACGACCGCTTAAAACACATGAAAGAAAGAAATCGCCCCGCCAGGTGGGAGCGGGAAAGCTAACGCTTGTCGTCAGCGCTAATAAAAAAACGACCGCTTCAAAACACATGAAAGAAAGAAATGGCCCCGCCAGGTGGGAGCGGGAAAGCTGACGCTTGTCGTCAGCGCTAATAAAAAAACGACCGCTTCAAAACACATGAAAGAAAGAAATGGCCCCGCCAGGTGGGAGCGGGCGGGGCCAAGGGGCAGCTGGAGGAGTGGGATCAACCAGCTGCACAAGTCGGACGCGGAACGCAACTTTTGGAGAAAGCAACGCGACGCTACGAAACTTTAGAAGGGCAGAAGAACATCAAGCACTTGCTGGCCGTAGCGTGGCTGCTGGACATCGCTGATCTGACCACGACCACCGTAAGAAATGCGTGCTTCCGCAATCTTTGAGCTGTCGATCATATTCGCTGATTCAATGTCTTCGGGGCGCACGACGCCTGCAACGATCAATTCGCGAATTTCGCTATTCACGCGCACTTCCTGATGGCCTTCGATCACCATGTTTCCGTTTGGCAAAACCTGCGTGACGACGGCAGCAACGGTTGTCGACAACTGTTCTGATCTGTTGACTGAACCAGCACCAGCCGACGAACTGTTGGAATCTGCCTTAACAAGGCTCCCAAGTGCTGCACCCTGCAAGGTATTTTCAAGGCCAAACAAATTGTCGGCGCCAAGGTCTTCCGTATTCGCACGTGTGCGCTTTGTCTGGTTTGAAATCTGCGCTTTGTCGGTTACGACAACACGAACGGTCAAAATATCGCCGATCTGATGCGCGCGCTGGTCTTTGAAGAACGCGCGTGAGCCTGAACGCCACAATGAATTTGCTTCGCGGCGCGGCGGTTCAGGTGTTGGCATTGGCATTTGCACGGGGCGATAGCCGGCCTGTGTTACGGGGTTTTGGATCGCGCTAAGCTTTGGTTTTTCGCCAATTGCATCGAGACGATCGACAGTATCACAAGCGCCAAGCGAAACAGCAACAAAGACAAGAGCCAAAGACAGTTTACGGGTTTGGAAATGAGTGGTCACGGGTACTAATCCTTAATTTGTGGTCGACAGGTCAGCAACACGCCGCGTTATGGCGGGCGGGCTGACCAGCACCTGGCCCTGGCCAGTGACAGTTGCGATGACATTGCGTTTGGAAACTGGATTAAGAACTTCGATCACATCGCCCATCGTTCCGTTGGTAAGAGCTTTGCCGCGTGTTGAAACACTCATGACCGATGTTTCATAAACAACCAGAACAATGTCATTGCGCGCGACAAGCTGCGTTTTTGCCAAGTCGCTTGTGCGCAGCATTGTGTCTTCCGATAAAGTGCGGCGTGCTGACATGTTTTTCAAATCTTCAATGCGCCGCACCGCGCTCGTGTCCATTTGATTGCGTTTGATGCGGATGTGTGAGACATCGCCAGACGAAATGGATTTTCCGCGCTCAACCGATGTGTTAAGTTTTAAAACATCGACCATTTCAGCGACAAGTCCGCTCGCTACAAGAGGTTCTGATTGAGATGCGATCTCGCTGTTTGGAACATAAAGTACCGCTTCAAAACGGCCGCTTGTTTTATCAAGCGTAAACGAAGAAAAAGTCAGCGGGTCCTGGCTGGTTGATTCAATTTTGATATCGTTCGGTATTCGAGCAAATTCGATATCAAGATCTGCGCTGTCTGCGCCAAGTGCGATGGCTGATTTTGCAAGGATCGCTTTTTTGATGTCAGCCTGATCAAGCGCGCGTGCTGCCCGCGTAATATGCACCTCGTCCCATTTTGGTGACACAACATCGAGACCGTAACCCTTGGCTGCATCGACAATGCGGCTAACCTGAATAACACCGGTGTCGCCGGGCTGCGGGCTTGCAAAAACGGCCGTGCCGCTTTGTGCATTGGGAACGTCGATCAGATCGCCCAGCGTGACATTGTCATGATCGACAATCACAGTCTGCCTCAGCGTGAGAGGCTGCGCCGCAAAAGCGGGCGAGGCCATAACAAGAAGAAGGGGAAGGGTGTACTTGAACATCATACTCTTATCCTCAGCGTGTCAATGTTGTGTTGGACAGCATATCGTCGGCGGCACGAATAACGCGTGCATTGAATTCGTAAGCGCGCTGCGCAGCGATAAGATCTGAAATTTCAGTCACGGCACTGACGTTTGAATCTTCCGTGTATTTTTGTAAAAGGTCGCCGGTGCCGTCCGTGCCCGGGTTTGTGACCTGCGGAGTGCCCGAGCCTGGTGTTTCAAGAAACAGATTGTCGCCGATCGCCTGCAGTCCGCCAGTATTGACAAAACGTGCAAGCTGCACTTGACCAAGATTGGAGACCGCGCCTGCAGCATCGGTTCCTTGAACGATACCGTCATTGCTGATGCTGACGGAAAGCGTGTTGTTTGGAACCGTAATACCGCCGCCGACCTGATTGCCGTCTTTGGTCACAAGCAGGCCATTCCCATTCAGGTCAAAGCCGCCGTCGCGTGTATAGGCTGTGCGGCCGTCCGGCAGCTGCACCTGGAAAAAGCCTTCGCCGCGTATGGCAAGGTCATAAGGGCGGTCGGTTGATGACACCGAGCCTTGAAGAAAAATACGCGGTGTCGCTGCTGTGCGCACACCTGTACCGATGGCGACACCCGTTGGAAGCTGTGTTCCTTGTGCTGAAGTGGTTGCACCTGCAACACGGATGTCTTGATAGAGAAGATCCTGAAACTCGGCGCGCTGGCGTTTAAAACCGTTTGTGCGCAAGTTGGCGATGTTGTTCGAGATGATTTCGACGTTGGTTTCTTGCGCCAACATTCCGGTTGCGGCTGTGCGAAGTGCCTGCATTGTCGTTTCCCCTTAAGCGCTTTGCGACAACCGCTCGATAGCGGTCTGTCGCAGCTTTGATGTGTTTTCGATCAATTGTGCGATGGTTGTGTAAGAGCGCGTGATTTCGATCAGGCGCGCAATTTCGTTGACTGGTTTGACGTTCGATTTTTCGAGCGCGCCTTGCAAGACGCGGCTTTCGATGTCTGGCGTTCCGGCAGCATTGCTGGAAAATATATTGTCGCCTTCTTTTTTCAGCTGGCCTTGCGTAAAGTCGACCAAGCGTAATTTGCCTTTTTGTCCCTGTGCTGTTGAAATTGTGCCATCAGAGCCAACGCTGATCTGTCCGTCCTGCTGAGTGAACGTTATTGGGCCGCCATCGCCGAGCACTTTGTCGCCTGACTGCGTTACAAGCTCACCCGATGAGTTCAGAGTGAACGATCCAGCGCGTGTGTAGCGTTCACCTTGCGGTGTCTGCACGGCAAAAAAACCATTGCCCTGCACAGCAAAATCTAGTTTTCCACCTGTTGTTTCCAATGTGCCTGTTGAAAGATCTGTCACAGTCGAACGGTCGATTACATAAGATACAGGCTGAAGGAAATTGCCTTCCTGGCCCTTTGCCTGCGGCGACAGGTATTCATTGAAGAGCATGTTGTCGCGTTTGAACCCGCTTGTATTGATGTTCGCAACGTTGTTGGAAACAACGTCAAGTTCGCGCTGAAGCGACATCTGGCGCGACATTGTGACAAGCAGGGTATTTTCCATTTAACCACTCCCTTTTTCAAAAACGTCGGGCATCATGCGCCCGTTGCTTTTTCATTTGACTGAGGCAGGCTCCCATCCGCCTCGGTCATGGAATAAGAGAAGCAAATCACGTGCCAAAAAATTAAATTAATTAAAACAATGGGTTATTGGGTATGAGACCGAGAGGCTTTTGCCGTGTTGCATGGCGCTAGGTAATTCTTGCCGCGTTCTTTTCAAATAGTAACGCCCCGTTAACCATTCCGGCGCGAAATGGAATAAACCGCGACTCCTCGCGCAAAAACGGTATTCGAATGGCCAAGGCGAAAGACAATAATGACGACCAGCCCGCAAGCGATGCGCAGCCTCAAAAAGGTCTGGTCGGAAAAATCAAAGGCGCTTTAAAGAATAAGAAAATTTTGTTCGGCGTGATCGGGCTTGTTGTCGTGCTGGTTGGCGCTGGCGGATATTTTATGTTTGCCGGCGGACATAAACCCCCCGCAGAGGAAATGACTTCAGCTGAGCATGGCGCTGCGCCGGCGGGCGAGACAGGGGGAGAGCATGGCGAAAAAGCCATGCCGCACGAAGATGTGGTTCAATATGTTGATCTTCCCGATATGACGGTCAATCTCGCATCGACGGCGCCAAAACCGCAATACTTGAAAGTTCGTGTCACGCTCGAAGTGCCTAGTGCGACCGTCAGCGCGCAAATCCAGCCATTGATGCCACGAATTCAAGATGTGTTTCAGGTTTATCTGCGCGAGCTTCGCGCAACCGATATTGAAGGCTCGGCTGGTATCCAGCGGCTTAAAGAAGAATTGACGCGGCGTGTGAACCAGACGGTTGCGCCGGCAGAAGTCACAAGCGTTCTTTTTAAAGAAATGCTGGTGCAATAGGCCAAACATGACACCCGATGAAGGCGATACAGAACCAAAAGATGATACGGCGCAGGGCGAAAGCACAACTGCAGTATCATCAACTGAAAAAGATGAGCTTGCGGCCCAATGGGCCGCGATCGGCAATGATGAAGAATCAAAAGAGGACGACGCTGCCGCTGGTTCGGAGCGTGTTCTCAGCCAGGACGAAATCGACAGCCTTCTCGGGTTTAACGTCGAAGATGTTAATATCAATGAAGTCACGGGTATTCGCGCGATCATCAATTCGGCGCTTGTCTCTTATGAGCGCTTGCCGATGCTTGAGATTGTGTTCGACAGGCTTGTGCGCCTGCTGACAACATCACTGCGCAATTTTACTTCCGACAACGTTGAAGTGTCGTTTGACGGTTTAAAATCCGTACGCTTTGGCGATTATCTCAATTCAATTCCGCTGCCTGCAATCCTGTCTGTTTTCAAAGCCGAGGAATGGGAAAATTTTGGATTGATTACGGTTGATTCCAACCTCATTTATTCCATTATCGATGTTCTGCTTGGCGGTCGGCGTGGAGAGCAAACCACACGGGTCGATGGAAGGCCTTACACGACAATCGAAACGTCACTGGTTAAACGTCTTCTTGAGCTTGTTCTCAACGATGCAGAGCAGGCTTTCAGGCCATTGTCGCCAGTGAAATTCAATCTTGAACGCCTTGAAACAAATCCACGTTTTGCTGCGATTTCGCGGCCAGCAAACGCATCCATCGTCGTTCAGTTTCGCATCGACATGGAAGACCGCGGCGGCACAATTGAATTTGCAATTCCTTACGCGACGATCGAACCTATCCGTGACCTGCTTTTGCAAAGCTTCATGGGTGAGAAATTTGGACGCGATTCCATTTGGGAAGAGCATCTGGCGACCGAAATTTGGTCGGCCAATATTGAAATCGAAACTGTGTTATATGAGCAGATGTTGCCCTTGCGCCAGCTCCTTGATCTAAAAGTCGGCGACACATTAATGCTGGACAAAACACCTGAAGATCTGGTGACGCTGAAAATTGGTGATACTCTTCTAACCGATGCACAAATCGGAAAAGCAGGCGATAAGGTTGCGGTTAAAATCGCGCGGCCATTCAGGCGTCCAAAAATGACATTTGCAAATTTTGAAAAAGTTGATGAAAAGCGGAGTGATGCGGCATGAATTCCTCAAGCCTTGGCATGATTATCGAATTGCTTGTGGCCGGCTTGCTGGTGATGACTATTTGCTACTGTGTCGTCCTGAACAAACGGCTGAAAAATCTTCGCGCTGATGAACAGTTTTTAAAAACCACGATTGGCGAACTTATTCACGCCACTGAAATTGCAGAGCGTGCAATTCTGGGCCTGAAAGCAACAACGCAGGATGCCGAGCAAAAGTTGGGGCAGAAGCTTCGCGATGCGCAATTCCTTCATCAGGAATTGAAACAGATGACCGCGCCATATGGTATTGGCACACAGGCAAGTATACAGCAGCCGCAACTTCAAAATTACCAGCAACCGTTGCCCCAAACCCCGCAACCCCAGCCGCAGCTTCAACCACAACGTGTTTTAGCGCATGCACCGGCACAGCATATGCCACCTGCACAATTCTCGCGTGAGCCCGCGCCTGTTCCACAGCGCAGTGCTGAGACGTATTCCACGAAAGGCGACCAGCAACGCCAGCCACAAGATGCCACGCGCGATTTCAGAGTGTTCACGCGCTCTGCTTTCACCAGCCGTCAGCCGGGCGGCTGAGCCATGCAAATTCGCCTCGTTCCAATTGTTCTTTTTGCCGCAACATCACTGTTAACGCTCAAAGCCTTCGACATGCTGCTCAGCGGTGAGGCTCTGCTTGAAGGCCCTAAAGCGGCGCATGCATCCTCTGCACCTGCTGAGGGTGATAAAAAGGAAGGCGAGAAAAAAGACGCTGCAAAAGAAGGCGAAAAAAAAGAGGGCGAGGTTGCCGCCGCACCACCAGTGCGCCCAACCGAACATATTGTGCCTGCCAAAGGCGAAGCGAGCGCAGAGACAACCCTTAACGAAAAACTGGGTGAAAAGCGCCGCGAATTAGATACGCGCACAAAAGAGCTCGAAATGCGTGAGAGCCTTGTTCAGGCGGCCGAAAAAAAGCTCGATGATCAGAGTGCAGAGAAAAATGCCACGCAGGCCAAAGCTGCACAAGCAGGCCCCCAAGAAGACGCTGCCAGCACGCAGATCAAAAATCTGGTCGTCATGTATGAAACGATGAAACCAAAAGAAGCCGCCGCAATCTTCAACAGCCTTGATATGGGCGTGATGATTGAGGTCGTTCAGCACATGAAGCCGCAAATTACGGCGCTCATCCTTGCAAAAATGAGCACGCCAGCAGCACAAAAATTGACCGTTGAAATTGCCAAACGCAGCAGCATGATGATGCAGAGCGGTTTTGCCGCAAGCACGCCAGCCAGTGCGCCCGCCCGCGAAACAGGCCCAAAAGAGCTGCCACGGATCGACAACGTTCCAAAAAAATAAAGATATCAATGGCTTAGAGGCACTAGCGTCGCTCAAGCCCCTGTTAACCCTCATCGTATATCATGGTTAAGGCTCGAATGGGCCGTTGATGCTTTTAAGTTTGTATCGTTGAGTTTCGTGGAGTTGGTGGCAAATATGTCGGGCGTTGCACACAAATTGTTAAGCGCAAAGCCGCTCACATTTGGAAATGCTTTTGCAGGACTGTTTTTGCTTCTTGCTGTTTTCGGCTCGCCACATGCAAAAGCGCAAGACAAGCTCGAAACGGGCCAAGTTACAGCCACAATCAACGGCAATTATGCACGGCTCGTTTTCTCATTTTCGAAACGTCCAAAGCACACTATCAGTTCCAGCGCGTTGCAGGGCGGTATTCTCGTTCTTAAATTTGACCAGCCAATCGATATGTCCGTCAGCGGTATTGCGAAATTCTTACCTGGCTATGTGACAAATGCGCGCCGCGACAACGACGGAAAATCATTTCGTTTCGCGCTCGAGAAACAGATACGCGTCAATACGTCTGAAGTAAATAACGAGCTTTATCTCGACCTTTTGCCCGAACCGTGGGTCACCGATGTTCCCGCGCTTCCCAAAAATGTTCTCGATGAGCTGATGCGTCAGGCACAAGAAGAACAACGCTTGAAAGCGGATGCCGATGAGCGCGCCAAAAGGGCTATCAGTCTTGGCAAAGTCGATGTGAAAGCATCTGAAGCTCCGACATTCACGCGCATTTCGTTTCAGTGGTCCGACAAGGTTCCAACATCGCTGAAGCGTGATGGAGATCAGCTGAGCGTCATTTTTGAAAAGACAGGCGACATTTTGCTTGGCAATATTCAAGCAAATTTGCCCCGTTTTATTTCCGCGATAAAAGTCGAGGAAAAAGACGCGCGCATGATCGTCACGATGACCGTTGATCCAATGCGCGATGTCCGGCTGTTTGACGAAGGCAATGCTATTTTCGTTGATATTCAAGGCCCTCAGCGCGGTGCTCTGGAGCTGCAAGCAGATGGTGCTGTCAAAACAAGTGCTGCGCCAGGTCTTTCGCCTGCAAGCCCTGCCATAACGCTCTATGGAAAAACCAAAGAAGAGACCGTTGTTGCTGACAATAGCAGCCCGTCGACCTCACAAAAGAATTTTGCAATGTCGGCGCCGGAAGCTGCGGTGGTACCAGCTGAGAAAACCGGCGCGGCAACAACATCATCATCGGAACCAGGGCCTGTTGTACCTCCGGTTGCACCACCTGAAAAACCTCTCGGCGAACTTGAAGCCAAAGTCGCAATGCCCAAGATAGCCATGATTGATAAAAAGTCGATCGAGCCATCAGATGATGACGATGACTTGGCCGATGGAAAAATTCATCCGGACGGCATCGTCGTCGATGGCGCGGGCTTGCGTCTCACATTCTCATATCCTATCGAAACGGGCGCCACATTTTTTCAGCGTGGCAATATTGTCTGGTTTGCCTTTGCGAATGCGCAAGAGATCGATACAGCGCCAATCAAAGCCTTGTTTGAGCGAAAGCTACGCCGCATCAGCGAAGAGCATCAGGACAAGTTGACAGTGCTTCGCATGGAATTTACCGAGCCTTATTTGATTTCCGCCTCCAGCGTCGACAGCAGCTGGGTTTTGACATTTGGCGACCATATCAGCGGGGATTATGAACCGGCTGAAATGAAATCTCATATCGCGGCGGATGGACGCTCTGTCGTCAACGCTTACATGAACCGCGCCATAGCGATCCATAAAGTCCATGATCCGATCGTGGGCGACGATGTGACGCTCGTCCTTGCGCTTGGCCCAACCATCGGCATGATCAAGCCGCAGCAATTTGTCGATTTCAGCGCATTTGCAACAATGCAAGGTGCCGCATTGCTGACGATGACAGATGACGTGAAAGTGCGGCTTGACGATATCGGTTTTGTTATCGAGCGTGATGGAAGCCTTGCTGTCTCAGCTGCAAAAACGCAGCACGCCGCAAATATACCGGGACAGCAAAGCCAGACATCTCTTGGTTTTGTTGACTTTGAAGGTTGGAAGCTTGGCCGGCAGGACGAATTTACAAAAATCAAGGACGGCCTGATTTCAAGGGCGGCACTGCAGGATGGCACAGATAAAAATGCGACACGTCTTGATCTGGCGCGTTTTTATATTGCGTATAATCAAGGGCAGGAAGCCTTGGGAATGCTTCAGCTTGTAGCCGAGCAAGACCCTGCCGCAGAGCGCGAAACAAGCTTTCGTGTCATGCACGGTGTCGCAAATTATCTGACAGGGCGTTACAATGATGCGCTGCACGATCTTGATGATCCTGCGCTCGATGAAAATGGCGATGTCTCCGTATGGCGTGGCCTTTCTTATGCGGCCAATGAAAACTGGATCATGGCGCGTAAATATCTTGAAAAAGCGCAGTCCGTTCTGCCAAATTACGCGCGCCCTGTTCAAGGCGATGTGCTGACTAAACTTGCCAATGCAACGATCAATATTCAGGACATGGTCAATACGGATTCGTTTCTTGATGAAGCGGAGCATCTTGTCGTTGATGACAAAGCGATGTCGGAAGTGAAACTGTTGCGCGGTCGTTTTAACGAGGCTGTCGGCCGAACTGATATCGCCGTGGACTTTTACCGTCAGGTTGACCCCGATAAATATCCAAGTATTGGCAGCGAAGCTGTTTTGCATATGATCGTCCTGCAGGAAAAGCTTGGCCAGATCACGCGCGCTGCGGCTATTGCAAGACTTGAAGCATTGTCATTTGCATGGCGCGGCGGCGATCTCGAATTGGAAATCTATCGCCAGCTTGGCGACTATTACACAAAAGAAAAAAGCTACAGAAAAGCGTTTACCGCAATGAGGGATGCAAATCTTGCAAACTCCGATTCGGACATATCGCGTAAGCTTTTTGAGGACATGCGCGTTGTTTTTGTCTCTTATTTTTTGGACGGAAAATCAGATGACGTGCCGGCGCCGGACGTGCTTTCGCTGTTCTACGATTTTCGTGAGCTCACGCCAGCTGGCCGTATTGGTGACGATATTATCCGCCGCTTGTCAGAGCGCCTTGTTGAAGTCGACTTGCTCGACCAGGCCATTGCGCTTCTCGACCATCAGGTTGAACATCGCTTGTCGGGCATGACCCGTACCGAGGTCGCAACAGAGTTAGCGCTTGTTCATCTTATGAACCGCGAGCCACAAAAAGCCCTGTCGGTTCTTCATCGCACGCGTCAGGCCAGTATGCCACCCTCGCTTGAAAACACGCGTACGCTTATCGAGGCGCGCGCACTTGCCGGCACGGGTCGTCCGGAGCTTGCAATTGAACTGCTCAGCGGCACGGGCACAGATGTAAAACATCTTCGCGCCGACATTCTCTGGGAAGCAAAGCGGTGGGACGAGTGCGCCGCCGCGCTTGAGGGGCTGCTAGGCGACAGGTGGCGAAATGAGACACCGCTAAGCGATAAAGAACGTGGTGACGTCATGCGCGCCGCTGTATCCTACGCCTTGGCAGAAAACCCTGAAACATTGCAAAGTTTTCGTGCGAAATATGTGCAGGCGATGGCGTCAACGCCAGATGCCTATCTGTTTGATGTGGCAACAGGCGCTATTGAAAAGCAGGGAAGCGAATTTCGTGCACTTGCAAAGAATTTAGCAGCGATCGACAATCTTGGCTCGTTTTGGGACATTTACCGCGCGATGAAAGCCAAGCAATCGGTCACGCGGGCCGAGCCGCTGCCAACAAAAAAACCGGCCTGAAAACCTATTGAAAGCCTTTGACGAGGCTTCCCGCTACCAGATTCCAACCATCGACAAGCACAAAGAAGATGAGTTTGAATGGCAATGACACTGCGACCGGTGGCAACATCATCATACCCATGGCCATTAGCACAGACGCAACGACAAGATCGATGACAACGAAGGGCAGGTAGAGCAGAAATGCAATTTCAAAAGCCCGCCGCAGTTCTGAAATCATGAAGGCCGGAATTAGCACCTGAAGTTCGATTTGTGACGGATCTGAGGGGCGCGGTTTGTCGGTCATGTCGAGAAAAAGTGCAAGATCCTTGTCTCGTGCCTGTTTCAGCATGAATGTTTTGAACGGCACCGAGCCGCGCGTAAAAGCCTCTTCAAGCTGAATCGTTCCTGCTGTGTAAGGCACAACCCCGACATTGTAGGCCTCTTTAAAAGTGGGCGTCATGATGAATGCACTGAGAAAAAGTGCAAGCGAGACAATGACCGCATTCGGCGGTGCCGTTCCAGCGCCAAGCGCTGTGCGTAAGATTGAAAGCACAACGACAATACGCGTGAAGCTTGTGACCATGACAAGCGCAGATGGTGCAAGCGAAAGAACGGTGAGAAGTGCAACAAGCTGAATGGCGCGTTCGCTGACGCCTGTTCCTTGCGCGCCCACGCCGCCAAGATCGAGATTAAAACTCTGTGCTGATACAACTGCCGTTAGAGCAAAAAATAGCCCAATTCCAAGGCAAAGTGCTTTTTTAAAATCTCTCACCGAACGAGCGGCTCGGGTGCGACAGAAGGTGCGGGCGCTGTGGGCCGAGGCTCAGCGCTGGCCTCTGATGCTGCAGCTTTGATCGAGGATGTAAATGTCGGCGCAATACGTGCCTGTGGTTCTGGTGGCGCAGACCGTGCCTGTTTTTGGGGCATGGCATGGTCTGATGGCCCAAGGCTTTGACCACGTACAATGCCGGTCTCAATGACCACATCATTGGGTCCGCCAATCATGACGAGATGCTCCACCATGTCGCGACGAACGATGACGAGTTTGCGACGCGAATCGAGGTGCGCAATGTCCATAACGGCGAGGCGCGGCTGGCGTCCATGGCCTGAAATCGTACCTAAGCGGCCAACACCAAACTTTTTAAGAATGAGCACGACAAACCCGATCAGCGCCAGAATAATGACAAGCGCAACAATAAGCCGCATTGCCAGAGACATTTCATCGCCAAACATCGAAGTGACCCCTCCAGAAGGGTAATTTGATTGAATCTTGACTGTTAACGATTCCCGGCTCGAGAGGAAGCCCCATTATTTTCGGCATTTTAAGGGTTCATTAACCATGCAGGCGGCAAATTTTACCTAGTTCAGGTGGTGAGGGCTCTTGCCGGACCACCCAGAAGGAGAGCTTCAAATGACGATTGGTGAAATGCCCCTGTTTGCGATGCTGAAGACGCGCATGAAATGGCAGTCGCAACGTCAGAACATTCTTGCTGAAAATGTCGCGAACTCGGACCTGCCGGGTTACAAGGCGCGTGACCTGACCGAACTTAAATTTGATGTGCCGACATCGCTTGGGCCACAGGTCACAAACGCCAACCATATCAGCACAGGCTCAAGCGGGCAGGCCGATCTCTTTTCACGCAATTCACCAATCTTTGAAATTACACCGAGTGGAAATTCAGTGAGCCTTGAAGATGAGATGATCAAGGTCGGGCAGAACCAGCAGGATTATGCGGCCGCGGCCACACTCTACCAAAAAAGCATTGATGTGCTGCGTACAGCCATCGGCAAACGGACAGGTTAAAAATGAATATGGATCAAAAACAATCATTGCTGCGCTCTGTCATGATCGCGGCGCAAGGACTGAAGGCACAATCCGGACGCATGCGCGTCATTTCAGAAAACATCGCCAACGCCGATTCGACAGGCTCGACACCTGGCGCAGACCCTTACCGGCGCAAAGTGCCGACATTTGAAAGCGAATATGACAGCGCAATCGACGCACAGATGGTCAAGCTTGGCAATGTTCAAAATGACAGTTCGGCATTCCTAACAAAATACGAGCCAGGCCACCCTGCTGCCGATGCGAAAGGCAATGTCAAATATCCCAACGTCAACACGATTGTCGAGACGATGGACATGCGTGAAGCGCAGCGCTCTTACGAAGCAGGACTAAATATCATTCGTGCGGCACGCGAAATGGCGAGCAGTACATTGCGCATTTTGCGCGGCTAACAGGAACGGATTTTTTAAATGATCGCTGAATCAAAATTTGCAGCAAGTGCTTATCAAAATCTTGCCAAACTTAAAGAAGGCATGGACCAACAGCGCAGTCAAATGCCTGGCAAAATGCTTGGCGCTGACGAGACCAGCGATTTTGGCGGCATGGTCACAAGCGTTGTTTCGCAATTCTCACAACAGGCACGCGCCGCTGACCAGACAACGGCTGCCATGGCGTCTGGAAAAACCGATCTTGTTGATGTTGTGACAGCCGTGTCGGAGACGCAGGTTGCTATGGAAACTCTTGTCAGTGTGCGCGACCAAATTATTTCGGCGTACGAAAAAATCATGCAGATGCCGATCTAACGGAGAATTGAAATGACGGGTGCAGAAGTTATCGATGTCGGCCGCGATGCAATTACCACAATGGTCTTGGTTTCAGCACCGCTAATGATTGTCGCGCTGGTCATTGGCGTTGCCATTGGCCTATTGCAGGCGCTGACGCAGGTTCAGGAAATGACGCTTGTATTCGTGCCAAAAATCGTTGCGATTTTTTTGACGCTTCTTATCGCTCTGCCGTTCATGTCGGGCATGCTTGGCAGTTTCATGACGCGCATGGCCGAAAAAATGATTTCGGGGTGAGATGCGTCTTGTGAATTGATCCCGTGGATCAATTCGAGCATCGAACGGCTTAAGCGCAAGCGAAGGGCAGACAGTTCGTGACGCAAGCTAAAAGTTGCAGATTTACAGTCATTTTTAGCCGCTTTGAATTTTTGCAAATCATGTAAGCTTGAAAGCACGATGGCGAATCGCACATGAACATCAACCTGAATTTTTTGCCTGAGTTGGCTTTGTCATTTGTGCTGATATTTGCGCGCCTCGGCGCTATTTTCATGGCGCTGCCCGGTTTTGGCGAGGTATTTATTTCATCACGTTTTCGCCTGACCATTGCTCTTGCTGTCGGTTTTGTGCTGATGCCTGTCTTGCGCACGCAGTTCGGCGCGCCGCCCTCTACAATTCCAGGCCTGATTTTTTTAATTGGCCACGAGCTTTTGTTCGGCGTGTTTATCGGCGTGATTATCCGTTTTGTCCGCTCAAGCTTGCAGTCGGCAGGCGCTATGATTGCCCAGCAGATTGGCGTTGGATTTGTGACACAGGTTGATCCGACACAAGGGGGGCAAGGCCTTGTCATCGGCAATTTTCTGGCCATGTTCGGGGTCGCGCTGGTTTTTGCGACCGATCTGCACCATCTTGCGTTGGCGGCGGTTGTCGACAGTTACAAGCTTTTTCCACCCGGGCAGGCGATCGATTTTTCTGATTTTGCCGCAAGCGCGCTTAAGCTTTTTTCAGGAGCGTTTATTCTCGCAATTCAGATTTCGTCACCCTTTCTTGTCGCGGGTCTGGTGTTTCAATGCTCAATCGGCGTGCTTGCAAGGCTAATGCCCCAGCTGCCCATTTTCTTCGTTACTTTGCCGCTGCAAATTGTTGCGGGTTTCCTGCTGCTCTCTGTTTTGATGGTGACGATGGCAGCGTGGTATCTTGGCCACGTCAATGAAGCCTTCCGCCTGTTCATGGTGAAATAAGCCATGTCAGATCAGGACGACAGCAGCAAAACCGAAGAGCCAACCCAAAAGAAGCTCGACGAGGCGCTTAAAAAAGGCGATGTCGCAAAAAGCCAGGAACTTCCAACGGTTCTTTTGCTGTTTGGCGCCGCGATGATTATTATGATCGCCTCAGGCTCGGTCTGTCTCAACCTTGCAAAATCCCTTCAGGGCGTTTTTGCCAACGCCTCCGACATACCGACAGATGGCGGACACTTACGCATTCTGGCGATGCAGATTATCAAAGCCGTGCTCGCGGCGCTGGCTGTTCCGTTTTCTGGGTTTATTGTCTCTGGTGTCGTTGGGCATCTTGTGCAGCATCGCTTCGTCTGGTCGGCAGAAGCGATCACGCCGAAGTTTTCAAAAGTCAGCCCTCTTGCAGGCCTGAAGCGATTGTTTTCATCGCAAAGCCTTGTGAACTTTGTAAAAGGCCTTGCGAAAATCGTCATCGTCGGCACCGCAATTTTTATTACGTTGTGGCCAGAGCGAAACCGCTTTGAAACACTGATCGGCGCTGATGTCGCCGCCATTCTTCCATTGGCTTCGATGCTGATCTTGAAAATGCTTTCGGCCGTACTGGCCGCGATGGTGCTGATCGCCATTCTCGATTTCATGTACCAGCGCAGCAAATGGTACAACCGACAAAAAATGACAGTTCAGGAATTGAAAGAAGAATACAAACAGCAGGAAGGTAATCCTGAAATCAAAGCCAAGCTGAAACAGATCCGCCGCGACAAAGCGCGCCGCCGGATGATTTCAGAAGTTCCAAAAGCGGCCGTCATTATCACCAACCCGACCCATTATGCTGTTGCCTTGCAGTATGAAAAGGGAATGCAGGCGCCAATTTGTCTTGCAAAAGGCGTCGACAGCGTCGCTCTTAAAATTCGTGAAATTGCGACCGAGAACAATATTCCCATCGTCGAAAACGTGCCGCTGGCACGCGCGCTGCACGCTGCAATTGATCTTGGCGATGAAGTGCCAACCGAGCACTATAAAGCCGTTGCTGAAGTCATTGGCTATGTGATGAACATGAAAAACCGCCGGCGCTGGGCGGCTGCTTAAATATGATTTGTGAATTATGGGGAGCGAGATGCTTTTGAGCTTTTTGTATTGCTTACTCAACCTTTAGTCATTATTTCTGGACTTGATCCAAAAACCCTTTTTCCAAATAAGTGTTAAATGGCCAAACTCTATTTTTCTTATTCAACGATGAATGCCGGCAAATCGACGATCCTGTTGCAGGCCTCTTACAATTACCGTGAGCGTGGCATGCGCACATTGCTTTTTACTTCAGCGCATTATGCACCTGAAGGAAGCAAGGTTACCTCTCGCATTGGGTTGCAGGAAGACGCCGAACTGTTTTCAAACACGGACAATCTTTATGCACGTATCGAGCAACTTAATGGTGCAAAAGACATTGCCTGCGTCTTTGTCGATGAAGCGCAATTTCTGAACCGTGAACAGGTGTGGCAGCTGGCGCGCGTTGCCGACCGGCAAAACATCCCCATTATGTGCTTTGGTCTGCGCACGGATTTTCAAGGCAAGCTGTTTCCAGGCTCGGCGGAACTGTTGGCCATTGCCGATGACATGCGCGAAATTCGCACCATCTGCCATTGCGGGCGCAAGGCCACGATGGTGGTGCGGCAAGACGGCGAGGGCAGGGTTTTGACGGAGGGTGCACAGGTGAGTGTCGAGAAATCGGTTTATGTCTCGCTCTGCAGGCGGCATTGGAGCGAGGCAATGGAAGGCGCGATTTAGCGTGGCATGTGCCGCAAAAACGAGAGTGTCAACAGCGATTTAAAGCGTTTTGATCTTTAAAAACCTGACGATTTGTCTTTCACACCATTGAAATTTACGGCCTAGCGTACCATTCTGGCACTTCAAACCTGACTCGAATAAGAGAGTGCCACCCGTTCCCATGAGCCTTTTTTTGGATAGTGATACGCCGCAACCGCCGCTCTCAACGCCCAGCAATTCGGGGCATATCTGGCTTGTGCTGATCCTCGCGCTGGTCATTGCGGGCGCAGGCACGCTTCTCGCTTTCCTAAAAACAGAAGACGCGCAACCTTTCATTATGGGTCTGCTGGCATTGCTCGCCGTGTTTGGCCTGTTTGCGCTTTTTGCAGCCGCCGTCGGCCTTATCGAGCTCTCCGGAAATTCGCGCCGGTTTGATTTTTCAACAACGATCATCGACAGCCTGCCGCAAGGCGCACTGGTTACCGATGCTGACGGCCGCGTGGTCTACGCCAATGCGGCCTATCTCTCGCTGACGGATGCCGACAGTGTGAGCGATGCGCGCACGCTGGAGCGCGTCTATGCCAAAGACGCGGAAGTTGCCGAAGCTTTGTATCGCCTGAACAATGCGGCGCGTGATGGTCGCCCTGCGCTTGAAGAGGTGCGTATCCGTAATGAGACGGACGGGGCGATGATCTGGCTGAAAATTCGCGCCCAACCAGTCAAAGGCGACGAGGTTGAGGGGCGTACACTTTGGACTGTCACCGATGTCTCGCGCGAACGTTTGAAGCAGGACAATATCGTTCAGGAATTGCAGCACGCGATCGATTTTCTTGACCATGCGCCTGCGGGCTTTATGTCGGTCGATCCCAAAGGCCGCATTGTTTACATGAACGCCACTTTGGCACATCTGCTCGGCTATGATCTTGCCGATGCGGCGCTTGGTGCTTTGTCGATCAAAGACCTCATCCAGCCCACACATACGGCGCTGTTCAAAGGCGTCGCGGCAAAGCCGTCTGAGCAGACGACCGAAATCTACGATATCGATCTGCTGCGTAAAGACGGGCGCACATGTCCGGTACGGCTGCTTCACCGCGTGGCTTTTGCCGCTGACGGCACGGCGGGCGCATCGCGTACGCTCGTGCTCGACCGCGCTCCGGGTTCCGACACAGCAGAAACGCTGCGGGCTGCCGAAGTGCGTTTTGCCCGCTTCTTTAACAATGCGCCGCTGGCGATTGCCACGGTCGATAAAGATGGCCGCATTGGCCGCTCAAACGCGCCTTTTGCACGCCTGTTGCCAAGCCAAGCCGCACGCGGGTCTTCTTTGTTTGATGCATTGACGGAAGCGGACCGCGACCAGGTTCAGGCGGCGTTCGAAGCGGCCACGGGGCGCAAAGGTAGCCTTGCGCCAATCGACGTAACATTGTCGGGCGACAAGCAACGTTTTGCCCGCCTGTATATTTCTGCCGTGGATGAAGAAGAGCGCGATGGCGAAACCGCCATTGTCTTCGTGATGGACACAACGCAGCAACGTGCGCTGGAAGTACAATTTGCACAAAGCCAGAAAATGCAGGCCGTCGGCCAGCTTGCCGGCGGCATCGCCCATGATTTTAACAATGTGCTGACGGCAATTATCGGCTTTTCCGATCTTTTGCTCGCAAGCCACCGCCCGACCGATCCTGCATTCCAGGACATTATGAACATCAAACAGAACGCCAACAGAGCGGCGGGTCTTGTGCGCCAGCTTCTGGCGTTCTCACGCCGCCAGACGCTGCGTCCGGAAGTGCTTGTCTTGTCGGATCAGCTTTCCGAGCTGTCCGTTCTGCTGGGCCGCCTTGTTGGAGAAAAAGTCAAACTTGATGTTCGCCATGGCCGCGATTTGTGGTTTGTCAAAGCTGACATCAACCAGTTCGAGCAGGTGATTATCAACCTGATCGTCAACGCCCGCGACGCCATGCCGGAGGGCGGCCGCGTGACCTTAAGCACGCAAAACGTCAAGGCCGACACGGTCAAGGACTACAATTACACAATCATGCCGCCAACTGATTATGTGCTGATCGAGGTCAACGATACGGGCACCGGCATTCCTGAACATGTGATTGATAAAATTTTCGAGCCGTTTTTCTCGACCAAAGAAGTCGGCAAAGGCACGGGACTTGGCCTTTCCACCGTTTACGGCATCGTCAAACAGACGGACGGTTTCATTTTTGTTGAAACAGAAATTGGCAAGGGAACGACATTCCGCATCTTCCTGCCGCGCTATATGCCGCGCACGGATGAAATGCCGGTCAAGGCAGTTGTCAAAGACGTGCAGAGCGCCGACCTGACGGGACATGGGACAATTCTGCTTGTGGAAGATGAAGAGGCTGTACGCGCCTTTGCTGCGCGTGCATTACGCTCTCGCGGCTACACAGTGCTTGAAGCGGAGACAGGCCTGATGGCGCTCGACCTGATGCGCGAAGCAAAAGATGAAATCTCGCTGATTGTGTCCGATGTGGTCATGCCTGAAATGGATGGACCGACCATGCTGCGCGAGATGCGCAAAATGCGCTCCAACCTTAAAATTATCTTCATGTCTGGTTATGCTGAAGAGGCCTTCCGTAAAAACCTCGATGAAAACGAAGAGTTTGGCTTCCTGCCAAAACCTTTCTCGTTAAAACAGCTGGCGTCCAAGGTCAAAGAAACAATCGACGGCTAAAAATCAAGTTATATCAATAACTTAATAGATCTCGGATCGCAAAAAGATGCGGCTTGCAAAATGAGAACAAAACAGATACAAACTTAGGAATGAGTCGCTGCAGTTCGACTCGCAATGAGAGGGAAGATCCAATGGCACAATTAAAAGTTGTCGACAAAAAATCCACCGAAAACTTGAGAGACGCGAAAGACGGCGACAAAACCAAAGCGCTTGACGCCGCTTTGTCGCAGATTGAGCGCAATTTTGGTAAAGGCTCAATCATGCGCCTTGGCTCCGGCGCCAACACAATGGAAATCGAAGCCATTCCGACCGGGTCGTTGTCGCTCGACATCGCTCTTGGAATCGGCGGCCTGCCAAAGGGCCGTGTGATTGAAATTTACGGGCCTGAATCATCAGGTAAAACCACATTGTCTCTTCACTGCGTTGCCGAAGCCCAGAAAAAAGGTGGCATCTGCGCTTTCGTCGATGCCGAACACGCGCTGGATCCTGTTTATGCACGTAAGCTTGGCGTCAATGTCGATGAATTGCTGATTTCGCAGCCTGATTCCGGCGAGCAGGCTTTGGAAATCGCTGACACATTGGTGCGCTCCGGTGCTGTCGACATACTTGTTATCGATTCCGTCGCCGCGCTCACGCCAAAGGCTGAGTTAGAAGGCGAAATGGGTGACAGCCTTCCAGGTCTGCAGGCAAGGCTGATGAGCCAAGCTTTGCGCAAACTCACAGCGTCCATTTCACGCTCTGGCACGATGGTGATTTTCATCAACCAGATTCGCATGAAAATCGGCGTGATGTTTGGCAACCCTGAAACAACAACCGGTGGCAACGCGCTGAAATTCTATTCCAGCGTCCGTTTGGATATTCGCCGCATCGGCGCCATTAAAAATGGTGAAGACGTGGTCGGTAACCAGACGCGCGTTAAAGTCGTCAAGAACAAGGTTGCACCACCCTTCAAACAGGTCGAATTCGACATCATGTATGGCGAAGGCATCTCAAAGCTTGGTGAATTGATTGATCTTGGCTCCAAGGCCGGTATCGTTGAAAAATCGGGGTCCTGGTTTTCCTATGACAGCCAGCGCATCGGGCAGGGGCGTGAAAACGCAAAACAGTTCCTGCGCGAAAACCCTGAAATGGCGGCCAGTATTGAAGCTGCGCTGCGCCAGAATGCCGGTCTGATTGCCGGGAAAATGCTTGAAGGCGATAAAGAAGACGACGCCGACGGTGTTGAACCAACCGAATAACGAAAAGAATATCCAGTAGACAGGCTGACCCCTCTCCGCCTGCTGCTGGACAACTGCCGGACCTGACCGCTACAAGGTGAAATCCGTTTCATTTTGCAGGGTCAGGGACGACAGATGCGTAGCGTCAACGATATTCGCCAGACATTTTTAAATTATTTTGAAAACGCCGGACATAAAACTGTCCCTTCAAGTTCATTGGTTCCCGAAAACGACCCGACCCTGATGTTCACCAATGCCGGTATGGTGCAATTTAAAAACGTCTTTACCGGCGCCGAAAAACGCGACTACACAACCGCCGCCACAGCGCAAAAATGCGTGCGCGCGGGCGGCAAGCATAATGATCTTGAAAATGTCGGTTACACAGCACGCCATCACACATTTTTTGAAATGCTCGGCAATTTCTCGTTCGGCGATTATTTTAAAGACCGCGCAATCGAACTGGCGTGGAATTTAATCACCAAAGATTATGGTCTTGCTAAAGATCGCCTGCTTGTCACGGTCTATGCGGAAGACGAAGAGGCCTATAATCTCTGGCGTCAAATTGCTGGCCTGCCTGAAGACCGCATTATCAAAATTGCGACCAATGACAATTTCTGGCGCATGGGCGATACGGGGCCGTGTGGCCCGTGCTCTGAAATTTTCTTTGATCATGGCGACAAGATTGCCGGTGGACCTCCCGGGAGTGCCGATGAAGACGGCGACCGTTTTATCGAGATCTGGAATCTTGTTTTTATGCAATTTGAAGAACAGGCGGGCGGCGCGCGGATTGCGCTGCCACGCCCTTCAATTGATACGGGCATGGGACTAGAGCGGATTTCTGCCGTGCTTCAGGGCAAGCATAACAATTATGAGATTGACCTTTTCCAGACTTTGACACGCGCGATCAGGGAAAAAGCGGCAAGTCTTTTACCTGCAGAGCTGTCCGGCAAAATTGAAGCCTCGGTCTCACAAGTGCAAAAACACGGCTATACGGGAGAAGCCGCCTCGTTAAATATTATCGCCGACCATTTACGCGCTACTTCATTTTTAATTTCGGACGGTGTGCTGCCATCAAATGAAGGTCGCGGCTATGTTCTGCGCCGAATCATGCGCCGTGCCATGCGCCACATTCAAATGCTTGGCTTTGCCGAGCCGCTAATGTGGCAGCTTGTGCCAGCGCTCGTCCATGAAATGGGCGCTGCCTATCCGCAGCTTGTGCAGACACAGCCCTTGATCACCGAAACATTGAAGTTGGAAGAAACACGATTCCGGCAGACGTTGCAACGCGGGCTGGTCCTGCTTGACGAGGCCTCGGCCCATTTGCAAACAGGCGACAAGCTGTCCGGCGAAACCGCTTTCACGCTTTATGACACCTATGGTTTTCCGCTTGATCTGACGCAAGACGCGTTACGCCAACGTGGTGTCGATGTCGATATCAATGGTTTCAATGCGGCGATGGAACTGCAAAAAACAAAAGCTCGGGCGGCCTGGGCAGGCTCGGGCGACAGCGCTGATGAAAATATCTGGTTTAAACTGCGTGATGAGCATGGCAGCACTGAATTTCTGGGCTATGACCGCGTCAGCGGCGAAGGCATCATTACGTCGCTTGTCAAAAATGGCAAAGACGTGACGACCCTTGACGCTGGTGATGAAGGTCAGCTTGTATTGAACCAAAGTGTTTTTTACGGCGAGTCCGGCGGGCAGGTCGGAGACAGCGGCACAATGCAGAGCGGCAGCAATAATGTCACGGTGCTGGATACGCAAAAAAAATTGGGGTCTGTGATTGCCCATAAAATAAAAGTTACAAAAGGCAAAGTCAGTCTCGGCGATGCGATGATTTTACATGTCGATGCGGCGCGCCGAACGGCCATTCGCGCAAACCATTCCGCAACGCATATTCTTCATGAGGCGTTACGACTTGTTTTGGGCGATCACGTTGCACAAAAGGGCTCGCTGGTCGCGCCTGAACGCCTGCGTTTCGATATTACCCAGCCCAAACCCATCAGCAGTGAAGAGCTGAATGAAATTGAAAATATTGCCAATGCGATGGTACTTGAAAACACGCCAGTGACGACACGCCTGATGAATCTTGACGATGCCAAGGCTTCCGGCGCGCGCGCTCTTTTTGGAGAAAAATACGGCGAAGAGGTTCGCGTTGTTGCTATGGGGCATGAGCAAAATGGCAAAGCATGGTCTGTCGAGCTTTGCGGCGGTACACATGCAGCACGTACAGGCGATATCGGCCTTGTAACGATTATATCTGAAACCGCCGTCTCGTCAGGTGTGCGGCGCATCGAAGCGCTGACAGGCGACACGGCGCGGCATTATCTTAACCAGCAGTCGGCACGCCTGCGCAGTCTTGCAGCGCTTGTAAAAACGGCACCTCAAGATATTGAGAGCCGCTTTTCAGCGCTTCTTGAAGAGCGCAAAAATTTTGAGCGCGAAAATGCAGACCTTCGCAAGAAAATTGCAATGGGAGAGGGTACTGCGCAAGGCAATGCCGCAACGCAAATCGCTGGCGTTTCCTATCTCAGTAAAGTTATCGAAGGTGTGGCCGCTAATGATCTGAAAGGCCTTGTCGACGCAGGCAAAACGCAGCTTGGCTCAGGTGTCGTCGTTTTTATCGGCGTCAATGAAGGCAAGGCATCGCTGGTTGTTGGTGTTACAGATGATCTGACGAAACGTTTCAGCGCCGTTGATCTTGTGCGCGCTGGTGCCGAAGCCTTGGGCGGCAAAGGTGGCGGCGGTCGGCCTGATATGGCGCAAGCGGGTGGGCCGGAAGCGTCAAAAGCCGATGAGGCCATCAAGGCCATTGCCCAAAAACTTGCGTCCTGAACTTTATTTCCAGTCTTTGATTTCAAACTCTGCAAAGCTCTTTTCCAGGTGTGCCTGGCTTTGCGCTTTTTCACTGCCTGTCAAAAACTGTTCGCACTGGTTTGAAAGCTTGCCGGACAAATTGTCTGCGCGGCATGGAACGGCAATTTTTCCGTTTGACCAAAGGCTGTCGCCTTTCAGGAAACTGTAAGTCAGCGCATTTCGCGCCAGCTGTTTTAGATCGCCATATGACAAATCATAGGTAGAAGCCGCGCGCTGATATTCATTGGTGAGATCGGTGCGAGAGACGCCTTCGTCATCGGTCGCGAGTGTTAGAGGCACGCCATATTTACGGTAAAGATTGAAGGGGTGATCTTTGCCTTTGATCCCTAAAATAATATCATTGCTGGTTAGGCCAACTTCAATGACTATGTTTTTATCGGCCATTTCTTTGAGCAGCTCGTTGGCATTGTTTTCATAAGCAATATCGATACCATGGCCGATGCGTGACGCGCCGGCTTGTTCGACAGCAAGTCGAATATGGTTGCGTAAATCTTCGGGTGGAACCAGACCAAGCGCCAATTCGCCTGCGTGCTGCGAGATTTTAACGTCGTGCCCCATGTTTGAAAAAAAGCCAAGCATTTTTAATTGTTCGTCATAGTTTTTTGCGACAACCGGATTGTCTTCCCAGTTGACGAGATTCATCGTGACGACACGGGGATCCTGTTTAATAATTTCGGCTGAGAACGCCACTTGGTTGAAGATGTTTGCTGGCGTAACATCGCGAATAATCTGCATTTGATAGCGGATTTTGACATTGCATCCCGCATCAGCATTTTGGGCATTACAATTTAAAAGCTGATTTTTGCGTGTTTCCATGCGGTCGATGTAAGCACGTGCCTCAGCGACAAATGAATTAAGATCTGCCGTGTTCAACTGGCCTTGCATTTTCTCAAAATCACCATCCCATGTCATTGAAGCGCCAAGTGCACCTGCGCCAAAAATCTGCGGTGGTGAAATCATGAGCTCGACGTAATACGTGTTTTGGAGAGCAAGCCGCGACACAACTTCGGCCAGCATGTCGCCGCGTCGTTTTTCAGGTAAAGCCGGCAGGAAGCGCAAAAAGGTTTTAAAAAAATGCGTTTCGGCGCTTTCACCATTTACGGGGACAAAATTACGCATTGAAATGCTGTCGATAAATGATGTGTAAAGATCCGTTTGTGTGTAAATATCAGATGCCGGGCGCAGATTTTTAGCCATATCACATGGCGGCGCTGCCAAAGCCGGCGGATTGCCAGATAGGCAAAGCCCGTCTTCAACCGCCCAGCGCAACACGCTTTCAGCATAGACACTGCCATCAAGGTGGTTATGCAGGTCCCCGCCTTTGGGCATGTTTTGCAAAAACATGCGTTTTTCCGGCGGCGACATTTTTGCAAAAGCGCTGTCGATACGTTTTTCATTCTCGCTTTGCGCAAATGCTGATGCAGCGCTTATTGCAATACAGAAAGCAACAAAAAGAACGCGCAAACTACGCCGCCTGTTTCTGGCTCATCGCTTTTTTCAGGTTGTCATCGACCTTGTCGAGAAAGCCGGTTGTTGAAAGCCATGGCTGATCAGCGCCTACAAGAAGGGCAAGATCTTTGGTCATGAAACCGTTTTCAACGGTTGCAACGCAAACCTGTTCAAGCGTATGTGAAAATCGCATCAACTCGTCATTGCCGTCAAGCTTGGCGCGATGCGCCAGACCGCGCGTCCATGCAAAAATCGAGGCGATGGAATTGGTCGATGTTTCTTTGCCTTTTTGATGCTCGCGGTAATGGCGGGTAACGGTGCCGTGCGCCGCTTCAGCTTCAACAGTTTTGCCATCAGGCGTCATTAAAACGGATGTCATCAGGCCAAGCGAGCCAAAGCCTTGTGCGACAGTATCGGACTGCACATCGCCATCATAATTTTTGCAGGCCCAGACATAACCACCAGACCACTTCATAGCTGACGCAACCATGTCGTCGATCAGGCGGTGTTCATATGCGATTTTTGCAGCCGCAAATTTGTCTTTAAACTCCGCGTCAAAAACCTCCTGAAACAGGTCTTTGAAACGGCCATCATAGGCTTTAAGAATTGTGTTCTTGGTCGAAAGATAAACAGGATAGTTGCGGTTGAGGCCGTAATTCAATGAGGCACGCGCGAACTCGCGGATGCTGTCATCAAGATTGTACATCGCCATCGCAACGCCAGCACCCGTAAAGTTGAAAACTTCTTTTTCGATGATTTTGCCGTCATCGCCTTCAAATTTAATCGTCAGGCGACCCTTGCCGGGCACTTTAAAATCCGTCGCTTTGTACTGGTCGCCAAACGCGTGGCGGCCGACAATGATAGGCTGCGTCCAGCCGGGAACAAGCCGCGGCACGTTTTTGCAGATGATCGGCTCACGGAAAATAACGCCGCCAAGAATATTACGGATCGTTCCGTTTGGCGACTTCCACATGTCTTTGAGATTGAATTCTTTGACGCGTGCTTCATCTGGCGTGATGGTGGCGCATTTGACGCCGACGCCGTGCTTCTTGATGGCGTTCGCGGAATTAACCGTGACCTTGTCAGCAGTGGCATCGCGGTTTTCAACGCTCAGGTCATAATATTCAAGATCAATGTCAAGATACGGCAAAATCAGCTTGTCTTTGATAAGCTGCCAGATGATGCGCGTCATCTCATCGCCATCAAGTTCGACAACAGGATTTTTGACCTTGATTTTTTGCATGTGCTGTTCCGTTGATTTTGTTGATTAAAGCTGTCTACAACTACTCAACATCGTCAATAATGGCAACCGCGTGGCTTATCTTCCAATCATCATCCTTGTCGAACCCCAACTTGGCGAAAATATCGGCATGGTGGCGCGTGCCATGGCCAATATGGGCCTTTCACGCCTGCGTCTTGTGTCGCCGCGCGATGGCTGGCCGAATGACAAGGCGATTGCCGCAAGTTCGGGCGCCCACGCTATTTTAGAAAAAGCGGAACTCTTTGAAACGACGGCAGCGGCGGTCGGCGACTGTCATTACATTGTTGCGGCCAGCGCGCGCGTCCACCGGCAGGCAAAACCCGTCTGTGGACCTGAAAAGGCCGCGCACAAAATGAAGGCGCGTTTGAAGGCGGGGCAAAGCGTAGCCATGCTGTTTGGCCGCGAACGGAACGGGCTTGAAAAAGACGAAATCAGCCTTGCGCATGATCTTGTGACCTTCCCGGTTTCGGAAGATTTTCCGTCCCTTAATCTGGCGCAGGCCGTGCTTCTCAGTGGCTATGCGCTGCGCATGGCAGAAGATGGGGAGGGCGAACTGTTGCCGCATGTCGGCGGGCTAGGCTCAGCTCCTGCAAGCTCGGATGAAACCGAACGCCTGATGCTCCATCTTGTCACCTCTCTGGAGCACAAAGGGTATTTCAACCCAGAGGAACGGGCGGCAACCATGAAAAGAAATTTGCGTAATATTTTCCTGCGTCAAAATTTGACAGCCCAAGACGTTCAGACCCTGCATGGCATCGTCAGTGCCCTCGATAAAGCCTGAAGACCCCATGGCTATCTCGCCGCGCGATCTTATGTCATTGTAAGCTGTCATGGTGGCATCCGCGCTGGAGGTTGAAACAGGATAAATGGCCGATCATCCGCTTATTCTTGTTTTTGATTCCGGATTTGGCGGGCTGACAGTGTATCGCGAAATCACGGCTGTCCGTCCTGATGCGTCTTATATTTATTGTGCCGACAACGCCGCGTTTCCTTACGGAAACCTTTCGGAGCAGGACATTGTCGCGCGGGTTTTATCCGTCGCTGAAAGACTGATTGGCGAATATCGCCCCGACCTTTTTGTCATTGCCTGCAATACCGCATCGACAGTTGCCCTGCCGCATTTGCGCGCGCGCTTTGCCATACCTTTTATCGGCACGGTTCCGGCCATCAAACCCGCAGCCATGGCCAGCAAATCGCGGATGATTTCAGTATTGGCGACACCTGCCACGGTGGTTCGAGACTACACCGCAGACCTGATTACAAGCTTTGCCGATGGCTGTGAGGTGACACTTGTCGGCTCTCGCACAATGGCGGGAATTGCTGAGGCCAAGCTGCACGGCGAAACCATCAACGATGCGGATATTTTTGCAGAGATTGCCCCTGCCTTTGTCGAGCACAATGGAAAGCGCACAGATCAGGTTGTGCTGGCCTGCACGCATTACCCGCTTCTTCTTGAGGAGCTGCACGCGCTGGCGCCGTGGCCCGTCAACTTTGTCGACTCTGCGCCGGCCATCGCCCGCCGCGTAGTCGCACTTTTAGGTCAAAATCCCGGCAATCCTGAAAATCATGACCGCATTATTGCGTTTACAGGTGTTTTGCCGACAAGCGACCAAGAGCATAAAATGCTTGAAGCTTATGGTTTTACAAGCATTGTCGGCTTGAATAAGCCGCTGTACAGCTAAAAGCGCCACAAGAGCTTCTTTATTTGACTTTAGGCTGTGTTTTCCTTTACACACAGGCCTTCACCGGACATGTCCGGTGATGAGCAACCCGTGACAGGCGTTTTGCCTGTCTGTCAGCCTCGCAAGAGGCAAAGGAGGGCGCGCTCTCATATGTCGTCAATGGTGGCGGCATTTTGCGACGTCAGGCTTGCTTGACAGTGGCATTATCATGAGATCGCGGGCAGGCGGTATCCCAATCGCACGGCTCGCTTCAGCTATGGAGAATTTGGGATGAGCAAACGCTTAAACGCAAAATACAAACTTGATCGTCGTCTTGGTGAAAATCTTTGGGGTCGCCCAAAAAGCCCGGTCAACCGTCGTCAATATGGTCCCGGTCAGCACGGACAGCGCCGCAAGGGCAAATTGTCGGATTTCGGCATTCAGTTGCGCGCCAAACAAAAACTCAAAGGCTATTACGGCAACATCACGGAAAAGCAGTTCCGCAAATATTATGCAGAAGCGATCCGTATACCGGGCGACAGTTCAGTCAATCTGATCGGTCTGCTTGAGCGCCGTCTTGATGCTGTGATCTACCGCGCGAAATTCGTGGCGACACCTTTTGCAGCGCGCCAGTTCATCAGCCACGGCCACATTACGGTTAACGGCCATCGCGTGAAAACAGCGTCTTATCTTGTTAGCGTTGATGATGTAATTGAGATCAAGGAATCCTCACGCCAACTCGCGATTGTAATGGAATCAGCGCAGTCGACAGAGCGCGATGTCCCGGATTACATTTCAGCCGATCATAACAAATCGAGCGCGAAATTCCTGCGCGTGCCGCAATTGTCTGATGTGCCTTATGCGGTACAGATGGAACCAAACCTCGTTGTCGAGTTCTATTCACGCTAAGAGACAGTTTTGAAGAACAAAAAAGCCGCTCATTTCGAGCGGCTTTTTTTTACGAGCAAAAATAAAGTTTTCTACGCAACCGCCGTCCCGTTCATCGGTACGCCTTTTTCTTCGAGATAAGCCTGCAGCTCGCCGCTTTCATACATTTCGCGGACAATGTCACAACCACCAACAAATTCGCCTTTGATGTAAAGCTGCGGGATCGTCGGCCAGTTGGAAAATGTCTTGATGCCCTCACGAAGCTCGTTCGAGGCCAGAACATTGACGCCTTTGTAATTGAGATTCAACTTATCGAGCATGAAAACAACCTGCCCGGAAAAACCGCATTGCGGCATTTGCGGCGTGCCCTTCATGAACAGAACAACATCATTTGTTTGAATGTCATTTTGAATTTCGTCTTGTGCGGTTGTCATGAAAGCACTCCTTTGTTGATCTTAAAATAGGCGGCAGATTGCTAAAAACAAGGCGTTCTAGTCAATCTGTTCAAATTTGCGCGTTTGTGGGTCGCGCATTAAAAGCTTGCCATCGCCAACACCAAAAAATGCACCATGAAGCGCAAGCACGCCAGTTTCGACGCGCCGGCGCACCATGCCAAATGTCATGAGATTGGCAAGGCTTTGGCCAATGGCTTCAAGCTCGAGCATATCGACATAGTCATCGATGGGCATGTCCCCGCGATCCCCGAGCGCGTCGGCGGCAGGGGCAATCATGCTGATCCATTTGCCGATAAAATCGCCGGACGATAAAGGCGCTTTTTTTTCAGCAAAGGCGCGGATGCCGCCACAGCGCGCATGCCCTAAAACCACAATATGTTTAACCTGCAACACTTCAACTGCAAATTCCAGCGCGGCGCTGGTGCCGTGAAATGCACCATTGCTTTCATAGGGTGGAACGAGATTGGCAACATTGCGCACGACAAACAATTCACCGGGACCTGCGTTAAAAATCTTTTCAGGCGCAACGCGGCTATCGCAGCAGCCGATCACCATTGTATGCGGCGCCTGACCTTTAGCTGCAAGGCGCTCGTAATGCGCGCGTTCCTGCTCGAATGTGCCGCTTAGAAAATCGCGATAACCCTGAAGCAAGTCTTGTGGGAAAGCGAGGGATGACATGGCTTACTTCGGCACGGACGTTGTGAGCGCAAGCGCGTGCAGCGTGCCGCCCATATGACCTTTGAGCGCGGTATAAACAAGCTGATGCTGCTGCACGCGGTTTAACCCGCGAAATTTTTCCGACACAACGCGCGCGGCATAGTGGTCGCCATCGCCAGCAAGGTCTTCAATTGTAACAACGGCATCAGGCATATCCTGTTTGATAAATGCCTCGATGTCAGCAGCACTCATGGGCATTAACGGAACCGTTCAAAAAAGCTGACAGGCGTAAATGCCCATATCAGGGCAACCCACCAGCCGATGACGCTCCAGCCTAAAAACAGATTGACCAGAAAAATCTTTTTGAGCTGAGGATGCTGGCGCAGGCCAGCAACGGCAGCAGGAAGAAAATAAAAAACCGCAAGAACGGTTAGAAAAATCTGCAGGTCACTCATTGTCGTCCTTCCATATAGGCAGGCAGCCAGTCTTCGTGGGCCTTGCGTAAATGCTCAAGATCAAGCGGCGCTTCGTGCCCGATCTGTATCGTATTGCCACCGGTCATGCCAAGGGCTGTGAGGAGAATGTTATGCGCTTGGGCGCGCATTTGTATTTTCTCATAGTTTTCGGTCGTCGCGGTCACAATGTAGCGCGCCTGATCTTCGCCAAACCAGTAGGCATGGGCATGAGGGGCATCAGTTTCGTTGAGAGAAACGCCGCATGTGCCAGCCAAAGCCATTTCAGCAATGGCAACAAGAGCGCCGCCATCCGAGCAGTCATGGCAGGCGCTGACAAGACCATCGAGGATCAGTTGGCGGACAAAATCGCCATTGTGTTTTTCAACCGCAAGATCAACAGGCGGCGGCGCGCCTTTTTCCTGCCCGGCAATTTCACGCAGATAAATGGACTGGCCAAACCAGCCTTTGGTGCTGCCGATGAGAATGACGTGTTCATTGGCGTGTTTGAAACCAATCGTCGCCATTGCCCTATCATCATCAAGCAGGCCAACACCGCCGATTGTCGGCGTCGGCAAAATCGCGTTTCCGGTTACTTTGTTCTCATTATAAAGCGAGACATTTCCAGACACGACCGGGAAATGAAGCGCCGTGCATGCCAGCGCAATGCCCTGCAAACAGCCGACAAATTGGCCCATAATGTTTTCGCGTTCGGGCGAGCCAAAATTGAGATTGTCGGTAATGGCCAATGGCCGCGCGCCAACCGCGGTGAGATTACGCCACGCTTCAGCAACGGCCTGTTTGCCACCTTCGACAGGATCGGCCTCGCAATAGCGCGGCGTCACGTCGCACGTCATTGCAAGCGCTTTGTGGCGTTCCGGGTCAAGGCGGATAACGGCTGCATCGCCGCCCGGGCGCTGCAGCGTATTGCCGAGAATAATATGGTCGTATTGCTCCCACACCCAGCGGCGCGAACACATGTCGGGGCTGGCCATAATTGTTTGCAGCGCGCCAAGAAGCGATGCGGGAGCAGGGAGGTTTGCCGCATCGATAATGGTTTCATCGCGCGTTATTTTATAAGGCCGGTCGTAAAGCGGGGCTTCGTCGCCAAGCTCGCGGATGGGCAGGTCCGCTTCAACAACGCCGTTGTGCTTGACGATGAAACGCAGCGTATCTGTCGTTTTCCCGATGATCGCAAAATCGAGATCCCATTTTTCAAAGATGGCGCGTGCGCGCTGCTCTGCTTCCGGCTTTAAAACCATCAGCATGCGCTCCTGGCTTTCTGACAGCATCATCTCATAGGCCGTCATGCCGTCTTCACGGCACGGCACATGCTCAAGCCAGAGCTCGACGCCAAGCCCGCCCTTTGCACCCATTTCAACGGCAGAGCAGGTGAGACCCGCAGCGCCCATGTCCTGAATGGCGATGATGGCGTCTTCAGCCATCAGTTCAAGGCAAGCCTCAAGCAGAAGCTTTTCAGCGAATGGGTCGCCGACCTGAACTGTCGGCCGATTGTTTTCTGATTTTTCGTCAAACTCTGCGGACGCCATTGTTGCGCCGTGGATACCATCGCGCCCAGTTTTGGAGCCGAGATAGACGATCGGCATTTCGACGCCTGCTGCCGCCGCATAAAAAATAGCGTCGGTCTTTGCAAGGCCAAGCGCAAATGCGTTGACGAGGCAGTTGCCGTCATAACGGCTATGAAAATTGACTTCGCCGCCGACTGTCGGCACACCAAACGCATTGCCATAAGCGCCAACGCCAGCAACGACACCGGACACGAGCGCGCGGGTTTTAGGATGTTCCGGCGCGCCAAAACGCAAAGCGTTCATCGCGGCGATTGGGCGTGCGCCCATTGTGAAGACATCGCGCAAAATGCCGCCCACACCTGTCGTTGCACCTTGAAACGGCTCAATGTAAGATGGGTGGTTGTGGCTTTCCATTTTAAAAACGGCAGCCTCACCATCGCCAATGTCGATGACGCCAGCGTTTTCGCCTGGCCCTTGAATAACCCATGGCGCTTTTGTCGGCAGGCCACGCAAATGCAACCGTGATGATTTGTAAGAGCAATGCTCGTTCCACATTGCAGAGACAATTCCAAGCTCGGTCAGCGTTGGCTCGCGGCCGATGAGATCAACAAAGCGCTGGTACTCATCAGGCTTTAGCCCATGGGCAGCGACGAGCTCTGTCGTGATTTTTGGCGCAGGGCAACTCATGCAGCTACCATCGCGCCAAGCAGGCTATGAAACAGGCCCGCACCACCTGTAGAGCCGTGGCGTTGTTCAATGGCATTTTCCGGATGCGGCATCAGCCCAAGCACCCTCGCATTCTCGCTCAAAACTCCGGCAATCGCATTGCTGGCGCCATTGATGTTTGAGCCGTCATCAGTGTCGCCGTTTGCATTGGTGTAACGCAGCAGGACGCGGCGCTCTTGTTCAAGTTGATGCAACATATCGGTTGTCGTCGTATAATTGCCTTCACCATGGGCGACAGGCACGCGGATCACTTCACCGCTTTTATAAGCACTGCTAAATGCCGTATCATTACGCTCTACGCGCAAGTGAACGTCTCGGCAGATAAAATGCAGGCCTCGATTGCGTTGCAAGACGCCGGGCAGCAATCCAGTTTCGCATAAAATCTGGAAACCATTGCAGATGCCAAGAACATAGCCGCCGTTTTGTGCATGCTTTTGAATCGCGCTGATAATGTTCGAGCGCGCTGCGATGGCGCCGCAACGCAGATAATCGCCATAAGAAAATCCGCCGGGAAGGGCAACAAGGTCCGTGCCCTCGGGCAATTGGTGCTCGCCGTGCCAGACAAGCTGCGGCTCCCGATCCGTCAATGTTTTAAGTGCGATTTGCAGATCGCGTTCGCGGTTCGAGCCAGGAAAGACGAGAATTACGGCCTTCAAGCCAAAATCTCCACGTTGAAATTTTCAGTGACCGAATTTGCCAGTAGTTTTTGGCAGGCAAGCTCCAGCGCTGATTTTGCTGCAGAAGCGTCTCCCGCCTCAATGCCCACATCAAACACTTTGCCTTGACGCACGCTGCCAACGCCAGCAATGCCAAGGCCCTTTAGCGCGCCTTCGATGGCCTTGCCTTGTGGATCAAGAATGTCAGATTTAAGTGTGACGCGAATGCGGGCGTTAAATAAGGTCATGGCCAGTTCCGTTTCGAGGAAGCTGGCCATGTGAAACCATATTAAACAGGTTGCGTCAAACGCTACGCGCTCTGGTTCAACGCCCGATTATCGAGCACTGATAAGTCTTCAGCAATGGAAATGTAGTTATAGGCTTTTGCATGGAGCGAGCGCAACTCTGGCAAAGCGTAGGGAAATTCAGAAGTCAGTACGCCATCGACAACTTTGGGCTTTGCCCAAGATGAAACATTTAAAAACTGATACCAATACTTGACCGCTTTCATTTTAAAATAATCGGCTGTTTCTTGCTGGGTCATTTTATCGTCAACAACCGCCTCAGTCATCTTAAATTTGTTTGACCCGCCATCATTATAATTCCAGACAAATTCACGACCTTTTTGACTGATAAAAGCGTTAAGTTCTTCCTGTGCATTTTTAATGCAGGCCTTGGCTTCTGCTTCGCAGACGCTTCCATTGTCATCGCCGCCGCTTGCCGCGCAATCGGCTTCTTGGCGAAGACATTTTAAAAAATCCGGGTCTTGGTCTGTTTGCTTTTGCTGAAGAGCTTTTGCATTGACTATTTGAAACATCGAAATACCTTTCATCATTATATTTGATGCAAGTGTATTCAAAAATTGATAGTTGTCTCGCGAAAAATTACAAAGAGAGAAGAATTATCCACTTCCATGTAAGTATTGTGAAAAGCGATGATGCTCAATCACTACCCTGTTATGTTTGCCGCCAGCTGGCTATTTATTCTCAGCTCGTTCCTTGCATGCTCCAAAGCAGCAGCTTTGTTGGTAAAAGTGATCATGGCCGTATAGCTGTCCGGTTTCACAAAACGCGCCTTTGAGATTTTCTGGTTGGCCATTTCAGCGGCCGCTTTAAAAAATTTTGTTGCAGCATTCATTTCGTCGAGGGTCAGCGCGTCATCGATTTTTGAGGTTTTGTCGAGAAACAGCGCGGCATGCTCAACCTCGGTGATGAAGTTTCTGGCTTCTGCCCGCGTAACGGTTCCATTTTTATCGGTATCGGCAACACGCATCAGTTCCCAGCTGAAATTGTCTTTGCCAAGAGCGTGATTGACGTTTCCCGTCAGCGCGGCTGCATTAATCGTCCAGTCCATGTCAAATCTCAAAAAATAAAATCAATATCATGCAATCTTCGCACAAGAACCACTAAAGGCATAGAATTGAAAGTGGTTATTGTTAAAAGTGCAAAAACCTTATGCTATTGCACGAGGCGAGGGCCCATTCCCGCTGGCGGCTCACCTTCCGCCAGAATGCCAAGGCGGCGCGCCACTTCGGTATAAGCTTCAATCAGCCCGCCAAGGTCGCGTCGGAAACGATCCTTGTCCATTTTTTCGTTGGTTTTAATGTCCCACAAGCGGCAGCTGTCAGGGCTGATTTCATCAGCCACGACAATACGCATTAAGTCACCTTCCCAAAGCCGTCCGAATTCAAGTTTAAAATCAATCAGACGAATACCCGCGCCAAGAAACACACCGACAAGAAAATCGTTGATGCGGATGGAAAGCGCCATAATGTCATCAATTTCCTGCGGATTGGCCCAGCCGAATGCCGTAATATGCTCTTCGGAAATCAGCGGGTCGTTCAAGGCATCATTTTTGTAATAGAATTCGATGATCGAGCGCGGAAGCTGCAAACCTTCTTCGAGACCCAGCCGTGTGGCCAGCGATCCTGCAGCCACATTTCGGACCACAACCTCAAGCGGAATCATTTCCACTTCGCGAATGACCTGCTCGCGCATGTTGAGGCGGCGGATAAAATGCGTGGGGATACCAATAGCGTTCAGATGATTGAAAACGAATTCGGAAATACGGTTGTTGAGAACGCCTTTGCCCTCAATCACGTCTTTCTTTTTGGCATTGAAAGCGGTGGCATCATCTTTGAAATGCTGCACAAGTGTTCCAGGCTCTGGGCCTTCATAAAGAATTTTTGCCTTGCCTTCGTATATGCGCCGTCTTTTGGTCATAGCTCTCATGGGTTCAATGCGTGTCCCACCAGTCTTATCGTAAGTTTTTACAGATAAACAACCCAATTTACAGGAAAGCACAAAAAGTGTTCGGAATCAGTGCCGGTTGGCGCTAGAAAGCTTAATGTCAGCCAAGGAGATTTTATGACCACATTTAATGAGCGTGGAAAAGCATTTGAAAACAAATACGCCCTTGATGAAGAGCAGAAGTTCAAGGCGATGGCACGCCGCAACAAATTGCTTGGTCTGTGGGCCGCCGAGAAATTGGGCAAATCCGGCGAATACGCTGATTCTTACGCCAAGGATGTTGTTCTTGCCGATTTTGAAGAGGTTGGCGATGAAGACGTTATCCGCAAAATTGCGCATGATTTTGAAAGCGGCGGGTTGAAGATTGACGCTTCCGAGATCCGCTCGCAGCTTGACAGCCTAACCGTAAAGGCCGTTGAGCAAATTAAAAACAGCGCCTGAATTTATTCACCCTCATAATATTTGTCGATCGTGCGCTTGATATATTTTGAAACCGTTTTGTCATTGCCGAGATAGGCGTTGGCAAGGCAGATCGGTTTTCCGGCTTTTTCAGCAGCCCAGGTATCGAGCCCATCGCGTTTGGCGTCCATGGCCGCTTTTAGCCTGCAATAGATATACTGGTTTTGAGGCGTGTCAGGCATCACGCGCTTGGCGCGATAATCGTAAATCTGCTCGTCGTCGTCGCCAGCACGCGCAGCGTCAGTGCCGGACACTATCAGCACCATAAAGAGAAGCAAAAAAACGGCCTGTTTCATCCAATTCACCATTCATTGATCGCCCAAAAAAAGAGGGCGACCGTATAAGGGTCGCCCTGTGTCTGTAATCTCCTTTGTGAGGTACACAAACGAATTTAAACCCATAAATTTGAAATTCGCTTGATACATTGCTTCACATTCGAGCGATTTTGCCGGTCTTTAAGCTGTTTTAAAAACGCGCTTAAAAATTTCTTTCACATGTTTAAAATGTGCCTTTTCATCGAAACACGCGCGCAATGCTTTTGCATCTATCAACTTGACCACATCTTTGTCTTTGGACAGCAAATCGTAAAAATCACCTTTGCCGTCCCAAACCGGCATGGCATTGCGTTGGACGAGGCGGTAGGCGTCTTCACGGCTTGAACCCGCCTGTGTCAGCGCCAGCAAAATGCGCTGCGAATTCATCAGGCCACCCAATTTGTCCATATTGGCCTTCATTCGCTCCGGATAGACCACAAGGTTTTCAATGACGTTTGCCAGGCGGTGGAGGGCAAAATCGAGCGTTATGGTTGCGTCAGGGCCAATGAAACGCTCAACCGAAGAATGGGAAATATCGCGCTCATGCCACAGCGCCACATTCTCAAGAGCAGGCAGGGCGTAGCTGCGCACCATGCGGGCGAGACCCGTCAGGTTTTCGCTCAGCACAGGGTTGCGCTTATGCGGCATTGCCGACGAGCCTTTCTGTCCTTTTGAAAAGAACTCTTCAGCTTCCAGAACTTCCGTGCGCTGCAAATGGCGAATTTCAGTCGCCAGCCGCTCAATGGATGAAGCGATGACGGCAAGCGTCGAAAAATAGAAGGCGTGGCGGTCTCGCGGGATCACCTGCGTGGAAATGGGCTCCGGCTTTAAGCCCATCTTCTTTGCAACATAGGCCTCAACGCCGGGGTCAATCGCGGCAAATGTACCCACCGCGCCCGAAATGGCGCAGGTCGCAATTTCTTCGCGCGCATGTTGCAGCCGGACTTTGCAGCGCTCAAATTCGGCATAATAGGTGGCAAGTTTCAGCCCGAACGTCGTTGGTTCAGCGTGAATGCCATGCGAGCGACCAATGGTCGGCGTCATCTGGTGCTCAAAGGCGCGTTTTTTGAGGGCAGACAAAAGCGCGTCAATATCTTTCAGAAGAATATCGCTGGCGCGTGCGAGCTGGACTGACAGGCATGTGTCCAGAACATCAGACGACGTCATGCCCTGATGCACAAAGCGCGCTTCCGAGCCGACAATCTCGGAGAGATGCGTCAAAAACGCAATAACGTCATGTTTGACTTCGCGCTCGATTTCGTCGATCCGCGCCACATCAAAAACGGCGTTTTTTCCTTTTTTCCAAACCTTTTCCGCAGCCGCTTTTGGAATAACACCTTTGTCGGCAAGCGCATCGGCCGCATAGGCTTCAATCTCAAACCAGATTTTAAAACGCGTTTGCGGCGACCAGATCTCAACCATCTCTTGGCGGGAATAACGCGGTATCACGGGGTCTAACTCCTCAGTGGTAAAGTCGTTCGGCGGATGTCAACGACAATGTGGCAAGTGCAAACAAAAGGCCAGCCGCTATAAGTGCCGGCCAAAACATATGCAGGCCAAAAACGAAAAAATAGGCAAAGCCGTGCGCGCCCGTAAAAAAGAGCTCAAGCCAGCCATCAAGCGTGGCAAAGTCGTCGTGCAGGCTGAACACTGTCTTGTAAAACTGGACACCCGCTAGACCGCCCTCGCAGATTAGCGTTGCAAGAATAACGGCAATAAAAGTGATGATAAAGCGAACAGCTTTTGCTTTAAAAACAAATCGGCGAAGACAAAAGAGCGTAAGTGCGCCCCCTAAAAAAGCCCCTGAGACCATCAGGGCAATGATGTTGACGCTGCGCGCATCAAATTCACGAAGATCGAGACTTAAAAGCGCGGCAACGGCAAAGCCTAGAAACAGACTGTATGCTGCGACGATAGCGCACCGTCGCAAGATCTGTCTGGAGCTGCCATCAGCCATTGGCGTGTCGCAGCGCGTCAATATTGGCCTTGCAGCCTGCAAGCCCGTCTTTGAAAACGGCCGAACCGGCCACAAGGGCATTTGCACCGGCTTTAATAGCAAGCGGCGCTGTTTTGGCCGTAATGCCACCGTCAACCTCGAGCACAATCGAACGCGGCCCGATCAAATCGCGTGCGCGTGCAATCATATCGACGCTGCTTTGAATAAAGCTTTGCCCGCCAAAGCCGGGATTGACGCTCATGACCAGCACAAGGTCGAGCATGTCAATCACGCTTTCAAGCGTCGAGAGCGGTGTTGCAGGGTTAAGCGCAACGCCCGCTTTTTTGCCTAGGCTTTTGATCAGCGCCAGAGAGCGGTGAAGATGGGGGCCAGCTTCCGGGTGGACGGTGATAATATCAGCGCCAGCACTGGCAAAGGCCGGAATGAAATTGTCGACAGGCGCAATCATCAGGTGGACATCAAACGGCTTTGACGTGACGGCACGCAGCGCTTTCACGACATCTGCACCATAGCTAATATTCGGGACAAAATGACCATCCATGATGTCGAGATGGATCATATCGGCGCCGGCGGCGTCGACTGTTTTCACGGCATCGCCAAGCGCGGTAAAATCGGCCGCGAGGATTGAAGGGGCGATCAGTAAAGGTTGAGGCATTAACTGCCTTATAAAGAACCGGCCACGAAAAACCAATGTCAGATTGACAAAATGCGGTTCTATCCCACACTAGGACAATATTTTGACAAGGACAGTGCGATGACTAAAATTACGCGACACGCAAGAATCGAGAGCACGTTGAAGGCTGAGGCAAAAGCTTTCACGTCTCATCCCATCAGCGTCAAACAGATGTTTAGCTCGCTCGCCAACCAGGCGCCCAATCTTGAACCATCGGTCGATACCGCTCGCCAAAGCAAAGAGCTTGGTTACATTTCAGAAAACAAGCTGAAAAACTATTTTAAAGGCGCAATTTTAGATGTCGTCGCAAATATGTCATTTCTTTATCTAACGCCTTTCAATCCTAAAAATGATGAAGTGACGCTGACAAAGCAATACTCCAAGTCTTATTATGAAAACGCCTTAGAAGCAGCCCATTGGCCAAAAAGTGAGGCCTTGCTGAACAAAATCAATTGGAGCGGAGAGGGTTTGAGCATTGAAGCCTTTGCCACGCAGTTTTACGCTCTTCTCGACAAAAAAGGCAGTGAGCTAAAGCAGCCCAGCAGCAATGGCCTGATCAACGAAGCGGTATTCACAAGCTTTATCTCATCGCTGTAATAGGCCTTTAAAAAAGACATCAACCCGTGGTATTTAGGGGCTGATGACGCTCGGTCTTTTTACGGCAATGATTGCCGGCCTTTTTTCTTTTCTCAGTCCATGCGTGCTGCCGCTCGTGCCTGCTTACGTCTGCTATCTTGCCGGCGCCTCTTCGGAAGAAATCATCAATGGCAGCGACACGGCTCTGCTGCGTCGGCGCGTTCTTCTGGCAAGCGTGCTTTTTGTCATCGGCTTTACGCTTGTGTTCGTTCTTCTTGGGGCATCGGCCAGTGCTACAGGCCTTGTTCTTCGTCAATATCAGGACATTTTGTCGAAAATCGCAGGTGCGGCGATCCTCGTTCTGGGCGTGCACTTTCTTGGGCTGTTTCGCCTTCCATTTTTGAATTTTGAAAAACGGTTTTCGTTTCCGACAGGAGCAGGGCCGTTCAGCGCTTTTCTGATGGGACTTGCCTTTGCGTTCGGCTGGACACCATGCATCGGCCCTGTGCTTGCTGCGATCTTGACGATGGCTGCGCGCGAGGAAAGCGTTGGTGCGGGCATGGCTCTGCTGGCAGCTTATTCGCTAGGGCTAGGCGTCCCGTTTGTACTTGCAGGTGTGGCGCTGCCGCTGTTCTTGCGCGTGTCATCACATGCAAAAAAAGTCCTGCGCTGGTTTGAAACCGTGGCAGGGCTAGGACTTGTGATTACGGGTACTTTGTTTCTCACCGGCGCGTTTACGCGCCTTGCAAGTCTGCTGATTGAAGCCTTCCCGTTTCTGGGACGTCTTGGCTAATTGGTTTTTGATTTCGGCGCCGAAGCTATGTCTTTTTCGGCATAGGTAATTTTACCGTCACCCGTCTTGTTCCATTCATAGATCACATAGCCGAGCTGCTTGATATCACCTTTGCTGTCGAATGAAAGCGAGCCTGTGACCGTGTCAAAAGCATTGCCTGAATGAATGGCGTCTGCCACTTTGCGCGGGTCGTTTGATTTGGCTTGCGTTGCCGCTTGCGCAATCACCTGCATCGCTGCGTAAGACACAAGAACATAGGCTTCAGGATCAATACCCTTGTCTTTAAACGTTTTGACCACATCGGCGGCTGACGGGTTTTTGCGCGGGTCGGGCGCAAATGTCATCAAGGTGCCGATGACGCCGCTGCCCGCAACGGAGGCCAGCTCATTGCTGACAATGCCGTCACCGGAAATCATCACTGTTTTCAAGCCTTGATCGCGCATCTGGCGAATAAGAAGCCCGGCTTCAGCATAAAGACCGCCAAAATAAAGATAGTCGGCTTTCAGCTGTTTAAGGCGCGAAATCAGCGCGGAATAGTCTTTTTCGCCGACATTGATGCCGTCATAAATCACTTCCTTGACGCCACCTGCTGTCATGGTTTTCAAAGTTTCATCGGCAAGGCCTTTTCCGTAAGGCGTTTTGTCATGAATGACGGCAATGCGTTTTGCCTTGAAGTTCTGCACGATATACTCGCCCGCAACCTTGCCCTGCTGGTCATCGCGGCCGCAGGTGCGAAACACGTTCCAGCCGCCTTTGTCCGTGAGTTCAGGATTGGTCGATGCCGGTGAAATCATCAAAATCCCGCCATCGGCATATTCGCGTGACGCCGGAATGGACACGCCGGAGTTAAAATGGCCGACAACAAATTTCACATCTTCACTGATGAATTTGTTGGCGACGGAAACGCCTTCTTTCGGGTCGGAGCGATCATCACCAACGATGGTGACGATCTTTTCGCCATTGATGCCGCCTTTGGCATTGATGTCCGCGACAGCCTGATCGACGCCACGCTTGATCTGTTCCCCGAAAGCGGCATTTGGCCCCGTTGAAGGAATGCCGATACCGATTTTGACATCTGCGAAAGCGGGTGATGCCACCAACAAAGCGAGAAGGGAAAGAGAAAGACCGATGCGACGTGTTATCATGGGGTGACCTTACTGGCTGCCGGTTGAAATTTCAGTATAGACAAGCTTGCCGTCACTGTCTTTTTTCCATTCATACATCACATAGCCAGCCTTTTGCAGGTCGCCTTTGCTGTCATAAGACACATCACCGATGACGGTTGAAAATGTTTTTCCGGAGTGAAGAATGTCGGCGATCTTTTTTGGCTCAAGCGATTTTGCCTCTTCCGCGGCCTGCGCGACAACCTGCACGGCGGCGTAGGACGAAAGCGTAAAGCCAGATGGGTCGATGTTCTTGGCTTTCAACTCATCCACGATTGGTTTTGCAGCTGCACTGTTGGCAGGGTCTGGGGTGAACGTCAGCCTGGTCCCGACAATGCCTTCACCCGCAATTTGTCCCAATTCAGCATTGGCAAGGCCGTCGCCACCAATAATGGCAATGTTTGAGCCCTGATCACGCAGCTGGCGGGTAATTAATCCGGCTTCTGCATAATAGCCGCCAAAATAGACGACATCGACATTCAGGTTTTTCAGTTTTGAAACAAGTGCCGAGTAGTCTTTTTCGCCGGGGTTGATACCATCGTAAAGAACTTCAGTCACAGTCCCTTTGTTGAGCGCAGCTTTAACAACGTCGGCAAGCGGTTTTCCGTAAGAGCCCTTGTCGTGAACGATGGCAATTTTTTTGTCTTTGTAATTCTTCAAAATATATTCAGCAGCGTATTCGCCCTGCTGGTCATCACGGCCAATCACACGAAACACGTTCCATAAACCCTGCTCGGTAATGGCAGGGCTGGTTGCAGATGGCGTCACGAGAAGAACGCCTGCATCAGCATATTCTTTGACCGTTGCAGCTGTTGCGCCCGACGTCAGATGACCAATGACGATTTTCACATCATCGCTGATAAGTTTTTGTGCGACTGAAACGGCCTCCTTCGGGTCAGAGCGGTCATCGCCGGGCACGACAACGATTTGCTCGCCAAGAATTCCGCCTTTTGCATTGATGTCGGCAACAGCCTGTTCAACACCGTTGTTCATTTGCGCGCCCATGGCGGCGTGCGGGCCTGTCAGGCCGGTTCCAACACCAATTTTGACCTCTGCAAAAGCAGGCGCTGCATAAAGCGCAAATGCGGCCAGCAGGCAGGACAGTTTAAGCCGACGGATCATAATATACTCCTCAATCATCAACGCTTATTGCGCCAGGCGATGAGACCATAGCGCTTGAATGCAAAAGGATAAAGCCCTGCCATCAATTCGGAGCGGCGCGTCAGATAGCCCCATGTCGCAAAGCCGAGCAGGATGGCATAATCGGCGGTAACATATTGGAGCGACAGCAATGTGCCGTCAAAAAGCGCAAAATGCAGAAAGCGCACGCCAGCGGCCAAAGCCAAAAGGGCGATGGGCAGCAGATAAAGAGGGCGCCAGCTTTCAGCAAAGCTGCGCCCGGCAATGCGCGCGCACCAACCCCCGAACACGACGGTGATAATAAGAAATGGCCAGAACGACGCCTGCTCATGCAATGGGGTCAATGGCCGGCCTCTAGATAAGCGGCGCGCACTTCAGGGCTTTTTAGAAGGTCGGTGCTTGCGCCCGACATGGTGATCTTGCCGTTGACCATCACATAGCCGCGATGCGCCAGCTTCAAGGCGTGAAACGCATTTTGTTCGACGAGAAAAATGCTCAAGCCTTCTTTTTCATTCAGGTCGCGCAAGACGCTAAAAATCTGTTTGACGATCAGTGGCGCAAGACCGAGCGAGGGTTCATCAAGCAGCAAAAGTTTTGGCCGGGACATGAGCGCGCGGGCAATGGCCAGCATTTGCTGCTCGCCGCCCGACAGCGTTCCGCCGCTTTGCTGCAGCCGTTCTTTTAGGCGTGGAAAATAGCCGCATACGCGTGCTAATTCCGCATCAAAATCGATGTTTTTTTGCAGTCCTGCGCCCATTTTGAGGTTTTCGTAAACACTCATGCGCGGAAAGATGCGGCGGCCTTCTGGCGACAGCGAAAGTCCGCGCCGCATGATTTTGGGTGTTGGCAAAGACGTAACATCTTCTTCGCGAAACATGATCTTGCCGCTGCGCGCGCGCGGCTTGCCGCAGATGGTCATCATCAGCGTCGATTTGCCGGCACCATTTGCGCCAATCAGCGTGACAATTTCGCCCTGTTTTACATCAAGGTCGACGCCATGAAGGGCGATGATCTGGCCGTAACCACTTGTGACATTCTGGACGGAAAGAAGCATGCTCATGCCTTCACCAGATCGATAGTACCAAGCTCGTCGTCCTCAACGCCAAGATAAGCGGCGATAACGGCCGGATCATTGCGCACATCATGCGGGGTGCCGTCGGCAATCTTCACGCCATAATCAAGAACGATGACGTGATCGGAAATTTCCATAACGACAGACATGTCATGCTCGATCAGAAAAATCGAGACATGGTGGTCGTCGCGGATTTTATAAAGCAAAGTGTTCAGCTCGGCGCTTTCGCGGTTGTTGAGACCGGCGGCGGGCTCATCCAGGCAAAGCAGCAAAGGCTGCGTGCACATTGCGCGCGCGATTTCGAGGCGACGCTGGTCGCCATAGGGCAAATCGCTGGCCTTGTCATTGGCACGTCCATATAAGCCAATTTCATTGAGCCAGAATTTTGCAAGCTCAACCGCGCCTTTTTCAGCCGCCCGGAATTTTTCCCCGCCCAAAAGCCCACCAAAAAACCCGGCGGCGCGTGTCAGGTCACTGTGTTGGCCAAGCAGCAGGTTTTCAAGAACGGTGAGTGCGGGGAAAAGCCGGATATTTTGAAAGGTGCGGGCGATGCGTGCACGGCGGACAATTTCGTCGCCCTTCATACGCTCCAGCAAATAGACATGGTGGGAATGGCGTGTGGGCGAGCGGGTGAGACGCTCCAGCTCGTCTTCATGTGCGTCACCAGCAAACATGGCGATACGGCCGCTGGTGGGTTTGTAAAAACCGGTGATGCAGTTGAAGACAGTGGTTTTGCCAGCGCCGTTCGGCCCGATCAGCGCGGTAATCTGGCCTGTTTCGAGTTTGAAACCGAGATCATTGACGGCAACGAGGCCGCCAAACTGCATGTGAATATGGTCTGCCTGCAATAACAGCGTCATCGCGGCACCGCTTTGGGCTCATTCAAAACCGCTGTCGGTTCTTTGTCAGGGAACAGCCCGCGCGGTCGCCAGATCATGACGACCACCATCGCAAGACCAAAAATCAGAAGCCGGTAATGTGTCGGTTCGAATTCAGGGCCAAAAATGTTTTTCAGGAAGCTGAGATTGCGCAAAATTTCAACGCCGCCGATCATCAGCGTCGCTGCAAAGACGATGCCGATTTCACTTGAACCTGCAAGCACGACAATTGCCAAAATAACGGCCGATTCCATGAATGTGAAACTCTCAGGGCTGACGAAGCCCTGACGCGCGCCAAAAAGCGCACCTGCTATACCGCCGATAAATGCGCCCATCGAGAGCGCGGTCAGTTTGACCGACACGGTGTTGATACCCAGCGCGCGGCAGGCGATTTCATCTTCACGTAGCGCACGCCAAGCGCGGCCAAGCGGTAGTTTACGCACTTTGCGAGTTGCAAAGTAGATCAGGAAAGCCAGCGCCAGAATAATATAAAACAAAAAGATCATGCGGTGCAGGGATGTATATTGAAGCCCGAAACGCGCGGCAAAACCATCACCATTGGCGGTAAAGGGAATGCCGAAAAAGCTGGGGCGCGGCACGCCCGAGATTCCGGCGGCACCTTGAGTCACGGCCACCCAGTTGATGAGCACAAGGCGCGTTATTTCGCCAAAGGCCAGCGTGACGATGGCCAGATAATCACCGCGCAGGCGCAGAACGGGCAGGCCAAGAAGAAAGCCCGCAAGCGCCGCAAAAAATCCTGCAAGCGGCAAGCAGAACCAGAACGCCCAGTTCTGCCAGAACTCAACGCCGATATGCTGCGCAAAAAAACCATCAATCATGCTGTTGGTCGACAGCACGGCATAGGTGTAAGCCCCAATGGCATAAAAGGCGGCGTAGCCCAGAATGAGAAGGCCCGCAAAGCCAACCATAATATTCAAGCCCCAGCCGAGAATGACATAGGTCATAATCAAAATGGCAAGATCGATTTCATAGCGCGACACGCCGGGGATGAGCGGAATAAAGCCGACAAGCACAAGCACAATCGGCACCAGCCACGGCGTGCGGGTGGATGGTTTTTGCACCGCCATTTCGCCTTGCTGTTTTGCAGGAGCAAGCAGGTGCAAGACTGAATACAGCAGGCGGATTGCAAATACGGCGCCTGTGAGCGCGAACAAAAGACCCCAGCGCATTTCAAGCAAGAGGCCGCTGCCAAAAGCGTTGACCTCGCTGCGAAAGCCAATCAGCGGCAGCATCAGAACGAATGCGGCTATGGCAACCAGACATGCGTCTTTCGCGATTGAAAAAAACTTATGAGACTGGCGCGTCACTGGATCAGACCTTTTCAACATCCGGACGGCCAAACAGGCCCTGCGGCATGAAAATCAGCACGATGATAAGAATAGTGAATGCCGCCACATCTTTGTACTCGATCGAAAAATAGGCCGACCACAGCGTTTCGATCAGGCCAATCAGAAGGCCGCCGACAACCGCGCCCGGCAAGGAACCGATGCCGCCAAGAACCGCTGCCGTGAACGCTTTGACGCCCGGTACGAAGCCATCTGAAAAGCTGATGACGCCGTAGTAGACAAGATAGAGCGTGCCTGCGACGGCGGCCAAGGCCGCGCCGATGATAAAGGTAATGGCGATGGTGCGGTCGACATCGACGCCAAGCAATGCCGCCATCGTTTGATCCTGCTCGCATGCGCGTTGGGCGCGGCCAAGCGATGTTTTCTTAACGATGAACCAGAACAGAGCGAGCAGAAGTGAGGTCACCACCATGATCAAAAGCTGTTTGTGCGAGATCGTTACCTGAAAGGCAGGATTGTCGATGAGGATGATGACGTCTTTCAGCAAAGGCTCGATGGGCTTGTTGCGTGCGCCCTGCGCAACCTGCACAAAATTTGACAGAAAAATCGACATGCCGATGGCTGAAATCAAAGGGGCAAGGCGAAAGGAGGAGCGCAATGGACGATAAGCAACCCGCTCAATGCTCCAATTGATGAGCGCGGTAAACGCCATCGCAACAACCAGAACGATAAGCAGCGCGATCAGGCCGGGCGCTATGCCGAGCAGTGTTGTCAGAAAAAGGAAAGCGATAAGCGCGATAAAGCTGGAGACCATAAACACATCGCCATGCGCGAAGTTGATCATGCCCAAAATGCCGTAGACCATGGTGTAGCCGATGGCAATCAGGCCATAGATGGAGCCGAGGGTCAGCCCGTTGATTAGCTGTTGTAAAAAATAGTCCACACGCCCTCGATACTGAAAACTGCCGCTTCACGATAAACTTGGGCATAAGGTGGCATGAAGCATGCCGTGGCAACAAGCCCCTCCGGCGTGGCAGGGCGCGCATTTCCACAGTGGGGCTCAAGGTAACGCCCAGATTTGATGATAATTGTCCGCGCATAAGATGGATAAGGCGACGAAGTCCGGTTAAGAGATGACAATGAGTGCGCCGCAAATCAGTATTATTTCGCCGACCTATAATGAGCGCAGCAATCTCGGCGCTTTAGTCACAGCCATTCGCACTGCGCTTGAAGGCGTGGAATGGGAGCTGATTGTTGTCGATGACCATTCGCCCGATGGCACGGCGCAGCTTGCCCGTAAGATGGCACGCGAAGAGCCGCGCTTGCGCTGTCTCTACCGGATCGGGCGGCGAGGGCTCTCGACAGCCGCAATCGAGGGATTTTTAAGCTCGTCCGCACCTTTTATAGCGTTGATTGACGCGGACATGCAGCATGACGAAACGAGGCTGCCGCAAATGCTCGCTTTGTTGCAGCAAACCGGCGCTGAACTTGTTATTGGCAGCCGCTATGTCGAAGGCGGTTCGGCAGATGGACTTTCCAACCAGATGCGTGAGAATTTAAGCCGTTGGGGCGGGGCGCTCGCGCGCAAGGTGTTGAAAGCCCATACCAGCGACCCTATGAGCGGGTTTTTTGCTATGCGCCGCGATGTTTTTGAAAAACTGGCGCCTGACCTTTCCGGCCATGGATTTAAAATCCTCGTCGATATTCTGGCCTCCGCTGACAGGCCGCTGGAAATTGCGGAAGTGCCGTATACATTTCGCGAACGCTTTTCAGGCACAAGCAAGCTGGATACGGCAGCAAAGCTCGATTATCTAATGCTGCTGCTCGACAAAACAATTGGCCGCTATATGCCGCTGCGGTTTGTTTTATTTTCTGCAGTTGGCACGCTTGGCCTTGGCGTCCATCTTGCAACGCTTGCGCTTCTGCATTTTGGCTCAGGTCTCAATTTCATCACCGCGCAAGGGCTGGCCGCGATGACGGCGATGACTACGAATTTTCTTCTCAACAATCTCATCACCTATCGTGACCGCAGATTGAAAGGCTGGCGACTGCTGACAGGCCTTGTCAGCTTTTATCTGGTGTGCGCGGTTGGCCTGTTTGCCAATGTCGGCGTCGCAAGTACATTTTATAGAACGAATGCAAGCTGGTGGATTGCTGGACTGTTTGGAGCACTGGTTAGCGCGGTGTGGAATTATGCGGCGTCCAGCGCGGTCACATGGAGACAAAAATAATGCAGATGTCACGCCCGTTTTATGGCCTGCCTTTATGGCTTTACGGACTTCTGGCGCTGGTCGCGATTGCCCTCTGGTCGCTGGCCGCGCATTTGAACCTGTCATTTGACGAGGCCTATTATTGGACATGGTCACAGCATTTGCAGCTCTCTTATTATGACCACCCGCCGCTGGTGGCTTGGCTGATCAAATTTTCTACGTTTATCTTTGGAAATGGCGAATTTGCAATTCGCTTTTTCGCGCCGCTTGGTCTGGTTGCAACCTGCCTGTTGCTTGCGCAGGCCACAAGAGATTTTGGCGGCGACCTTCGGGCGCAGGTGCTGGCCGCTGTTCTGCCGCTTTGCACGATAGCCGGTGCAGCCGCAGGACTTATTATGACGCCAGACACACCGCTTTTGTTTTGCGCCGCATTTTTTTTGCGGTGCTGCGCGGGCCTCTATCGCAGCGGCCATCCCAACTGGTGGCTTGCGATAGGCTTTGCGGGCGGGCTGGCGCTGTTGTCAAAATATTCGGCGATTGCGTTGGCCGTCGGGATTTTGTTCTGGCTGCTTGTGTCACAACAGCGCCGCCGTTATTTTCTGCAATGGCAGCTTTGGGCAGGCGGCGTTCTTGCGCTCTGCGTTGTGTCGCCGGTGCTGATCTGGAACGCGCAACATCAATGGTTGTCCTTTTCGAAACAGGGCGGGCGTGCCGTAGGGCAGTATTCCTTTTCGTTTGATACGGTGGGGGAGTTTCTCAGCGGGCAGATTGGACTGCTGACGCCTTTCGTCGCGGCGCTGATCCTTTACGCGGCCTACGCAACGCTTCGCCATGTGCGGCGCGGTGAAAGCCGTGATATTTTGCTGTCCGCCCTCGCGCTACCGTTTTTCATTTACATTCTCATCACATCGATGGGAATGAAGGTTGAAGCGAATTGGACGCTGGTTTGTTTTGCGCCGCTAATCGTGATGACGGCCCTGCGTGTGTCTGAGGCCTGGCCGCAGATACGTCATTTTACGCAGATGTCGATGACATTTGGCGCAGCGCTTTGCCTGATGCTGCTTGGCTATCTTGCCTCGCCCGTTCATCACAATCTGGGGCGCCGCGACCCGACGCAGCGGCTGTCCGGCAACGCTGTTTTTGCAAAGCACGCGGATGAGCTTGCTGCAAAGCACAAAGCCTGCATGATTTTGACAAATGATTATGCCAACACAGCTTTGCTTAGCTATTATCTGCGCGGCAAACGCGACGTGCTGCAAATGAATGAACCGCAACGCACGCTGGGCTGGTCCTTGCCGGATCGCAACGCCTGCCTTAACAAGCCCGTGATCATTGTGACATCGCAGCGTATTCAGGCAAAACCCGAACCTCAACCCTCTCTTCAAAATCTTGTGGAAGAGGCGACGATCCTGCGCGGCCATCGCGGCCGGCCTGTCGAAGCCTATAATGTGTATAGCGCTAAATTAGCCGCAACGCCTTAAAGCTGGCATGGCCCGCTTTGCCGACAATAAGATGGTCATGCACTTCGATGCCCAGCGGCCTTGCAATGTCGATGATCTGCTTCGTCATGCGGATATCGGCCTGGCTGGGGGTGGGATCGCCCGAAGGGTGGTTGTGAACCAGAATAAGCGCGCTTGCGGACAGTTCGAGCGCGCGTTTGATAATTTCACGCGGATAGACAGGCGTGTGGTCGATCGTGCCTGAGTTTTGCACCTCGTCGGCAATCAGGCCGTTGCGTTTGTCGAGAAACAACAAGCGAAACCTCTCAATGTCGTCATAGGCCATTGCGGCGCGGCAATAGTCGATCAGCGCCGACCAAGAACCAAGCACCATCCGCTCTGTCACCTGATCCTTGGAAAAACGAAGGGCGGCCGCGCGCATGATTTTAAATTCGGTGACAACGCTTCCACCCATGCCGTCAAATTCCAGAAGGCGCTGTTCAGGCGCACTCAAAACTTCGCTAAAACTGCCAAATGTTTTTAAAAGTGTTTTGGCAAGAGCTTTGACATCACGCCGCGGCAAAGCGCGAAACAAAACCAGTTCCAAAAGTTCATAATCGGCAAGTGCGTCAGCGCCGCTTTTGCGAAATCGTTCCCGCAATCGCTCGCGATGACCCGCATAATGCGGCTTATCCGCTTTGTCCTGCTTTTGCGCCGCGCTCATGTCTGAAGGGGCGGTTTGTCAAGCCCGGCTGGCGAGAGTGTGAAAATCTCAACGCCTGTTGTCGTCACACCGACGCTATGCTCGAACTGTGCAGACAATGAGCGGTCACGCGTGACCGAGGTCCAGCCATCTTTCAACACTTTCACCTCTTTGCGGCCCAGATTTATCATCGGCTCAATGGTGAAAATCATGCCGGGCTTCAGCTCGGTAAAAGACACGTTGAGCAAATGCGCGCCCAAGTCTGAAATATCGTCTTCAGGCGGCGGCGCATAATGCAGAATGTTCGGCGCATCATGAAAAAGCTCACCAAGCCCGTGTCCACAAAAATCGCGCACAACTGAGCAGCGCTCGCCTTCGGCATAGGTCTGGATGGCAATGCCAATATCGCGCAGGCGTGCGCCCGGCTTTACCGCGGCAATGCCGCGCATCAGCGCCTCATGCGTAATATCAACAAGCCTTTCGGCTTTACGCGAAATCTTGCCGATGCCAACCATGCGCGACAGATCGCCATGCCAGCCATCGACAATCAGGGTAATATCGATATTGACGATGTCGCCTTCATCGAGAGGCTTGGTGTCGGGAATACCATGGCAGACCACATGGTTGATCGAGGTGCACAGCGCCTTGTGATAGCCGCGATAGTTCAAAGTGGCGGGCAGGGCGCCATGATCGAGCGCAAACTGGAGGGCGAGGTCGTCAAGGCGCTGGGTGGACACGCCCGGCTTGGCTTCAGTGACCAGCATATCGAGACAGGACGACGCAAGCTGACCCGCTTTACGCATGGCCGCAAACCCTTCCGGGCCATGCAGGCGGATCTGGCCCGTATTGCGAAGAGGCCGTGCGGATGCGTCGATGTAATTCATCTGTAACTTATGCTAAGACACGGCGCGTTTTGCAATTGCTTTTGAGGACTTATGTCGACAGCCGCCCTTCTTGTTATTGGTGATGAAATCCTGTCCGGCCGCACACAGGACAAAAATATCGCCACGCTGGCACAGTTTTGCGATGCAAAAGGCATCGACCTTGTCGAGGTGCGCGTGGTCCGCGACGATGAGGCGGCCATCATCGCGGCCCTGAACAGCCTGCGGGCGTCTGTGGACAGGCTCTTTACCACGGGCGGCATTGGCCCGACCCATGATGACATAACGGCAGATTCAGTCGCCAAAGCGTTTGGCGTTGGCATTGATGTGCGCGATGAGGCCGTTGCTATGATGAAGGCGCGCTATCCTGAGCTTGAAATGAATACAGCACGCTTGCGCATGGCCCGTATTCCCGAAGGCGCGAGCCTGATCCCGAATAGCCAGTCGGGGGCACCGGGTTTTATTGTCCAGAATGTGTATGTGATGGCTGGCGTGCCGCGGATTATGCAGGCCATGCTGGAGGCCCTCTCGGCAGACATTCCTGATGGGGCCCCGGTTTTCAAGCGCACGATTAACGCCAACGGGCTTAAAGAGGGCGACTACGCGCAAGATTTGCGCCAGCTTGCGAAAGACCATCCCGACGTTACAATTGGCAGCTACCCGCACATGACAGACACTGGCACAGTGAATGTGCTGGTGGTAAGAGGCCGATGTGAGCAAAAAGTGCTTGCGGCGGACAACGCCGTTAAAGCAATGCTTCATCTTCTGCAACCTTCTGAAAAGGACATGCGACCATGACTGTTTCTTGGAAATCTCTCGCCGCTCTCGCTTTGCTTGCGCCGCTCTTTGCAGCACCGCAGGTTAAGGCTGGTGAAACGCTTGATCGCGTGATGCGCAAAAAGCTGATGGTGCAGGTAACGGATCAGGCCTATCCCCCGTTCTCTCAGATTGATGACAAAGGCAAAGTGGTTGGCTTTGATATTGATGTCGCCGCTGAAATTGCAAAACGTATTGGTGTCGATATCGAAGTGCAGACGCCGACATGGGAAATCATCACAGCAGGAAAATGGCAGGGACGCTTCGATATCTGCGTCTGCTCGATGACGCCGACGACCGAGCGCAAAGAGGTTTTGGATTTTCCTGCAGCTTATTATGAAGCTTCGGCCGTGATTGTGACGACAGGCGACAATGTGACCGTGACCAAGGCGGCCGATCTCAATGACAAGCGTGTCGGTGTTGAAGCCAGCACAACCTACGAAAAATATTTACAAAAAACGCTGAATATTGACGCAGGCAAACCGGTTGAATTTCCTTTCGAAAGCGTCAAGGAAAAACCTTATGAAAGCGAAGTCATGGCGTTTCAAGATCTTGGAATTGGCGACGGCAAACGCCTTGACGCCATTGTCGCGAACTTCCTGACAGCGCGCGAACAGGTGAAAAAAGCGGATGGCAAATTCAAGATTGTTGGCGAGCCTCTGTTTTCAGAATTGATCTGGGTGTCCGTTGATAAGGGCGATCCTGAATGGGAGGCCAAGATCAAAGAAATTGTTGAGGCGATGAAAGCAGATGGAACTTTAAAACAGATATCAGAAAAATGGATTGGCGTTGACATTGCTCCCAAGTCCTGAGCTTCCATGTCCTGATTTGACGAGTGCTGAGGTTCTGGTGCCGCCGAACTCAAAATCGCGTGCGAACTTGTTTCGTGTGCGTGTGTTTGCGGTTTGGGTGGTCTTGCTAGTTGTTTTTGCGTTGTTTTTTTACAATTTCGACCTGAAATTCAGCATTATAATCGATAAATTCCCAGTGCTTGCGGGCTTTCGTTTGTCGCCAGACGGTTTCTTGCAGGGCGCAGTGCTAACGCTCTTTGTCTGCATGGTTTCAATCGTTGCCTCCGTTGTTCTTGGAACGCTTGCAGCACTGGGGCGTATGTCGGGCAGCGCGGTGCTTTATGGGATCGCGACATTCTACACCTCTTTTTTTCGCGGCACGCCCCTGCTGGTGCAAATTCTGCTGATCTATATTGGCCTGCCTCAAATCGGCCCTGTGCCAGACGCCATACCTGCCGGTATTATTGCGCTGTCACTCAATTACGGCGCCTATTTAAGCGAAATTTTTCGCGCGGGTTTTTTGTCGGTGGCCAAAGGCCAGCACGAAGCGGCCTGCGCGCTTGGCCTGCCGCGCTGGCTGACCTTCTGGAAAATCATCGTGCCGCAGGCGATGCGCTTTGTCGTGCCACCAACAGGCACGCAGTTCATCGCAATGCTGAAAGATTCGTCGCTAATTTCGGTAATGGGCGTTGCTGAAATTATGTTTCTGGCGCAATCCTTCGGGCGCTCAACCTATCGCTATATTGAAATGCTGACAGCGGCCGCGATCATCTACTGGATCATGTCGCTTTGTTTTGAAATTCTGCAATCGCGTCTTGAGGCCTATTACGGCAAAGGCTATGTCCGCCACTAACATCATGGGAGCGCATTATGGCGCAGTTTCAGTTAAGTGACTTTGGAATGACGGGGACGCGTGGTTTTTTGACAAACCACGATTTGCAAAAAATGCAGCTTCCGCCAGCCTTTGATGAAATCACCAATGCCGGGCAGCATTTGTCCGGCACTCTGACATCGGGCCGTGTCCGCACTTTTCTCAACCAGTTGCCTGAAGTCGATATGGCGGTGCATCTGCCAAACTTAAATGAAGCGCAGCTTCAGCTGCTGATGGTGCGCTATTCGTTTCTGGTTCAGGCCTATATCTGGGGTGAGGCCAATCCGCCAGAATTTTTACCGCGCAATCTTGCGGTGCCGTATTGCCTGCTTGCCGCGCATATCGGCGAATTTCCGCTTCTTCCCTATGCGGCCTACACGCTGAACAACTGGCACAAGCTCGATGAAAAAGGCGGCGTCACGCTCGACAATATTGAAGTGATTCAGAATTTCTTCGGCGGCGCCGATGAAAACTGGTTTATTATGGTTCATGTTGAAATCGAAGCCAAAGCAGCGCCGGCGCTGGCGGCCATTCCGGCCTTGACCGAAGCTGTCTCAAATAATGACAAAGCGCTGGTTGCAAAACAGCTCAGCATTATTTTGCAGGCATGGGATACGATCCAGCCAGTATTTGCGCGCATGCCCGAACAGTGTGATCCGTATATCTACTACAACCGTGTGCGTCCTTACATTCACGGATGGAAAGGAAACCCCGCGACGCCAGATGGCATCGTTTATCAGGGCGTCGAAAAATATGGCAATAAACCGCAGGCCTTTCGTGGGCAAACAGGATCGCAAAGTTCAATCGTGCCGACGATGGACGCATTGCTCGGTATCGCCCACGACAACGACCCCTTGCGTGAATATCTCGACGAGCTTCATCAATACAGGCCAGTGCAGCACCGTCGTTTTATCGAGGCCGTGCAAAAACATTCAAAGCTCCGCGCTTTTGTCAGTGCGTCTCAGGATGAAAAACTGGTCGAGCTTTACAATGCGATCGTCAGCCATGTGCAGACGTTTCGCACACAGCATCTCGAATATGCCGCCAACTACATCAACAAGCAGGCCAAAAGCGCCGATGGGAACCCTGTGGAGGTTGGCACCGGCGGTACACCTTTCATGAAATACCTGAAAAAGCACCGCGACGAAAGCGGCGCGCATTTATTGCCTTTGCCTAAAAAGAGCGCTTAAACGCGTTCAAAACTCTTCAGTTTTGGGTTTGATGCCGTGACATCGGCATGCGGCTTGGTTTACATAAGTCAGCTTGCCGGCCCTCTTGGCGGAATCGGTAGACGCAAGGGACTTAAAATCCCTCGGGGGCAACCCCGTGCCGGTTCGAGTCCGGCAGAGGGCACCATTTTTGTTGTCCGCTTCGCGGAAAAACAGTTCTGTGAACTGTTTTAAAACAAAAATGCCAAAGCGTTTTACGCCGCGGCAGAGCTTTTGATGACAAGCAGCGTAGCTGCGCGTCAGGTCATTTTATTTTTTGAAGGAGACAACACATGAAAAACCCTATCCGCTGGTTTGAAATCTATGTCGAGAACATGCCGCGCGCGAAAGTATTTTATGAAACGGTGTTTCAGGCCGAGCTCACTAAAATTGACAGTCCAGACATCGAAATGTTCGGGTTTCCGATGGAAAAAGAAAGTTATGGCTGTACCGGCGCATTGGTCAAAATGCCGGGCTATAAGCCTGCCGCCGGAACCATCATATACTTTGCTAGCGAAGATTGCGCGGTCGAAGAGGCCCGGGTTATAGAAGCTGGTGGTAAAATCCAAAAACCCAAAACATCAATTGGGCCTTATGGTTTTATCACGCTGTTTAACGATACCGAGGGCAATGTGGTCGGTATCCATTCAATGAGCTGAGCAGGAAGCCAGCAAAATGATCGAAACAAAAGACGCCAACGGCGCCGTTCTCAATGAGGGTGACAATGTGACCCTCATCAAGGATTTGAAAGTGAGAGGGACGTCCACGACCCTGAAACGCGGCACAATGATCAAGAGCATTCATCTGACGGCAAATGAAAATGAAGTTGAATGCCGGCATGAGAAAGTGCGCGGCCTGGTGCTGCGCACTGAATTCTTGAAAAAAGTCTAGCCGCTGTAGAGCCAGTCATAGCGCGACAGCAGCGACTTTTGGCTGGAAAGTTTAAGCACAAGATCGCGTGCGTTTGCTATCAGCCCGCTCATGTGAAAAATTCGGGCGTTCTTTTCACTTTCAATCTGTACTCTCGCGGTGCGCGGCGCGCGGTATTCACGATAAGTTTGAAACGCCTGCGACGGCGTAATATCTGGGTCTTCAAAAAAACCAGCGAGCGCGGCGGCATCTTCAATTGCTTGTGCCGCGCCTTGCGCCAAAAAAGGCAGCATCGGGTGCGCGGCGTCACCCATAAGCGTAATGCGAGAGAGCGGCCATGGTGCCTGTGAGGGGGGGCGCGTGTAAAGCGGCCAGCACGACCAGCTGTCAGGCGTGCGCAGCAACAGGCGCAGCATGGGCGCAAGTTTCGATGTCGCAAAATAAAAGGACGCAAGATCCACATCGGGCGACGGGTCAGCCTCATGGTCTTGAAGAATGACAACGATATTTGTAAGTAAGCCTCCACGTAGAGGGTAGTGGACAATATGGGCGTGCGGCGCCATCCATAAGCCGGACACAGCACCGTCCAGCCCGGTAGGTAAAGCCGAAGTCGGCATCATGGCGCGGTAAGAATTGTAACCGCTGAAAGTGGGCGCACCATCATTCAAAAATGCGCCCCTTACCTTTGACCACAGACCATCTGCGCCGATAAGCGCTGCGCCGGTTGCTTCGCATGCAACGCCGTTGCGGCTAAAATGCAATGTGACTTGCTCTGCGGTTTCCTTATATTTTAAAAAAGTGCAGCCAAGATGTGTGGTAATAAGCGGCTGTGAACCACAGGCCTTGATCAAGGCTGCCTGCAAATCTGCGCGGTGCGCCACGGCGTAAGGCGCGCCCCATAACTTTAATGCGTTCTCCCCAATCGGAACGGTGCCAAGTTTTGTACCGCTCTGCCCGGAATACAGTTCGAGGGCTGATGGATAGCCAAGATCTTTTTCAAGGTCTTTTATAACATCGAGATGTTGCAGCACGCGCATGGCATTCGGGGACAGCTGCAAGCCTGCGCCAATATCGGACAGCATGTCTGCGCTCTCAAAAATTTCAACGGCGATGCCGCGGCGGGAAAGCGCGAGCGCCGTTGTCAGGCCGCCTATGCCGCCCCCCACAATGAGAACGGGTGCGCGGGCAGAAGACAGGCGCATTCGATTGTTTTTTAAAAATCAGGCCGCGTAGTTTTCGTGCTGGTGAGTCGTTAGCTCAGCCATGTGGTCAAATTTGAAAAGCGTCGAGCAATACGGGCAGACGATTTCATGATCTTTCCCCATATCAAGAAAGACATGCGGATGGTCGAAAGGCGCTGAGGCACCCATGCACATAAATTCGCGTGTGCCGATTGTAATTGAGGGCGCGCCGCTGTCATTGTGAAAACGTGGAACGGAAAGCTGGGCCATGATATCCCCCTCAGGGCTGCGAACATCTTGAATATGACAGAGACTGAGGACAAAAGAGAGTCACAAATTCAAATTCTGTGATTTTTTTATAAAGGCGTCAAAACAGCGTGGAAACAAGTTTTTTTCAACATGATGGATTGAAGCTGGCATTTTACGATGTTGGTGCCGGCGTGGCGGTTCTTCTCATTCACGGCTTTGCATCGAACGCACGCGTCAATTGGTTTGATACAGGATGGGCGGATTTACTGGTCAAAAATGGCTATCGCGTCATTGCATTCGACCATCGCGGCCATGGCCTTTCAGACAAACCGCATGACCCTGCCGCTTATGATCCGCCTAAAATGGCGCATGATGCGCTTGCTTTACTCGACCATCTGAACGTGCCGCAGGCGCATATTATAGGCTATTCAATGGGCGGCCGGGTTACGGCATTTCTTCTCATCGAATCACAGGTGAGAGCGCTGTCAGCTGTCATCGGTGGTATCGGGGCAGGGCTGACGGAAGGCACAGGTGATCCGGCACCTATCATTGCGGCGCTGGAAGCGCCTTCAATATCGCAGGTCGAAACCCAGACCGGGCGCTTGTTTCGGGCTTTTGCCGACCAGACAAAAAGTGACCGCGCGGCTTTGGCGGCCTGTATGCGCTCGTCGCGCAAAAAAATTCTTGAAAGCGATCTGGCTGATATCCATGTTCCCGTTCTTATTGCCGTTGGCACTAAAGATGAGATTGCCGGCGCACCGCAAGCTTTGGCGAATATGATATCAGGTGCGAAGGTTCTTGAAATTGAAGGGCGCGACCACATGCGCGCGGTTGGCGACCCTTTCTTCAAAAAAGGCGTGCTGGCCTTTCTGGCCGATGTTGAACAGGGAAAGACAAAATCATGAGCACGTCGCAATGGCAGCGTTTGCGCAGCGAAGCAGAGGACATCGCCCGCGATGAACCGGATATGACGGCGCTTGTGGGCCAGCTTGTGCTTTCGCACAAAAACCTCGCCGAAGCGGTCATCGGCCGGGTGGCTGCGCGACTAGAAAACGCAGCTGTAACCGCTGAAAATATGACGCGCAATTATCGCACCTTGCTTGATGAGCAACCAGAGCTGGAGCAGGTGTTTGTTGCCGATCTTGAAGCGGTGCTGGAGCGCGATCCGGCTTGCACGCGGCTCATCGAGCCTTTTTTGTATTTCAAAGGGTTTGTTGCCATTGAGGGTTACAGGCTTGCGCATTCCATGTGGAAAAAAGGGCGAAAAGATTTTGCTTTTATGATGCAGCATCGCATTGCCACTGCATTGAATATCGACATTCATCCCGCAGCGCGCATCGGCAAAGGCATTATGCTCGATCATGGATCGGGTTTTGTGTGCGGCGAGACCGTCGTGATCGAAGACAATGTGTCGATCATGCATGATGTGACGCTTGGGGGCAGCAGCACCGTTAAGGGGAGCGACCGCCACCCTAAAATTCGCCATGGTGTTTTGATTGGTGCGGGCGCAAAAGTGCTGGGCAATATTGAAGTGGGCGCATGCTCGCGTATCGGCTCAAGCTCGGTGGTGCTCTCTAACGTGCCGCCCTGCAAGACTGTCGCAGGTGTTCCGGCGCGTATTGTTGGCGATGCCGGCTGCACCGAGCCTGCCCGTAAAATGGACCATAATTTTGGCTTCGATTTCCAGATCTAGTCTTGCAGAGCTTGGCTTTCGGGGCTATCAAAACGGCAACAGATAAGGCGCGACATGAAAAAAGATGAGCTTTCAAAAGTCGAAGGATTTCTTCGCAAAACATTCGACAATTCAAAGATCGGCGTGCGTGCGCGCCCGAACAAACAGGATTCCGCCGAAGTTTTTGTCGGCGACGAATTTATCGGCGTGTTGTTTGAAGACCTTGAAGACGGCGAAAAGTCCTACAATTTTCAGATGGCTATTCTCGATATTGATCTGGAAGATGCCGAATAGCAGGTATTTGATTCAAACTTTAAATATTGTTTTCTTGTCTGTAGTGTTTTAAACATCAAAAATATTTTATTTAATTGAGATCATTTTTATGGCTGTCCAGAAATTCTTGCATTCACCACTTTCAAAAATTAAAACCGATATTTTGGCTTCTCAGATTGCGGCAACGAAATCATCCACCACATTTTCCAATGTGGTGGCCATGAGCGGCGCCAAGCCTCGACTTGCAGGGTGGATAAATCCAAATAGGCCTGATGGCGCACCAGATAATTTTCCGGAAAAGACACCTCAGCCGAGCCCCAGAGTTTCACCGACGCCATTTACATCTGCAACTCCACAACCTCGCCGTCTTCCAAAAAAATGGATTGAAAGCGATTGGCTAAGCGCATTCCAGCCATCGCCTCGCGCGCAAACCTTTCTGACTTATGCTGCGGCGGGCCTTGGCGCGGTCGTATTGGCTGTCGGAGTGGGAAAAGCTGCAAAAGCACTTGGTCTGAAAAATGTTGCAAAGCTTGTTCTTGAAAATCCGGGCTTTGAAAAACGCGCGATTGAAGAACTGACAGTTACAAATGCCGAAAAAGTACCGAGCTTTTTCCAACGTGCAAAAAACTGGTTTTCTGATTGGAAACTTGGTTACGGGCAAAAAATGAACCGGCTTTTTAATATTGACGGTGGTTCGGGCGGACTAAGCTCAGACATTGCCCTTTTTAATTCTACAAGCGGACTGGCGACAGTTGAGAAACAGTCTGCCCGTAAGTTAAATCTGCTTGCCGTGGATGAAGGCGGGATTGGCTCTAATAAACTTATTGATAAAACAAATTTTGTTGCACCCGTTAAAGTGACGCAAGTTCCATATGTACAAGACAATTTACTTTCAACAGCAGAGCAAAAAAATAAAGCACTGATTCTGCACGTTGATGATGAACCACTTCGCTGGGTAAAGCGTCACAACACATCAAGTTACAATCCGTTTGAGCTTTATCGTCGTTTTCAGGATCGGCGCATGCTCTCCCCAAATTACGTGTTGAAAGGACCATTGGGCGAATATGCAGGGTCCGGGTTCGCGCAGTTTGATAAGTGGCAGCTTCGTGAAATCAGACGCTTAAGCGATTATGCAAATAAAGAGATCAAAACAGGTTCAAAAAATCTTGGTAAAAAGCTTTGGTCGGCGATTGACACGATTTATCATCGGAAAAGCGAGTTTCCCCCTTTCGAAATTTACGCCAACAGTATTGTTAATTTCGAAAAGTTTCGCGGACGCCAACAGGCCTATAACGGTCTAAATTATTTCGAGATCAAGAATCTTTACGAAAAAAACCTGAGCGCCCGAAAAAAATTGCGTTCCGTAATTTTCAAGCATCTCGATGTGGGACAAAGTATTATCGGACTTGTTGTAACGGGTAAGACCAAGCCCGCAAAGGCCAAAGCGTATGATCTTATGATTGAGGGGCTTCAGCAAGAATACGATACACTTGCCTCGCGCTACATCAACTCAAAAATAAAAACCGCACCTGTTGCTGTTATTGAAAAGACAGCGATTGAAACTGCTGAAACGACCGAAACGCTTGCAAAGGAAAAAATTCTGCGAGTTACAAAAAGCGAACCTCAGCTTGTGACTTTAGAGCCGGTAACGCCGGAACCATTCAAAGTTGCCGTGGAACCAGTGAAGCCGGTTGTGGCTGATCCGCCTGTCATTCATGCGGAGACCAAACTGCCAATTCAAGAAACTCCATCCAAGCCCAGAAAGACTGCAGATTCAAAAATAAAATCTGAAACTTTATCTGTCGAATCGAGTGAAACTGCAATTAAGGATGCTGAGACACACTTTACGTCGCTCAATCCAACCGGCATCAAACCCGGCTCGAAAAGACGAAATGTCGTCAAAAATTTACGTGGGACAAGTTTCACAGATGAATACGGAAACAGATTTATAAAAACAAAACAGGGTACTATCTTCTTGCGCAAGGTCGAGACAGACACGCCCAATGCTGTTAGATCGTCGAGGTCAGCGCACAGGATAAGCTGGGAAATGTTTGAAGATGCTGCGCCAGAAAAAAATGTCGCTGCCCGGCGTGCATGGCGAACAAAAGATTACGTATAGAAACATACGAACAAGAAATACGCGACGGCGTTCAAAATGGAAGCTATAAAATTGACAGGAATAATTTTGTTTACAAGACTGATGAAGCTGGAAATATGCAGCCGCTTTCACTGATTGTAAAAACGCCAGATGGCGAGATAGAAAAATTTGTAATTTGCAACAACACATCGGTTGCCGTCAGGAATCATGGTCCGTCAGGTGATTTTCAGGCACCGGAATGAAAGCCTGTGATTAGATGAGCTTTGGACGCTACCGCTCTTCACTCACACCAACCGCGCTAAGCAATGCGTTGACGTTCTGCTCCAGCAGTGTCCAGTCAGCCAGCAGCGTTTGTGGAAACCGGTAAACGATATCAATCTTGTCGGCGATGCGGATTTCTCGAATGCACATGGGCGGCTGGCCTTCCGCCTGCGGCGCGCAGCGCACGAAATAACCACCGGGATTTTGTGGGTCGTAGACCAGCGTTTCATCATCGTAACCGGTATTGTCTTTAAACTTCCGCATTGCGAGGTTTGAAGGGCCGCTGTCGATCTCGCTGCTTAAAAAGCGCTTGTAGACGCTCGACACACGCAGAGGCGGCGCAAGGGCTTCATCTTTGGGTGTGATCGAGACAAAAATCAGGGTCGGTTCAACATTGTTTTCCTGCCAGGGCACGGCAAGGTCGAGGCGTTCCTGAGCGCCGTCGCGTTTTTGGTGGTCGAAACGTATCAAGTCTTGCGGAACCAGTAGCTCCAGACCGCCAACGTTCACATGCGCCGCGCGCGGCACAGCCTCAGTTGATGGGGTTTCGGGTTTTTCCAGAAGACCCAAAAAGGCAAGACTGAGATAGAGAAGCGATAAAACGATCAGCGTGCCGATGGCCGTGATCAGCGGCCAGCGCGGCAGCGTGGGAAGATCAAGGCCAAGGCCAGGCATGATGCCTGTTCGGGATTTCATTATACGCGCTCTATGTTGAAACGAGGCTTGTCCATTGCGATTAAATATGGTGTATAAAGGGTTAATATTCAGTTTAGTAATGGTGGCGTTTGATGCTTGTTATGCTCGTAACTTTTTGGGCCGTTTCAGCCGGTTTTGTAACCGCAGGCCTGTTTTTCAGTTTTTATCAGCTTATGACGAATTCGCCTGTTTCTTTCGGGCTGGCAATGTCCGACAAAATGCAGACCTCGCTGATGGCTGTGCCTTTGCTTCTTTTCTCAGGTCCGGTGGTGATTATGCGCCATGCATGGCGCGGCCGCATTTTTGAAAAACGTGACTGGCGCTGGATTTTTGCCTCACTGGCAATTGTAACGTTGTGGAGCTTTTTAACCGGGCTGGTCATTCTTGATCTCAGCTTCATGCTGAGCGCCAGCGTTTAAAAAAAGTGAGGCCGGTCCTTTTGAAGGATACCGGCCTCGATCGAAGGCCCTGGTCGACTTTGGGGGGCTGGGGAGGGGTGGGGCGCGACCAGTTCCTCGAACTCGCTATTTCTGGGCTGCAACCACCAGATCCGGGCTGGTCTGATCGCTCAGTGACACCCATAAATTTACATTGTCCGTCGACTGCCGTTTGACGAAGCGGTAGCCCGTCTGGTTCCAGCTGACGATTTCATCGCGGACGTTGTCGAGGATCATGTCGCCCTTGGACGTATGCGCTGTCAGCACGGCATGGCCTTCGTTTTTAAGATCGCGCACAACGGTGATCAGCAATGCCGATGCCGGCCAGCCACGGGCCATCAAGTCACGGCGTTTCAGCAAAACGTAGTCTTCGCAATCGCCTTTTCCATCGTCCGGATACGACCAGCGTTCGGTCACGCCAAAGTGCTCGGCATCCGTCACGGGTGTAATGTCCTTGTTCACTTTCGCATTGACGCTGATGAGGTCTTTCATGCGCGATGTCGACATCTGCATCGGCTGTGAGGCGCCATCATTGCCCTGACATTCATCTGGCATATCGCGGCAAAACTGCAGCCAGCCAATCGGTCCGCGGACAGGATCAAGTGTGGTGAGAAACGACTTTGCGACACCTGTATTTGGTGACGTCATTGGTTTAAGGGAAGCGTATTGTTCGCCCGCCAAAACGGAATTTGCCCATAATGCAGCAGCGATCAACGCTGCGGTTCGAAATAACATAGTTCAGCCCCTGTGTATTTTCTTATTTCCACAGAGATTGCCAGTAAGACGCTGCTTTTATTCTAAGTAACGCGGCGGTTATTGATATGAATACGCTTCAAATACTTTTCGTTATTTAATAAATATTGATGCGTTTTTAAATAAAATTTGAGCTAGCGTGATTTCCTGAATGTTTGAAAGATGTTAGATGAGGAGCTCCCAACGCAGGCGGTTGTTGGGGTCGTCCGATATCATTGGCTCGTAGAAAAGCCAATTGGCCTATCTTCCTGTTTTAATTGCTTAAAACAAAAAAGCGCCACCTGATCGCATGAACGCGGGCATGAGGTAAAGGCAAGATTAAGAAAGGGCGATTTGAGACAGATTAGCCGTTTTGCAGGTGCTGCTCGATATGGTCGATCAGCTGAATATTGGCAAATTCAATGGCGATACCGTTTTCGATATGGCGCACGACGCGGCCGCGCACGCGCCCCAGCATAATCTGAACGCCGAGTTCAGGTTTGACCTCGAGCATCACAGCGGCACCTGAAAGCGAGAGATCCAGCAGGCGGCAGCGATAGCTGCGGCCATCGGGAAGCGTAATCTGCGTATCGGGATTTTTTGGGGCGATACGTTCATGCCTGCGGTCTTCCGGCAGGTTCAGGTCTTTGCGATTGGCAAGCCAGGTCAGCTGTGCGGCCAGTTTGTCGCGCTTGCGCATGGAGGCTTCGATGGTCATGGCAAATCCGCTCTCGAATGTGCGCGCGACTTTGCCTTCGACACGGCCAACATGGTCGATATATGCAATGACGTGATCGCCAACACTGCCAATTTGTGGAGCATTGAGCATAACGCCGCCCGGCGACATATCAATGACGCTGCAGCCATATTCATTTTTGTCGGCCAGCATATAGCGTCCTGCAAGGTCTACTTTAACGCGTGACCAGCGACGTCGCTCGCGGGGGCGAACGGCAAGACGGATGCTTTCTTTTGTTGCAAGTTTCATAAAGGCCAACCAGCCTCTATGAAACAGGGTTTATCGTTAATTTTGCCTGAAGTTTTAGGCGTGCTCGCCTGTTTTGCCGCCTTCAAGAACAACGAGATGGCGAACCCGGCGCATTTTAGGCTGCGGCATAAACAACAACGGTGCTGGTTCACGTCGCTCAACGGCGCTATCGCGTGCAGCGGCCATTGCTGCATAGCGCGGCATCGGTTCGCGGAGCGGCGTGCCGGGCCAGATCAGGCGCGTGGTTTCAATGTCGCGCGTGACAGGCGGCGAAAGGCCGATCCAATAAGGCTGGTCGAGAGGCAACAAAGCGCCAAGAACACGCATTTCGCTGCTGCCCTGAACATGGAGCGGCATCAGCACCATCTCCATATCGATGCGCTGGTTGCGTGTATTGCGGCCGACAAGCTCAACAACGGCAACCAGGTTTTTCTCTAAGACAGTGCGAAGCAGCGTGCGCATCTGCTCTTCATTATGGCCTGTCCAGTCGGACATGAAGTCGCGGCCTTTCAGCTCGCGGCAGTGAAGGGCACAGATGCGTGTGCCGGCCAGACGCCAGACATAGCGCTGGCAATCGCCTTCCACATCCAGAATAAAAATATCCGCAAGAACATCGCGGATATCGGCAGGTTCAATTTCACTGCGGTAAGGCGCAGGGCGTGCGCCGCGGCGCGCATTCCAATAGCTGTAAAGCTCGAGGGAGGAAGGATGGATAAAACGCGGGAGTTGTTTCATGGAAAATTTTACTCAACTTTAATAAATGCAATATCACGACATTAAATATTTGTTAGGTACAAATGTTTACTATGGTTAATTTATGTTCACAAGCAAAAAATCACTGTAAGGCGTTCACATTATTGCTTAAAATGTGATTTAACTTAATGTCTTTCAGAGCTTCAAACGTAAAAATCTTAAGACATTTATGAAGGCCGCACGTGGTGACTGAACTTGACACGACACAAATAAAAAAACGAGAGCCGTTTTTTAATATGCCGCGCGTCATCGTGGTATGCACGCTGATACTGCTGCTTATTCATGGTGTGCGCATTATGCTTTCACCTGAATTGCAGGAAAGCATGCTTCTGCATTTTGCGTTTTTTCCGATGGCCTATCATCTTGAAGATGAAGCGCACTGGTCGTTGCTCGATGGCCTGCGACTGTGGTCTCCATTCACCTATTCTCTGTTACATCTCAACTGGATGCACGTGATTGTAAATGTGCTCTGGTTTGTCGTGTTTGGCACACCCGTGGCTTACCGTTTCGGTGCGAGGCGGTTTTTGCTATTTTGTACGTTGTGCGCACCATTCGGTGCTCTGGCGCATTATCTCAGTTTTGGACCAAATGGCCCGCCTGTGATTGGCGCGTCGGCGGTTGTTTCGGGCCTCACAGCAGCAGCTTTAAGATTTGCGTTTTCATATGGCGGCGGATTGCAGCCGGGCGCGACAGACCCCTCGCGTTTTCGCAGACCTGCGCCAACGCTTCTGGACAATCTGCGCGAGCGGCAGGTTTTTGCCTTCTTTATCGTCTGGCTGGTTATCAACATTCTGTTTGGGATTGGCGGCAGCGTTCTCAGCCCCGATATGCAAGTGGCATGGCAGGCGCATCTTGGTGGATTTATCGGCGGGCTTATCTTGTTTCAACTGCTCGACCCCATTGATCCAAAACAGCTTTCAAGCCTGCAAAAATCGTGATCGTTAAAATTCTCTGAATCATCTTGTCCTTTTCAAAAGGTGTGCGACACTTGAAGCCTCAAGAAAGACCAAGGCGTCAAGACTTTGGCTTTCATCACATAGCGGGGGCTTAAAATGACTGTCGGACTTATTCTGGAAACAAAAGGCTTTGGTGTTGAATCAGCACGGCCTGACACGCTCATTTCCGATATTCTCGTCCAGCTCGAAGACAACAATATCGGCGCTATTGTCATCATGGATGCAAAAGAGCGCCTGATGGGCATTATCTCCGAGCGTGACATCGTCCGCGCGATGGCAGGCGGTGGCAAAAATGTCCTCTCCCAAAAAGCCAGCGCTTTGATGACAGAGCGGGTTGTCACCGCTTTGGAAAGCCAATCTGCTGCCGATGTGATGCGGATGATGACAGAGGGCAAATTCCGCCATGTGCCGATTGTCCGTCAGGGCCAGCTTATCGGCCTGATTTCAATTGGCGATCTTGTAAAGCATCGCATCAGCCAACTCGAAACAGAAGCCGAAGCCTTCCGCCAATATATCAGGGCGGCTTAAGACAGGGCCTGTTTTGCAGCCATAATTTCGGGGATCAGCTTATCGGCGCTGTCCCAGCCGATTGCGATGGCTTCCGCAGCTTTATGAAATTCAAAAAGTCCGACATTCACCAGTCGCGGCGAGATGAGAATATCAGGTGGATCGCCGGCAAGGCGCGCCCGTGCAATCCGGTCTTGCGTAATATTGAACGCTTCCAGCACGACACTAGAAATGCCCGGCGCACTTTCACCGCCGCCCAGAAGCTTGCGCCGAAAGGCGCGCTCTGTGCTGCCGCTGCCGGAGAGCCTGTCGCTGGTCTCCAATTTTTCAAGCTCATCATCAAGCGAACCCCCATCGGGGATAAGGCCGCCGCGGCCAAAACTGTCGGCATGCAATACGACCGCGATGACCAGATCGGCGCCATAAGCGCGGCAAACAGAGACAGGCGCAGGATTGACAAAGGCACCATCAATCAGCCAACGACCGCCAAGCTTTACAGGCGAAAAAATACCCGGCAGCGCGTAGGACGCCCGCATCGCATCGACAAGTGAGCCTTTTGACAGCCAGATCTCGTGGCCGGTTTTAAGCTCGGTGGCCACAGCAACAAATTTGCGAGGAAGATTTTCAATTCGCTCGTCTACAAGATCTGTATCAAGAAGATGCGTGAGCTTGCGGCCGCCAATCAGGCCAGAGCCGCGAAGGGAAATATCAAGCAGGCTGAAAATCCGCCGCTTGGTCAGAGCGCGGGCAAAGGTCTCAAGCTGCGTAAGCTTTCCAGCAACATAACAGCCGCCAGCAAGCGCGCCAATGGACGTGCCCGCCACGATGTCGGGGACGATGCCCGCCGCATCGAGGCGTTTCAAAACCCCAAGATGTGCCCAGCCGCGCGCTGCACCACCGCCAAGTGCAAGACCGATTCGCAAAGGCTTTTTTTCTGGCTCAGGGGTTATGCCCTTGTCTTCGCCATTATCCTTTGCTCCAAACAGGAAGCTTAGTCCTTGCAGCATTGTGACGCTCGCCCTAAACCTTGGCTGGTTAACGCTTCCATATTAGCAGCCATTCATCACCGAAGGGTGAAAGCCATCTGCATGGCCTCAAACTGTCAGTCTACAACGTCTTAAGGGGGCGTGGAAAATTGAACGATACAAATTTGGGTGCAGATCGAACACCGCAACAGATGCGTTGGCTTATCGTGCTTGCGCTGTTGGTGCTTGGCGCGGGTATTTATTATTATCGCAGCGGCAACACGCCCACCGCTCAACAAGGTCGCGGTATGAAAAACGGCCCGATTGTTGTCGATGTTACGACAGTTCAACGCCGACCTATTTACAGTTCGATTACTGCCGTTGGAACACTCCTTGCTGATGAAAGCGTAACGCTGCGGCCGCAGGTTGCCGGTGTAATTGAAAAGGCCTCTTTCAAGGAAGGCCAGGCCGTTGAAAAAGGCCAGTTGCTGATCCAGCTTGATGATGCAATCCAAGATGCCGAACTGAAACAAGCGCAAGCCAGCCTGACATTGGCGCGGGCAAATTTTGCGCGCGCACAGACATTAGGGCGCTCCGGCGCGGGCTCGCGACAAAGCGTGGAGCAAAGCCAGTCTGAACTTGCCGTCTCGAATGCCAATGTCGCCGCGTCTCAAGCGCGGTTTGATAAAACACATATTGTGTCGCCCGTCAGCGGGCGGGCTGGTATTTTGCAGGTGAATGTCGGCAACTCGGTTGCCATTGGCGACGCGCTGGTGACGGTTGAGACCACCGATCCGATGAAACTCAATTTTTCAGTGCCTGAAATCTTTCTACGCAATCTTAAAACAGGCATGCCGGTGTCAATGACGATCGACGCGCTCGGCAAGCAGACTTTTGATGGTACAATCAGCGTCATCAGCCCTTATGCCGATGCTGCGACACGGTCCCTTCAGTTGCGTGCGCGTTTTGACAACAAGCAGGACAAGCTGCGCTCCGGGCTCTTTGCGCGCGTCGATATTGACCTGAAAGACGCCAGCCCGCCTCTGGCCATTCCCGAAACAGCGATCGTGCCGCTTGGCGACCAGAACTTTGTTTATGTTGTTGCAGACGGCAAAGCCGCTAAAAAACCGGTGACGACAGGCTTGCGCCATGAAGGTTTTGCCGAAGTGGTGTCCGGAATTGGTGAGAATGATGTTGTTGTTGTCGCCGGACAGATGAAACTGAAGGATGGCTCTCAAGTTGAAATTCGTCAAAAACCGGCTGCAGCAGCAATGCCGGCTTCTTCTGCAACACCTGCTGCCCCTGCCACGCCTGCCGCGCCTCCTTCACAAAAATGACGCTTCCCGAATTTTGCATCCGCAGGCCGGTTGCGGCCATCGTCATCAACCTGCTGCTTGTGCTTGTTGGTGTTGTCAGTTTTCAGCGTTTGTCGGTGCGCGAATATCCGCTTGTCGATGCCACCAGCATTTCTGTGTCTGTCTCTTATGCCGGCGCGGGGCCGGATATCATGGAAGCGCAGGTGACAAAGCCGATTGAAGACCAGCTTGCTGGTTTAGAAGGCATTGATTATGTGACCTCGTCTTCACGTTTCGGATCGACGCGCATCAGCGCCAACTTTAAACTTGGGCGCGACCCGGACAGCGCCGCTGCCGATGTGCGCGACAGGGTGGCGCGTGTGCGCGGACAGCTCCCCGATGACGTTGACGAACCCGTGATCGCAAAAACGGAAGCGGATGCGCAGCCGATTATTTACATTTCATTTTCAAGCGACCGCGCCAGCGCACTCGACGTGTCCGATTATGCCGACACGGTGGTGCGGCCACGGCTTGAAAACATTTCCGGCGTCTCCAGCATTGACCTGAATGGCGAGCGGCGTTTTTCGATGCGCGTCTGGCTCGACCGCGACAAGCTCGCGGCCTACAGCCTTTCAACACAGGATGTTGAAACGGCCATCAAAGGCCAGAACCTGCAGCTGCCATCGGGGCGCGTTGAAAGCCAGCAGCGCGAATTTTCGGTGTTGGTGAGCAGTGATCTGCAAACGGCCGAGCAGTTTCGAAACATCGTTGTGAAATCGGACAAGGGGACACAGGTTCATCTTGGCGATGTCGCACGTGTTGAGCTGGGCCCTGTCGATGAGCGTGTCATCACCCGCCTGAACGGCGAACAAGCTGTCACGCTTGCGGTTGTGCGTAACGCCACGGCCAATCCGCTGGACATTTCGCGCGACCTCAAAGCCAAATTGCCCGAAATTGAAAAAGCATTGCCAGAGGGTATGAGTCTGCAGATCGGTTATGACACCACACTGTTCATTTCTGAATCGATCAAGGCTGTTCAGGAAGCGATTTTAGAGGCTGTCGGCCTTGTTGTTCTGGTTATCCTGTTTTTTCTGCGCTCATTCCGCGCCACTCTTATTCCGCTGATTGCCATTCCGATTTCGCTGATCGGCACCTGCGCCATCATGTATGCCTCGGGTTTTAGTATTAATACGCTTACCTTGCTGGCTTTCGTGCTCGCCATTGGTCTCGTGGTCGATGACGCGATCGTGGTCTTGGAAAACATTTCGCGCTATCTTGAACAGGGTCTCTCACCACTTGCCGCTGCATTGAAAGGCGCACGTGAAATCGTCTTTGCGATTATCGGCATGACGATTACGCTTGCGGCCGTGTTCACGCCAATTGCCTTCTCATCGGGCATAACGGGAAAACTGTTCACCGAGTTTGCGCTGACACTTGCGGGCGCTGTTCTTGTTTCGGGCCTGATTGCCCTGACACTAACGCCTGTTCTTTGCGCCAAAATTTTAAAAGGCGGGCACGCCGAAACACCTTTTTATAAAAAGACAGAGCGATATTTCGTTGCCGTTATTTCGGGTTATCGCCGGCTTTTGTCGCGCGTGTTGGATTTCCGGATGTTTATTGCGCTGGGTCTGGCTGTGACAGCGGGTCTTACCGTATACATGATGCTGCATATGCAGAGCGAGCTTGCGCCACTTGAAGACCGCAATATTGTTTTCAGTATTATTTCAGGGCCTGACGGCGCGACGATTGATTATACATCGCGCTATATGGATGAAATTGAAGCGATTTACGCAAAAATTCCAGAGCGCTTGAAAACATTTACAATCACAGGTGCGCGCGGCGATGTATCGGGTGGTTTTGCAATCTTGACGTTGAAGCCATGGAGCGAGCGCAGCCGCAGCCAGTTCGACATTACAAACAGTTTGTTCGGCCAGTTGGGCCGCGTCACGGGTGTCAATGCGTTTCCAACAAATCTGCCGTCATTGGGGCAGCGCGGTTTAGGGCGTCCCGTCAGCTTCGTGTTGCAGACAACAGGCAGCTATGACGATCTGCAAAAGACGCTAGATGCAATGATGGAAAAGATGACGGCGTCAGGTCTTTTTCTGGGGCCGGATTCAGACCTTCGTCTGTCGTCTCCGCAGCTTCGTGTCGATGTTGACCGCGAAAAAATCCTAAGCCTCGGCCTGAAAGTTGAAGACGTGGCGCAGACATTGCAGACGATGTTAGCTGGCCGCACCGTTACACGTTTTGAACGCGACGGAAAACAATATGATGTAATCGTCAAAGTGGCAGATGCGGAGCGTACTACGCCTTCTGATATTTCGCGCCTTTTTGTGAAAACCCCGCGCGGCGACATGGTGCAGCTGGCAAATATTGTTGCGGTAAAAGAAGATGTGCAGCCGCGCGAGTTGAACCATTTCAACAAGCTGCGTTCGGCCACAATCAGCGCCAATCTGAGCCCCGGCGTTGGCATGGGTGCGGCAGTTTCATTTCTGCAAAGCGCCGTTCAAGGCTTGAACAATCCTGCATTGCTTTATGACTATTCCGGCCAGACACGCGACTTCGTAACAACAAGCTCCGATTTGATTGGAATTTTCGTGCTCGGCCTGATGTTTATTTATCTGGTGCTGGCCGCACAGTTTGAAAGTTTCATCGACCCGCTGATTATTCTTCTGTCTGTTCCGCTGGCACTGTTCGGCGCAATTTTAACGCTCTTCTTCTTTGGCGGTACGCTGAACATTTACAGCCAGATCGGCCTTCTCAGCCTGATCGGGCTTTTGGCCAAGCACGGTATTCTCATAGTGGAGTTTGCAAACCACGAGCTTCAGCAGGGCAAGGACAAATGGTCAGCGATTGTTGAGGCGGCAAGCCTGCGTCTGCGCCCTATTCTGATGACCACTTTCGCCATGGTTCTTGGTGCGTTTCCGCTGGCATTTGCCCGCGGTGCAGGCGCAATGTCACAACAGCAGATCGGTCTTGCGATTGTTGGTGGCTTGAGCATCGGCACACTTTTAACGCTGTTTGTTGTGCCAAGCCTTTATGTTCTTTTGAAGCGCGTGCCGCGAACGGATCAGGCGTGAGCGAACTTTACGTGCAAGACCTGCTCGACCTGTGCGCCGATGTGCCGCGTCTTGGCCGGCTTGAAAAGCCTGATGGAACCGCAACCTGCTACGCCAAGCTCTGCGGTTCGACAATTACTGTCGATGTAAAACTCCAGGATGGTAAAGTTATCGATTTTGCCCATCAAATTGAGGCCTGTGCGCTTGGCAAAGCTGCGGCGTCTTATCTCGCGCGCCATGTGGTCGGCCAATCCTTGGAGACGTTGAGAGCGCTTCGCACAAGCATGCATGTCATGCTGGAAAAGAACGGCGCGCCGCCGACAGGCGAGTGGGGCGGCTTAAAAATTTTTGAGAGCGTGCGTGATTACCCGGAGCGCTGGGCGTCCACCTTGCTGGCATTTGATACAACAGTTGCGGCCATTGAAAATGCACACAAGTGATTAAATTTTTAGCAGCCTTACCCGTATACATCTATCGAAATACATTGAAAGCTTTTGTCGGCCATCATTGCCGGTTTGATCCCAGCTGCTCAGCCTACACGCTGGAAGCTATCGAAAAACATGGCGCGATAAAAGGCTGGTGGCTTGCGCTAAAACGCCTGTCGCGTTGTCGCCCCGGCGGTGGCAGCGGCTATGATCCGGTTCCATAAATGATGCCAATCCGCCACAGCATTGATGTTGCAAATTTTGCTGATGCCGTAGGTACGCATAAAATTATTTTTTACGAGTATGGGCCAGCAACGGGCCGACCGCTTGTTTGTGTTCACGGCTTGAGACGCAATGCCCATGATTTCGACCTGCTGGCCGAAGCACTGGCGGCTAAAAACTATCGGGTCTTGACGCTTTCAATGGCGGGGCGCGGCGAATCTGAATGGCTCGAAGATCCCGCCGGCTACAACAATCTTGCTTATGTTCAAGACTGCCTTCAAATTCTCGACCAGTTTAATCTTCGCCACGTTGATTGGATAGGCACGTCAATGGGCGGCATGATTGCGATGCTGCTCGCAAGCCAGCATCCTGGCTCCATTGGCAGACTTGTGCTCAATGACATCGGTGCGCGCATCAGCAGCCAAGCTTTAAAACGTATTTTCGCTTATGTCAGCGAAGCGCCGGAAGGTTTTGCAAATTATGAGGAGGCAGAGCATTATCTGCGTGCGACAAGTACGTCTTTTGGTGTGACAGACCCAGCATTATGGCGGCGCTTTGTCGACCAATCGCTGACCGCCAAGTCCGACGGAACATTTATTATGAGCTATGATCCAAAAATTATGGATCCCGTGCGGCTTGCGACCAAAAATTTCACGGACATTGGAGACATTGATTTATTTCCACTCTGGGAAACAATACAAATTCCCACGCTTATTTTGCGTGGCGAACAATCGGATGTTCTCAGCTTTGAGACTGTCGAGCACATGCTGGCCACAAACCCCAAAGCGTCTAGCGTGATGATTAAGGGCGTCGGTCATGCCCCCGCTTTGATGTCCAAAGACCAGATTTCGTTGATAGAAGACTGGCTTGCCAAATCATAACTTGCAAAACAGTGGCCGCTCATTCTATTAAATCATGATAGCAGCTTACCCGCCTTGTTTGCGGGAGTGAGGACAACATGATCGAGATTACGTTCCCCGATGGCGCGGTGCGCTCTTTCGCCGAAAACATTACGGGTATGGATATTGCGAAGGGCATCTCTCCCTCGCTCGCCAAGCGCACTGTCGCAATGGCAATAGATGGCGAGGTCTGCGATCTCAACGATCCGATTCAGAAAAATGTCAAACTTGAATTCATTGGCCGCGATGATCCGCGCGCGCTTGAGCTTATTCGCCATGACGCGGCGCACGTGATGGCGGAAGCTGTGCAGACATTGTTTCCCGGCACACAGGTGACGATCGGCCCCGTTATTGAAAACGGTTTCTTTTATGACTTTGCCCGCAACCAGCCGTTTACACCTGATGATTTCGAAGCCATTGAGAAAAAGATGCGCGAGATTATCCAGCGCAACGCGCCGTTTACAAAACAGGTCTGGAGCCGCGAGAAAACCAAGCAGGTGTTTCGCGACAAAGGTGAAAGTTACAAAGTTGAACTTGTCGATGCGATTCCCGGCAATGAAGACATTAAGATTTACAATCAGGGTGACTGGTTCGATTTGTGCCGCGGCCCGCATATGGTCTCGACGGGGCAGATCGGCAGCGCTTTCAAACTTTTGAAGGTTGCCGGCGCCTATTGGCGCGGTGACAGCAATAACGCGATGCTGACACGCATCTATGCGACAGCCTTTGCCACTGATGAAGATTTGAAAACCTATCTTCGTCAGGTTGAAGAGGCTGAAAAGCGCGACCACCGCAAGCTTGGCCGCGAAATGGACCTCTTTCATTTTCAGGACGAGGGCCCTGGTGCGGTGTTCTGGCATTCAAAAGGCTGGACGCTTTTTCAGGAGCTGGTTGCTTATATGCGCCGCCGCCTGCGCCCGCTCGGCTATGAAGAGGTCAACGCGCCTCTGGTGCTCGACAAATCGCTTTGGGAAACATCGGGACACTGGGGCTGGTTTCGCGAAAACATGTTTATGGCCTGCTGCGCTGGCGAGGACGAGCATGACAACCGCACTTACGCCATCAAACCAATGAATTGCCCCGGCCATGTGCAGATTTTTAAACATGGGTTAAAAAGCTATCGTGACCTTCCGATCAAGCTGTCGGAGTTTGGTATCGTTCACCGTTATGAACCATCAGGTGCGCTACACGGGCTGATGCGCGTGCGCGCGTTTACCCAAGACGATGCGCATGTCTTCTGTACGCAAGAGCAAATGGCAGACGAATGCTTGAAGATCAACGACCTGATCTTGTCGACCTACAAAGATTTTGGCTTTGAAAACATTGTGGTGAAATTATCGACACGCCCTGAAAAGCGCGTGGGCACAGACGCGATGTGGGACGAGGCGGAAGCCGTGATGACGCGCGTGCTGAAACAAATCGAAGACCAGTCGGGCGGAACCATCAAAACGGGCATCAATCCGGGTGAGGGTGCTTTTTACGGTCCAAAATTTGAATATGTTCTGCGCGATGCCATCGGCCGAGACTGGCAATGCGGCACAACGCAGGTTGATTTCAATCTGCCGGAACGTTTTGGCGCGTTTTACATCGGCGCCGACGGAGACAAACATATTCCTGTGATGATCCACCGCGCCATTTGCGGCTCGATGGAGCGTTTTACGGGAATTGTTCTTGAGCATACGGCAGGACATTTGCCGCTATGGCTGGCGCCGGTGCAAGCGGTTGTTTGCTCGATTACAGAAGAGGCCGAGGCTTACGGGCGCGAAGTGATGGCGGCCTGCATCAAGGCAGGGCTTCGTGTGACATCAGATTTCCGCAACGAAAAAATCAATTACAAGGTGCGTGAGCATTCGCTCGCCAAAGTGCCCGTACTTCTTGTTGTTGGCAAAAAAGAAGCGGAAGAGCGCAGCGTCAATATCCGCCGTTTGGGTTCACAAGACCAGACACCGATGTCACTCGACGCAGCGCTGCGTGCTTTGCAGGAAGAAGCGGTTCCAGCGGACATCAAGCGAACAAGCATTAAGCCCGCTCAAATAGACTTTGAAACTTTGGAAGCTGGATCAGTAGAATTCGTGGATAAAGTTAGCAATTTTAATATAGCTACAAACGAGCAGAAGGATCGCGCGTAATTACTGCGTCAGCACTTCAAGCTCCAGATCTTTGCCCGGCTCAACGCTGAAATTGGTTGTGAAAATACGCCCGTCATAACGGGCAATAGCGGTATAGTCGCCTTGCTGCAGCACAAGGCTTGGAAATGCCCCGATAATCTCGCGTACCGTATCGCCGCCGGGTGTCAGGATGGACCATGTTGTGTTTGCAATGGCCTCGCCGCCATTTTCTTTCACAAGTTTCAGCACAACCTGCGCCGCTTTGTGGTTGAATGTGGCTTCGGTCACAATGCCGGCTTGCACTTTAATATCAGCACTTAGAAGAGCATTGCCATCACCATAGGTGCAGACAACATGATAGTCGCCGGCAGGCAGGCGCACAACTTCGCCGCCGCGCACGCCTTCCATAACAAGTGCTCCCTGGCCGGGACCGGCGTAAATTTTGCCCGTCAGTTTTTGATCAGCAACAGGCGTTTTATTGACCTGACCAGAAATGACCAGTCCGCCCGCATCAAGGATGTACCGGTCTTGAATAGGCACGTTGCCGACTTGTAAGCGGCGCGTGACGCTGGCGCGCCCGAACGCGGCGTTGATGACATACTGGCCGGGCGGCAGGCGCAATTGGGGCTGCGCTTCATTTGTTTGTGTGACAAGCGAAAGACCCTGTTGCTCATCTGCGCGTTCCGTGTACACCCGCCACGTCACATCTTTTGAAAGAATAGGGCTGTTGTCACCGAGCAAGGCAGACAGGCGCACCGATGTCCCAAAATCAAAGCCGCCAACATCGTTTTTCTTATCTTGATCGGGACTGGTTTCAAACGGATTGGCCAAAGGCGATGTGATAGACGGCGTTATCAGGGTTGGATAGTTTTGCGCCTGCACGGTCAAAGCCATGCAGCACAGGCAAAATGTAAATATAAAGGCTGATAAAGCGCGCATAGGCCATCTTTAATGGTGGAATTTCGCCGCTATTATGGCAGCTTTGATGCGCGCAACAAGAGCTTGCTGAAAATAGAGGGTGCCAATGATCTACTTTCGACAAAATGTGATGGCCGTCGCCGTGCTTGGCTTTGCAAGTGGCCTACCGCTGGCCATGACGGCCGGAACTTTAAGTGCATGGCTGGCAACGCAAGGCGTCGATCTGAAAACCATCGGGCTTTTTGCCCTTGTTGGGCTGCCTTATGTTTATAAATTTGCCTGGGCGCCTCTTGTCGATCAATTGCGACTTCCCGGCCTTGCCCGTCTAGGGCGGCGGCGATCGTGGCTGCTGCTGACTGAACTTGCGCTCAGCGCAACATTGATCTCCATTTCATTCTTATCACCGCAGACGCATCTGGCATTGATTGCGGGTTTGACGTTTACGCTCGCCGTCTGCTCGGCAACGCATGACATTGTCATCGATGCCTATCGCATTGAAATTTTAAAACAGGACGAGCTTGGCGCGGGTGCGGCCGCTGTCACCTATGGCTACCGCGTGGGCATGATTGTATCGGGCGGCGCTGCATTGGCCTTTACAGAGGCCTATGGCTGGCAGGCAACCTATCTTGCAGTGGCGACGCTGGTTTTCACCGGCTTTCTTGTGTCGCTGCTGATTGGTGAAAAAGAGGCTCTGTTACGCGCGCATCGCACAGCCGGAACGTGGCTGAAAGATGCTGTGATCGATCCGTTTGGGGACTTCATCAAACGCGAAAGATGGTGGCTGATCCTGATTTTTGTCGTTGCTTACAAACTGCCCGATGCGTTTGTCGTTTCGCTGATTTCACCATTCTTGCTCAAACTCGGCTTTACGCTGACGCAGATCGGGTTTGTCGTCAAAACATTTGGTATTGCCGCCACCATTGCGGGTGTGTTTATGGGTGGCTGGCTGATTTCAAAATTCGGCATTATGCGCAGTTTATTTGTCTGCGCCATCATGCAGATGCTAGCCAACCTCGTGTTTATCTATCAGGCCAAAGCCGGCCCGGATATTCATGTGCTGTATGCAACCATTGCAGTTGAAAACATTGTGTCGGGCATGGCGACAGGCGTGTTCGTTGCCTATATCAGCGCGCTGTGCAAAATCAATTTTACAGCAACGCAATATGCGCTGCTGTCGTCGCTGGCCGCCGTGGGTCGTACATTTTTGTCGGCGAGCGCCGGTTTTGTTGCCGAAGACTATGGCTGGGTGAATTTTTTCATTCTGTGCGCATTGCTGCCACTTCTTTCCATTGGCCTTCTGATGTTCTTGAAAGAACCAACGGCTCTCGCGGACAGTCAGGCAAATTTGCAGTTTGCAGATGGGACGAGCGTCAAAGCCGCCGAAGCGCCGTGGAAGAAAATCGTCATTGCGCTCATCGTTTTGGGGATGGTCGCCGTGTTCGGTTATTTTTATTACACAAGTTTTGAAACGGCGCGCAACGCGTGCGGCGTAAGCTGCTAGCGTTTTGAAATTTCAAGAACGCGTCTGGCGCGCGCCAGATGCGGCTTGTCGAGCATAACGCCGTTGAAATTGATAACGCCTGCATTACCGGCCTTTGAAAACGCGTCGATAATCGCCTGGCTTTTTTCAAGCTCTTGCGGATTTGGGCGAAACACGTCGTTGAAAATGTCAACTTGAGACGGGTGGATGGCAAGTTTGCCGGTAAAACCATCGCGTGCCGCAAGCTCCGCTTCAGAACGTGCGCCATCACAATCACGAAAGTTTGTGTAAACGCCGTCAATCGCCATTACCTCTGCTGCAGCTGCCGCAAACAGCGACAGATGACGCACCATTTTGTAGGGCTCAGTGTGAAATCCATCTGTGCCCCTGTTTGTTTTTGCGCCCGTTGCAGACGATAAATCTTCGCCGCCGCCCCATGTCATCGCAACAAGTCTTGGGCTTGATTGTGCATAAGAGCCAAGCGTGAAAACTGCTGCAGGTGTTTCCGGCGTAATGGCAATGATGCGTGTATCGCCAACCGTTTTGCCGCTCATCGCTTCATGGGTGCTCAGTTTTGCGCCAAGCCATTGCACATCAGCGCCGCCTTGCGCTTTGGGCAACATGATTATGCTAACGGCTTGCATCATAATTGCTTCAAGGTCGTCATCGGCAGCGCCATGTGTTTGCGTCAAAGGGTTGATCCGCACAATGACAGGCACGTCGCTGCCTTTTGTCTCTTCAAGAAAGGCTGCAACTTCTTTGCGAGCGTGCGGTTTGTTGGCCTGCGCCACGCTGTCTTCCAGATCGAGGATGACGGCGTCAGCGCCGCAGGCGAGTGCTTTACGCATTTTTGCAGGTTCATCACCCGGAACGAATAACAGCGAGCGCATTACGAAGGCCTTTTTTTCATAAAGGCCTGCCGGTGACATTCGGCAACAAGAACATTGTCCTGGTTAAATCCCTGATGATGCAGGGTGACGATTCCAGCGTCATCGCGGGATTTTGAGGCGCGCGCACTGACCACCGTGGTTGTGACGTGCAGCGTATCGCCGTGGAAAACGGGCGCGGGAAATTTGACATCCGTCATGCCGAGATTGGCAATCGTCGTTCCAAATGTCGTGTCATGAACGGAAATACCGACAATCATGCCAAGCGTGAGAAGCGAGTTCACCAAAGGTTTGCCCCATTCGGTCTCACGCGCGCAATAATCGGCATCGAGATGGAGGGCAGCAGGGTTCATCGTCATGCACGAAAACGTGACATTGTCGCCTTCGGTTACCGTACGCCGGATCTTGTGCTCAAATCGCTGGCCTTCATGAAATTCCTCGAAATAAAGACCGTTGGCCATATGTCCTCGCAATGTTGAATTTAAGATTCCCTTTACCACTATCGGCGCACGCTCAAAAGAACAAGAATGAGAGCCTGAAAGCCCATGACATCGGCCGTTAGCACAGCTGAGACCGCATTTGGTCCTGTTACCAAGGCGATCCGCGCAGCAGCGCAGGCGACGGGTATTGGCTTTGACTATCTTGTGACCACAGCCACCCGCGAATCGGCGCTCAATCCCAGCGCCCGCGCCTCGACATCAAGTGCAAGCGGCCTTTTCCAGTTTACCGACACCACCTGGCTTAACGTCATTAAAGAGCATGGCAGCGAGCATGGTCTCAGCGCAGAGGCGGCCAGTATTACATCGACCGCACGCGGGCCCGTGATCGAAGACCCGTCCATGCGCCAGCATGTGATGGATCTGCGCATGAACGCCGACACCAACGCGTTGATGGCAGGCGCGTTCACGGCCGATAACAGCGTTTATCTCTCGTCCACACTCGCGCGCCAACCGACACAAGGCGAGCTTTACATCGCGCATTTCATGGGCGCACGCGGGGCGGGTGAGCTTATCAGCCAAGCCAATGTGTCCCCGAATGCCCCTGCCGCCGATTATTTTCCAAAAGCCGCCAGCGCCAACAGATCAATTTTCTACGCCAATGGCGAAAAACGCAGCCTGTCGCAGGTTTACGCATCGCTGACCGCGCAACACAGCAATGCGCCATTGGAAGCACAAAAACTGGCTTCTGCTGAAGCGTTTGTAGCACCGGCCATCGCAAACACGCCATCCAGCGAGCCAAGCCTGTTCCGGTCGATGTTTACGCCGCGCCGCGTAGCGGGGGTTTCGCCCGTGATCACGGCCTTGTGGACCAAACCGGCAAGCCAGAACGCCCCGGCTGCAGCCACTGCGCCAGTGGTTGCACGGCCGTTTTTTCCGACATCTGCCGTTCACGCGGTCGAGCCCGAGGACGGTTCGACAGGTTCCTAAGCCTGTTTTTCAAAAATTTTATGGTGAACCGATCATTAAGGCCTTTGCTTTAAGCTTTCATACATGTCGTCTGCCCGCCAAATGATGCAATGGATTTATCAGGCCTCCGCGCAGGAGCGCGCTGAGGCTGCGGCCCTTCTGGCACAGTCTTTTATTGCCGGAAACGAACCCCCTGAAGAACGGCGCGCCCAAGAGGCGACCTTAACAGTCCTACTTGATGATCCATCGCCACTGGTTCGCCGTGCCCTTGCCAGCGCACTGTGCGGCAGCATGCGGGCGCCCCACCATATTATTTTATCACTGCTGCAGGATCAGGCCGATATTTCGGCCATCATCGTCCAGAAATCGCCGCTTCTGGTTGATGCTGAACTTGTCGACATGGTGGCCCAAGGCCAGCCCCGCATCCAGATGGCGGTTGCCCAGCGCCGTGACATTTCAAAGTCTGTATCGGCCGCACTTGCGGAAGTCGGGTCGCCGGAGGCCTGCACAGCTTTGCTGCACAACCCAACGGCGCATATCGCCATGTTTTCGGTCGCAAGACTTGCCGACAGACTTGGTGCAGAGCCTCTGGTGCGTGAAGCACTGATGGAGCGCGATGATCTTCCTTATTCCATCCGCCAGCAATTGCTGACGCATCTGTCACATGTCCTTTCCGCATTTTTGTCGCAACGCGGCTGGCTGCATCGCCAGCGCGCGATTGATGTCACGCGCGACGCTGTCGAGCGGGCGACTTTATCGATGGCAGATTTTTCAGACATGGACAATTTAACGTCGCTTGTCGCGCATCTTGCCGAAAGTGGCCAGCTGACATCAGCATTGCTGTTTCGCGCTTTGTGCATGGGCAATATCAGTTTCTTTGAAGAGGCGCTGGTTCAGCTCAGCCACATGCCACGCCAGCGCGTGTATGGTTTGACGCAAGACCGCGGCACCAGCGGATTTCAGGCGCTCTACAAACGTTGCGGCCTGCCGTTTAGCGCTTATCCTGCCTTCAAGGCCGCGCTTGATGTGCTGAGCGAGCATGATGCCAATAACAATTCGGCAACGCCCACCGTCTTCTCGCGCCATATGCTTGCCGATGTGCTGGCGCGCTATCAGGCCTCTGCACCTGAAGAGGGCGACCAGATTTTATTGATCTTGCGCCGGTTCTCTGCTGAAGCCGCGCGCGAAGAAGCGCGCCGTTATGCTGTCGAGAATATTCATGGAATGGCGGCAGCGCAGCGTTCAAACAGGCGGTTTGCCGCTTAAAAAACAAAAAATCGTTTTAAGCGTGTGCTTTGTTCAGCTCAGAAATTTCAGACAAATAGACACGGGCAACCATCTGCAACTTTTTGAGAATGCTTTTCGCCGTTTCATTGTCAGCGCCTTTTGCGTTTGCGCTGACAAGCGCGCAAATGGCATTGACGTGGTAATCAATCAGCTGCGGCGATACTTTGTCATAGGGCATGGCCTCAAAAACATCGCACAGGCTGCCTGCAATCTGGCCAACAAGCGGATAGCCAAGGTTCAGTGCCTGGCCTTTCATATTATGCAAGGCAAGATAGAAGGTGCGGGCAATGGCCGCATTGGTGCGGCTGTCGAGAAAGCGCGTGTGCTGGTCACGCAGATTTTCAATTTCAAGCGCCATCCATTTCGGACTTTCGCTTGCAAGCGTATTAATGGCCTGTTCTGCCTGCGCAATCACAGATGTATCGAGCTTGAGATCATTGCCGCTGATTTTGATGAATTTTTTAAGCGCAGTTGGAACTTGCAGGACTTCTGCGCCGCTCAGGTCGATTTCCACATCATCGATTTCGAAAGTCATGATACCCTGCGTTTTCAAACGCCAGAGTAAGGCATGCGCGCTTAATTTTTAATGAGCGAAAGCTTTAAAGGTTAGTTTTCGGTAAAGAACTGCTCGCGCAGCACACGCTCATCAAGGCTGTGGTCGGCATCAAACAGCAGTGGGATGGCGGTTTTGCTGTCCTGCGACAGCGTCACACGCCGGACATTGCGCACCTCGCGGTGGTCCGCTGCAGCTGAAACCGGGCGAAGTTCGGCATCGATCACCTCAATCGTCACTTTGGCCTCTGAAGGCAGCAATGCGCCGCGCCAGCGCCTTGGCCGGAAAGGGCTGAGCGGTGTCATGGCCAGAAGCTTGGCACTGATGGGCAAAATAGGCCCGTGCGCGGAAAGATTGTAGGCTGTCGAGCCAGCAGGGGTGGCGACGAGCACGCCATCGCTGATAAGTTCTTCAAGTCGCACTTTGTCATCGACAGAAATGCGCAGCTTAGCAGCTTGATAGGTCTGTCGCAGCAAAGACACCTCATTGATGGCGCGAGCTTTGGTTTTGCGGCCATCACAATCGACAGCTTCCATGTGCAAAGGGTGAATATGCGCGAGCTTTGCGCTTAAAAGTCGTTGTTTCAAATCATCTTCATGAAAGGCGTTCATCAGAAAGCCAACCGAGCCACGGTTCATGCCGTAAATGGGGATATTGAGGTCGATATATTTATGGAGCGTGCGCAGCATCACACCGTCGCCGCCCAGCGCAACGATGACGTGTGCTTCTTCCGCGCTCGACTGGCCATATGTTTTTGTCAGCTTTGCTTTTGCGGCAATGGCCAACGGCGCTTTCGATGCAGTGAAGTGAATATTGTCCACTTTTGTCAGCGAGGTTTTTGTCTGTGCCTTATTGCCCATGGCTTATACTTTATCATAGGCCGTAATAAATTGCAGCGGGGCGTAAACAGGTTTTTCGCGTCTAGCAGCAGCCTTGATGTGCGCAGACATGGCGCTTGCTGTATTTTTTTATCAGGCGATCGCGCTTCAGGCGTGACAGGCGCTTTAACCAGAAAATACCGTTCAGCTGGTCGATTTCATGCTGCAGACACGTGCTTAAAAAGCCGTCGGCTTTTGCCTCAATCAATGTGCCATCAAGATCATTATAGCTGTAAGTGATCGCAGCAGGGCGCTCCACGCTTTCAATCACGCCGGGCATTGAAATACTGCCTTCGCTGGCGTCGCTGGTTTCTTTTGAGAACCAGGTAATCCGGGGGTTTACAAAAAACTGCGGCTTGCCCTTTTCAAGATCAATCACGACAAGCTGCTGCAACAGGCCGACATGGCAAGCTGTAATGCCAAGCCCCGGCGCCTCATACATCACATTGAGCAATTGATTTGCCAGCGCGTGTAAAGGCGCACCAAAAACGGTGATGGGAACGGCTGGCATATCCAGCCGCTTGTCAGGGTAGTGTATCAGCTGAAGCATTTTATTCGCCCAATGTCATCTTTACGCCGGCATAGGCCGAGAATGGCTGCGCGCGCGTTCCAAACACTTCCTCATATTGCTGGTCGATAATGTTCTGGAGTTTCAGATAAGTCTGTGTTTGCGGCGTGATCTGATAAGAAACCATGCCGTTGAGCAAGACATAATCTTTCAAATGAACGCGCTGCGACGGAAAGCTGCGGAAATCATCATCGACGATTGAGCCGTTGATTGCAGCACCCAAAGTGAGATTGGCTTTGTCGTTAAAGAAGCGCCAGTCAGCATCGATGGCCGCGGCATGCGGGGCGCGTCGCACTTCCTGGCTGCCATCACCGTTCTTTGCGTCCGTATACGTATAGGTTGTCGTCAGGTTGAAATTGTTTGTTGGTGCCCATGAAATCAGCGCTTCAATACCTTGGCGCGTGCTGATGCCGGGGTCGTTCAAGGCCGTGTTGACGGGTGCATAAACGGTTCGTATTTCATTGCGCGTGCGGCCATTGAAATAGGTGAGGCCGGTTGTCACAGGCACGATTTTCCAGTTTTTATCAACACCGATTTCCCATTCAAAACTTTCTTCAGGTTTCAGATCAGGATTGCCGACAAAGCTGACAGAAGAACCGAACAGTTCATCAAGTGTCGGATTGGTCACGCCTGTGCCGGCCGCACCATGAAAACTCAGACCTTCATCGCCATTGGCCTTTGCCGTCAGGCGATAGGTTGTTGCGTTTTCAAAATACTCCGAAAGGTCGTGGCGCAAAGCGGCGCTGAAGAAATATTTGTTTTCGAAACCGCTGCGCAGCTCACCGGCAAATCCGGTTGTCTGCAGTTCGTGTTCGGGCTGAAATGTTGTTTCATAATTCAGCCATTCATGGCTCACCTGCGCACTAAAGTCATGTTTTGAATGTCCAAAATCGGGTGTCGCAAAAGTATAGTTTGCTTTATAGAGTGCCTCATGTCGATTGCCCGATGAATCAAACGCACCATATGGGTCGATGGAGCTGCGCAAAAATCCGTAAGTTGTTGCCGCAACGCGCTGGGAAAAATTCGAGCCCGGTGCACGGTAATTTGCCGCGACATTGGCAGATGTGTCCTGCTCGTTATATTCGGGCAGGCTGTTGTCATTAAGTGGCGGCGCTAAAGGATTTGTCGAATTGTTTTCATCATATTGCGCACTGCGCGAGCTGTAGCGCACACCTGCATCGGCATCAAACCCGTTCACCGGATTGATGCCCATGCGCAAATGCAGATCGCCAATGTTTGATCCGTCTTTTTCAGAGCCTGCGGTGGACTGGTTGAAGCCATCCGTGCGCAGACCATTGGCGCTGAGCGAGCCCCACACATTCTCATTGCCCGAAGCTGTAAAAGCTGAGGCGGCGAGCGTGCCAAAGCTGCCCGCTTCGATCTTGCCGCTTGCAATGGGTTTACGTAAAAACTTGCCGGACTTTGTCGTGATGGCAATAACACCAGCATGCGCGCCAGAGCCATAAAGCCCGCTTTGCGGCCCGCGAATAACTTCGATGCGCTCGATATTGGCCGCAAGAAGACTGGAAAAATCAAAACCAAAACCTGAGGGGTCGTTGTATTGAACCCCATCAACGATCAGCAGGATATGGTTGGCCTCCGAGCCGCGAATGCGCACCTGCGTCAAGCCGCCAACGCCGCCCGCCTGATTGACCTCAACGCCAGGCACATGCCGTAACGCATCGCCCACATTCAGCGCGCCCGACTTTTCAATCTGCTCCTGTTCAAGCACCGACACAGATGTGCCGATCTGAGACAGCGGCACGCCGGACTGGCCTTGGGTTGCATAAATTGTAACGGGAAGGGGTTTGAAGCCTTCCTGCGCCGCCGCGGGGGCTGCAACAGGAAGGCTAAAAACGAGAACGATAACGCAAAGAGCCGGACATACGCCGGGTCTAGTCAAATGCTTTTGCATTGCAACTCCGCAAGTCGTGGACCACTACAGGTGCCACCACTACGGACGAAATCGCCGCTCCCAATGCACGCCCCGTGCAACAGGTGGATGACCGTTCTGGCAGGTCTCCTGGCTTGCAGATCAACGCTCCTACCCTGTCTTCCCACCCCGTAAAGGGCAGTGACATTAGGTGGGAGGAGCTCCCTGCGCACAGTTGCGGGGGCAGCTGCGGAGTGCCGGACGACCCGGACCGCATTCCCTTTTCAGCCTGCTTTTCACGGCAGGCCACCAGCACGATGGTTGGAGTTAACAAGTTATTCAGACTCTTTTCAAACGGAATTTAAATTTTAACAATTTATGGTTAAAAAACTTCATCACAGGCGCTTCCAATCCATGGCAAAACATGGTGTAGAGAAGCTCGATTTTGCCGGCATAGCTCAGCGGTAGAGCAGCGGTTTTGTAAACCGAAGGTCGGGAGTTCAATCCTCTCTGCCGGCACCATCAAAAGCTTCAAAAAATTCATCCGGTGGATGAATTTTCGCTTTTGATGCCAAGCAGCAAAGCTGCGCGGCAGTTCGTTTTGAGGCAAAAATGCCAAGGCGTTTTACCCCAATGCAGTTTGGTTCTTTCCATCGATGTCGTTTTTAATGTCGGCCAGCATTATGTGCTGACGGCCGATTAGGTCTTCACTAACCCTGCTCCAGAGATGTGCGCGACAGCACCGTGCCAGCCGTGCATAGTTGTTTCACAAAGTTGGAGTGGGAGTTTTATTCATGCGTAACAAATTTTTGGGCGTTGCTGCCCTGTCGGCCTGTCTGTTGTCAGCGCTGCCGTTAAACAATGCAAAAGCCGATGGTTTTCTAGCAGGTGCGACAGTTGGTCTGGTTGGCGGCGCCATTATTGGTGCCAGTGCCTCACCATATTATTACGGACCTTATGGTTATGCGCCGACATATTACCATGCGGTGCCGTCTTACAGCCCGCCTGTTTATGCGTACAATTACGGGTATGGATATGGCTACAATGGACCAACCTATACTTATTCGCAGCCCTATTATGTAACATCAGCATGCTGGGGACGCCGTTTGCCGGTCTACGACCGTTACGGCGGTGTTGTTGCAGTGCGCAATGAAAATTCCTGCCGTTAGCGGCATTTTCAATCACAGTTTGACCACAGTGGCGCTATTATGGCGCCATTGTTGTTTTTAAAGATAATGGAACGTTCACCGATCATATCGGTTGTTTGTCACGAAAGAAGTGTATTTTGCATGTTCTTTGTGTAAGTTTCGATACGTCTCAAACAGAAGGCGGGAGCGAACAGCTCCTGAAATTGAATGAATAAATTTGCAAATCTTCTCTCCGCTGCAGGTTTCATAACCGCACTCGCGTCAACAGGCGCTATGGCAGCTCCTTTGAATTCACATCTTACCACGCAGTCAGATGTTGTTCACGTCCGTAGCAATGGCGGTGCAGTCGCTGCAGGTGCTGCTGTCGGCCTGATTGGCGGTCTTGCCATCGGTTCGGCGATCAATAACAACCGCAATGATGGCTATTACGACAATGGCTATTATGCACCACAGCGCTCTTACTATGTAGCACCGGCGCCGCGTTATCGTCGTTATGAGCCTGTATATGATCGCTATCAGCAATGCTATGTTGATCGCAACGGGTATTGCATCGACTGATCCTAAACTTGAATTTGAAAAATGCGGGGTTTTGCCCCGCATTTTTTTTTACTCAGATTTTTTGGGCGGCAATGTAAAGTGCAAGCGCTGCAGCATTCGACACATTCAGGCTTTTGATATCACCCGGCAAATCGATGCGCGCAAGATTGTCGCAGTCTTCACGCACAGAGGGGCGCAGGCCCTTTCCTTCGGCGCCCAAAACCAGCAGCAGTGGAAGTTTGACATTCAACGCGTCAAGTGTTTCCGGCCCTTCTGAATCAAGCCCCACCGCCGTAAACCCCCGCTCTTTTAATGCCGCCATGCTTTTGCGCAGATTTTTAACAAGATGCAGCGGCACATATTCAAGTGCACCTGAAGCGGCTTTTGCCAACACGCCCTGCATCTGCGGGCTGTAGCGTTCCGTCATGATAATACCGCGCACATTGAACGCAGAAGCGGTGCGCAAAATTGCACCGACATTGTGCGGATCGGTAATCTGGTCGAGCGCGAGAAAACAGCCTTTGGCCTCGGCTTTTTCCAGGGCAGGCGAGGGGATGGGATAGCTTTCGAGCAGCACACCCTGATGCACGGTGTCGCGGCCAAGCAATTTATCAAGATCGCGCGGGTGCACAATTTCCGGTTTGATTTGCGCGCCTGTGCTTTCAAGCTTTTTCCAGGCGTTTTCAGTGGCAAGAAGCCGCTGGTGGCGTCGTTTGGGATTCAGTAAGGCAGCTTCAACTGTATGAAGCCCCCAGAGCTGCTGCACGCCCTCCAGCATGCTTAAATTGCGGTGCGGAGACGGCTTGCGCGCGTAATCACGGCGCGGCGCGCCATCTTTTCGAGCTTTGGGAAATGTCTTTTTATCGAACAGGCGGGGCATGATGCGTCAAGCGATAGGACGAAAGCGCGAATAAATCTACTGGCCACAGCAAAGGCTTGCCAAAACAGTTGACAGTTTGTTGAGGGCTTCGCCATAAGCATAGCTCTTGTTGGGGGAGTGTCCCGAGTGGCAAAGGGGGCGGACTGTAAATCCGCTGGCTTCGGCCTTCGCAGGTTCGAGTCCTGCCTCCCCCACCATCAAAACCGTGTAAAAAATTGTCCAGTGGACAATTTTTAGGTTTTGATGCCAAGCGCTTCAGCGCGCGGCAGTGGTGCATGAAGCAAAAAATGCCAAGCGCTTGCCTATTTAAGCTTGGGTTTTTTCCTGAATAAATTTGTAAGCGCTGAACCCAGCGGCCGCAATTATCAGAGGTACAACCAGTTTTTCCTTATTACTAAAAAACTGGGCTACTTTCGAAACAACTCCGCGCTTTGATGAAAATGTTTTAACGCCTAGTCTGAATGGTGCTTTTAAAACACGGCCAAAATAACCTTCGCTTGCCTTTTTCTCAAGCTGTTTGATTTCCGCATGAAGTGCAGCATCAGCCTCTGCTAAAAAATTAGCATCGATTGGCGTGACCATTTTAGTATCAATTAGGGATCTTGTTTTTTTGAATGCGTCGCTTTCTGCTTCAGCGGCAAAAGACGCAAACTTATCTTTAATAAGTTTTTTTAATTCATTTTCTTTATCAGAAAGACAAGGAATATTTCCTTTGGGTGTTCGTTTGCCAATTTTGGTTGAATAAATTTCAGCCATCGCGCGATACTGCTCACTCGTTACCTTTGCTTCAGGCATATGATAAATTTCACCCAACATTTCTGAAATAGGCTGACGAAAATTATCACCACTTGTATTTTTCATTTTCAAGTAATCGTCGCCTATCTTTTTTTGAAGCGCGATTTCATTTGCGGCCCAAAAAGCCTTTTCGGTTTTTGGCGCATTATTTTTTATTGTATAAATAGCTTCCATTCTACGGAATTCTTTATTCGTTATGCATGTTGGAAAATCTTGTGTAACCTTTTCGGGTATGCCTGAAAATAATTTTTTCGATGCATCAAACTCCTCAAAAGCCTCAACGTCTTTTTTCAATTTGGCAAGTTCTTTGAATTCGGATTTACTGTTTTTTCTTTCACTCAAGATTTTGCGGTTTGTACGCGCCTGAGCCACAAGGTCAACAGCATTATTGAGCGGGTTTTTAACTGCATCACGTAAGCGAAGTGGCTGCTCGCCGAAAAAACGCTGCATGTCACGAAGTTTTTTTGCCGCAACCTGCCGTTTAACAATTGTTGCACTTGCGATAGCTGTAACGACAGCACCCACACCATAAAAAGCCGTTAAAAGCTCTGGTCCTAAAACCATACCAATTACGGGATGAGGACTAAAATCTGAACCGAGATGCTGTGCTGGCAATTTATATAGCAGTGGCGTGACTTTAAAATCTTGAGACATAAAAAACCTGATAATTAATATATAAAATTTTATCTATTTATTATAGAAAATTTTTTTGAAAAACTCAATAAATTTTATTTTCGATTTATGCAATAAATTTTACTTTTACAAAACGGGGCAGACGAAGGGGTGAGGCGGTCCTTGCTCACTATGCTTGTGTCATAGTTTGATCGCCAAACGCTTTAAGCTTTAGCGAGAAGCTAAAATTACGATGTTGTAAAGTTGGAGCGGGTGAAGGGAATCGAACCCTCGTATTCAGCTTGGAAGGCTGCTGCTCTACCATTGAGCTACACCCGCTTATAAATTCTTTTTGCGCGATTGAAACATGACTTGCAAGCCGAAATAAAAAACCCGGCCTTTGATGTGCCATTTGCTTACGCTAGGGCACAGGCCGGGTTTTTCGTTTTAAAATAAAAAAGTTAGATGGCTTCTTTGAGTTCTTTTGCTGGGCGGAAAGCCACTTTCTTTGAAGCTTTGATTTTGATAGCTTCGCCAGTTGCAGGATTGCGGCCCATACGAGCAGCGCGCTTGCGAACTGTGAGGATGCCAAGACCTGCAAGACGAATACGATCGCCTTTCTTGAGGTGTTTTGTCAGCATCGCAACCATGTCATTGAGCATGGCTTCTGATTGCTTCTTTGGCATTTCATAATCTTCGGCGAGCGAAGCTGCGATCTGCTTAAGGCTTACGGTATTCTGTTTTACGTCTGCAGCGGCCATTTTAAGTTTCTCCCTTTTTGAAACAGGCATTCTGGACTTTCAGGATTCGCTGAACCAAAAAAATTTGCAAGAAAAACAATCACGAAAAGCCTTTAAAAATAGGCTTTTGGAATGTTTATACACTGAAAAACAACTCAAAACCGCCTTTTGACGCTTTAGTGACGATGGCCATGGCCGCAAAACCCATATTTTATAGCGAATCACAGGCATGCTTTTAAGTCATGATTCTTCCCGGCACGAAGACGCAAAATGTAGGGCATTCTTGAACACGCTTTATTTGTGCGTTTCGTGTGCACAGGTTGCGAATAGCGAACAAGTCTGCAATGAGAGTGCCCTGCCTTAGGAGTGTAGCTCAATTGGCTAGAGCGTCGGTCTCCAAAACCGAAGGTTGGGGGTTCGAGACCCTCCACTCCTGCCAGTCTTTAAATTGTGATTTGTCTTTTGTGTCATCGGAATGTTACAATTATCCATTATTTAATAGATAATTATCAATATGACGGTGCCCTTGAAACATTACGCCAGAAGAGTTGACGTCAACCGCCAAGCCGCAGCCCACAAAGGGGACAGTGGCCTGTTTTTACATTCTTTAAGTGATATGTCGTTGCGAGCGGACGCTCCTTTCAAGCCTTTTCTCTTCGAGCCTGGCTTGAGCTTTCGCCAGCGTATGCTTCTGTTGCGCCCATCGGACAATGTCGAAGACAGGCGCGGCGAGCAGAATGATGGCAATGGAAGCAGTGATAAAAAACGATCATTTAACTTTATCAGCCTGGTAGAGCCAATTTGGCGGTTTTTTTCAAATTTGTTCTGATAATATCCTGTTTCATAGGCACTGAAGCAAAAAAGCTCGCCCGCGGATTTTAAAGAGCTACACCGGTAAAGGTTAAAAATTTCCACCTAAGCCCTTGCGTTGTTAAAAAAAAAGCGCTACTCCAGCCCTTCGGCGGCGAAAGCTCAAGTTTCCGGATCGATATATTATGGCAAATCCAGTGCAGTTCCTGCAGCAAGTGCGGCAGGAAGCAGGTAAAGTTTCATGGCCTTCGCGCCGTGAGACCATTATTACGACCGCTATGGTATTCGTATTCGTGCTTGTGTCATCGCTTTTCTTCCTTGGGGTGGACCAGCTTATTGCCTGGATTGTCTCAACTGTACTGGGTTTTGGACGCTAAGGCTTAATCACACATGACGGCTCGCTGGTATATCGTTCACGCGTATTCGAACTTTGAAAACAAGGTTGCGGATTCGATCACGGAAAAAGCCAAGCAACTCAAGCTTGATGACAAGATTGAACAGATCTTGGTTCCGACAGAAAAGGTCGTTGAACTGCGCCGCGGACGCCGCGTCGACAGCGAGCGCAAGTTTTTCCCGGGCTATGTGCTCGTGAAGGCCGACATGACAGATCAGGTGCATCACCTGATCAAAAACACCCCGAAAGTGACGGGGTTTTTGGGTTCCGACAACAAGCCGGTGCCCATTTCTGAAGCCGAAGCCATGCGTATCATCAACCAGGTGCAGGAAGGCGTCGATAAGCCGAAGCATTCCGTGGTTTATGAAATTGGCGAGCAGGTCAAAGTCGCTGACGGGCCATTCGCATCGTTCAACGGTCTTGTGGAAGAGGTCGATATGGGCCGTTCGCGCTTGAAAGTTGCCGTATCGATTTTCGGACGCGCCACGCCTGTCGAACTTGAATTTGGTCAGGTGCAAAAGCTCTAGGCTTTGCTCCTGCAAAAGCTTCGATGAAGCTTTGAAAGACGAATGCCTTAAGCAAGATTGCGAAGGGCAAAACGATGGCAGAGCGCTGCCAGATAAAAGTTGTGGGAGGATGACCGCTCTGCCAGGCGGGTGATATCTGCACCACAGCATCCTTGCACAGCACGTGCTGCGCACTACATTAAGGAGTCTCACATGGCAAAAAAAATCGCGGGCTACGTTAAGCTCCAAATCCCAGCGGGGAGTGCAACACCTCAGCCGCCAATCGGTCCTGCGCTCGGTCAGCGCGGGATTAACATCATGATGTTTTGTAAAGACTTCAATGCGCGCACGGCGCAGATTGAAAAAGGAACGCCCGTTCCTGTCGTCATCACCTATTACGTCGACAAGTCTTTTTCATACGAGATGAAATCTGCGCCTGTCTCCTTCTTTTTGAAGCAGGCTGCAGGGATCAAGTCCGGCCATAAGACAACGGGCCGCGGCGGCCCTGTCGGCAAGGTCACGAAAAAGCAGATCAACGAGATCGCGACAAAGAAAATGAAAGATCTGAACTGTGACAGCGTTGAAAGCGCCGCAGCGATGATCACGGGTTCTGCCCGTTCAATGGGTCTGGAGGTTGCGTGATGGCCAAAGCTGGAAAAAGAATTCGTAAAGCGCGCGAAGCGGTGGATATCAAAAAACTCTACTCGCTCGATGATGCCATCAAGCTGGTGAAAACCGGTGCAAATGCAAAGTTTGACGAGACTGTCGAAATTTCGATGAATCTCGGCGTTGATCCACAGCATGCGGACCAGTTGGTTCGTGGTGTCTGCAATCTGCCAAACGGCTCGGGCCGCAAAGTGCGCGTTGCTGTGTTCGCACGCGGCGCAAAGGCCGATGAAGCGAAAGCTGCTGGCGCCGATCTCGTCGGTGCTGAAGAGCTGGTTGAAGAAGTGCTGTCAGGCAAGATTGCTTTTGACCGCGCCATTGCCACGCCAGATGTCATGCCGCTGATGGGTAAAATTGCGAAAGTGCTTGGTCCACGCGGACTGATGCCAAACCCGAAAGTCGGCACCGTCACAATGGATGTAAAAACAGCCGTGACAGCCGCCAAAACAGGTTCGGTTGAGTTTCGTGTTGAAAAAGCCGGCATCATTCATGCCGGCATTGGCAAAGCGTCTTTTGCGCAAGACAAGCTTGCGCAAAACATCAAGGCGTTTGCTGAAGCTGTTGCGAAAGCCAAACCATCAGGCGCCAAAGGCGTCTACATTCAGCGCATTGCCCTTAGCTCGACAATGGGCCCGGGTGTTGGCGTTGAACTTTCGAGCGTCGTCGCCGCCGCTTGATCAAATAAGAATTCTTTCGCGTTTTCGCGAAAGTTTTGAAAAGTGGTTTTACCATTTTTCAAAGCCCGTCCGAGACTGCAGGTGAGGGACGCCCGATAACGGCCACCTCTTAAGCAACTGGCCTGCATAGACGATGAACGGATTTATTCGTTCAAACCGTTTACCCGCAAGGGTAGGACCGGGCTGAACTGCTGCTGGTGAAATAGCTCACCATCAGTTCAACCCGTGGCACTTGTGCCCGAAGCTTGCAAAAAAGCGCGTACCGCGCCCGAAGCTTGCTGAATGGCGCGATACGCTCGAGGGCTTGCCCGAACAGCGCATTGAAAGTGTCACAAGAGGAGTAGAAACGTGGATAAAGCGGAAAAACGTGCTTTCGTCGTAGAGCTGAACACAACCTTTAAGGATGTGGGTTCTGTCGTCGTTGCGCATTACTCCGGCCTCACCGTTGCCAATATGCAAGCGCTTCGCAAGCAAATGAAGGCACAGGGTGCGTCCGTTAAAGTCGCTAAAAACCGTCTCACAAAGCTCGCTCTTCAGGGTGCGGGTCTGGCCGATTTCAGCGCGTTGCTGAAAGGCCCGACCGTTATTGCTTACGCAAAAGACCCAATGACGGCCCCAAAGGTCGCCGCTGAGTTTGCAAAAAGCAATGACAACTTCGTTGTGCTTGGCGGTGCGCTGGGCGGAACGATGCTGGATGCCAAGGCTGTCAAGCAACTTGCTTCTCTGCCTTCACTCGACGAATTGCGCAGCACGCTTATCGGGCTTCTGCAGGCTCCTGCAACGAAAATTGCAGGCGTTCTACAGGCACCGGCAGGTCAACTGGCTCGCGTGTTTTCGGCGTATGGCGCCAAAAGCTAATTGAAGACGACATAACGGTTCGAACTTAAACAAGGAAAAATGAAAATGACTGATCTCTCAAAAATCGTTGAAGACCTTTCGAAACTCACAGTTCTTGAAGCTGCAGAACTTTCGAAAATGCTTGAAGAAAAGTGGGGCGTTTCTGCTGCAGCACCTGTTGCAATGGCGATGCCTGCTGGCGGCGGCGCTGCTGCCGGTGCAGCTGCTGAAGAACAGACGGAATTCAACGTCATTCTCGCCGCAGCTGGCGAAAAGAAAATCGAAGTGATTAAAGAGGTTCGCGCAATCACAGGTCTCGGCCTGAAAGAAGCAAAAGACCTCGTTGAAGGCGCTCCAAAGCCCGTCAAAGAAGGCGTGACAAAGGATGAAGCCAACAAGATCAAGGAACAGCTCGAAAAAGCTGGCGCCAAAGTCGAAGTCAAGTAAAGACAAAAACCAAAAGGGCAGGGGAGTTTCCCCTGCCTCTCAACACTGACGGGCAGAACAGTTTTCACGTCGAGACGGACAAAAGGTTTATTTGAAAATGGCCATCGCGCAGGCTCACACATTCACAGGTCGTAAACGTATCCGAAAGGTTTTCGGACACATTCAGGAAATCGCTGAAATGCCAAACCTCATCGAGGTTCAAAAGGCATCTTACGATCAATTCCTGATGGTCAATGAGCCTGAAGGCGGCCGTGCTGATGAAGGTTTAAACGCCGTATTCCGCTCTGTGTTCCCTATTTCGGATTTTTCAAATACAGCGATGCTCGAATTCGTGCGCTACGAATTTGAACCGCCAAAATACGATGTGGAAGAATGCCGCCAGCGCGGCATGACATTCGCAGCCCCATTGAAGCTGACACTGCGTCTCATCGTATTTGATGTCGATGTTGATACCGGCGCGCGCTCGGTCAAAGACATCAAAGAACAAGACGTGTATATGGGCGACATGCCGCTCATGACATCGAACGGCACATTTATCGTCAACGGCACAGAGCGCGTCATCGTTTCGCAGATGCATCGCAGCCCAGGCGTGTTCTTCGATCACGACAAAGGTAAAACACACGCGTCCGGCAAGCTGCTTTATGCGGCCCGCATTATTCCATATCGCGGCTCATGGCTTGATATTGAATTTGACGCCAAAGATATCGTGTTTGCGCGCATCGATCGCCGCCGTAAAATTGCAGCGACATCGGTTCTCTACGCGCTCGGCATGACGTCGGAAGACATTCTCGATACGTTTTACAAAAAGATTCCGTTCAGCAAAACCAAACAGGGCTGGAAAACAGCTTTCGTTGCTGAAAGCCTGCGTGGTCAAAAACTGACCTACGATATTTTGAATGCCAAAACCGGTGAGATTCTTCTCGAAACCGGAAAAAAAGTGACATTGAAAGACATCCGCGCGCTCACAGACGCGAAAACAAAAGACATCGCGCTTAATGATGATGCGCTGATCGGCCAGTATCTTGCAGAAGATATCGTCAACCTGGAAACAGGCGAAGTGTTTGCCGAAGCGGGTGATGAAATTTCAGCAAAACTGCTGAAAGGCTTTGCCGATGTTGGCATCGAAGATCTGCTGCTTTTGGACATCGATCACATCAATACCGGCGGTTACATCCGCAACACCCTTGCGGTTGATAAAAACCACAGCCGTGAAGAAGCGCTGTTCGACATTTACCGTGTGATGCGTCCGGGCGAGCCGCCAACCATCGAAGCGGCTGAAGCCATGTTCCAGTCGCTGTTCTTTGATTCAGAGCGCTATGACCTGTCATCGGTCGGCCGCGTGAAAATGAACATGCGCCTCGAGCTCGATGCGCCGGACACCATGCGCGTGCTGCGCAAAGAAGACATTCTCTCCGTCATCAAAACGCTGGTTGATTTGCGTGATGGCCGCGGCGAGGTTGACGACATCGACCATCTTGGCAACCGCCGCGTTCGCTCTGTCGGCGAATTGATGGAAAACCAGTACCGTGTCGGTCTGCTGCGTATGGAACGCGCGATTAAGGAGCGTATGTCGTCTGTCGAAATCGACACCGTCATGCCGCAAGACCTGATCAACGCAAAACCTGCAGCAGCTGCCGTGCGTGAATTTTTTGGTTCTTCACAGCTGTCGCAGTTTATGGACCAGACCAATCCGCTTTCGGAAGTCACACACAAGCGTCGTCTCTCCGCGCTTGGCCCAGGTGGTCTGACACGCGAGCGCGCAGGCTTTGAAGTCCGCGACGTTCACCCGACTCATTATGGCCGTATCTGCCCAATTGAAACGCCGGAAGGCCCGAACATTGGTCTGATCAACTCGCTCGCTACATTTGCGCGCGTCAATAAATACGGTTTCATCGAAAGCCCGTATCGCAAAGTTGCCCATGGCAAAATGCTTGATGAAGTTGTCTATTTATCTGCGATGGAAGAGCAGCGCCATTTCGTTGCGCAGGCCAACGTTTCTGTCGATGCCAAAGGCAAGTTGACAGAAGATCTGGTCATTGTCCGTAACGCAGGCGAAGTGATCCGCGTTCCTGTCGACAAGGTTGACCTTGTTGACGTGTCACCCAAACAGCTTGTGTCTGTTGCCGCCGCCCTTATTCCCTTCTTGGAAAACGACGACGCCAACCGCGCGCTGATGGGCTCGAACATGCAGCGTCAGGCTGTGCCTTTGGTTCGTAGCCAGGCGCCGCTTGTCGGCACAGGCATGGAAGCCATCGTTGCCCGCGATTCCGGTGCGGCCATCACGGCGCGTCGCAGCGGTATCGTCGATCAGGTTGATGCGACACGTATCGTTGTCCGCGCGACTGACGAAAAAGACCCAACAAAGCCTGGTGTTGATATTTACACCATGCTGAAGTTCCAGCGCTCCAACCAGAACACCTGTATCAACCAGCGTCCATTGGTGAAAATCGGCGACCGCGTGCGCGGAGGCGATATCATTGCCGATGGCCCATCGACCGATCTTGGTGAGCTGGCGCTCGGCCGCAACGTGCTTGTCGCGTTCATGCCGTGGAATGGCTACAACTTCGAAGATTCAATTCTTCTGTCGGAGCGTATCGTCAAGGAAGACGTGTTCACATCCATTCACATCGAAGAGTTCGAAGTGATGGCGCGTGACACCAAGCTTGGCCCTGAAGAAATTACGCGCGACATTCCGAACGTTTCGGAAGAGCAGCTGAAAAATCTTGACGAGGCCGGCATTGTTTATATCGGCGCTGAAGTGCGCGCGGGTGACATTCTCTGCGGCAAGATCACACCAAAGGGCGAAAGCCCGATGACGCCGGAAGAAAAACTTCTGCGCGCCATTTTCGGCGAAAAAGCCTCGGATGTTCGCGACACATCTTTGCGTGTGCCGCCGGGCGTGCAGGGCACGATTGTGGAAGTGCGTGTGTTTAACCGTCATGGCATCGACAAGGATGAGCGCGCACAGGCGATTGAGCGTGAAGAAATCGAGCGTCTTGCGAAAGACCGCGATGACGAACAAGCCATTCTCGATCGCAATACATTTGGAAGCATCACCGACAAGCTCAACGGCAAGAAGGTTGTGTCCGGACCAAAATCGATTGCGAAAGACACAAAACTCACAAAAGACATCCTCAGCGATTTGACACGCAGCCAGCTTTGGCAGCTTGCGGTTGATGATGACAGGCTGATGGTTGAACTTGAAGCCATGCGCAAACTTTATGACGAGTCAAAGAAAGCGCTTGAACAGCGCTTCCTCGACAAAGTCGAAAAGCTGCAGCGCGGTGATGAACTGCCTCCGGGCGTGATGAAGATGGTCAAAGTCTTCGTTGCCGTAAAACGTAAAATTCAGTCCGGTGACAAAATGGCCGGTCGTCACGGAAACAAAGGCGTTGTCTCGCGCATTATGCCGATCGAAGACATGCCGTTCCTTCCAGACGGCACCCATGTCGACATCGTTCTCAATCCGCTCGGCGTGCCTTCGCGCATGAACGTCGGCCAGATTTTGGAAACACATCTTGGCTGGGCCTGCGCAGGTATGGGGCTTCAGATCGGAGAGCTTGTGGACAGCTACAAAGCGAAAGGCGATTCAAAACCGCTGAAATCGCTTTTAGGAAAAATCTACGGCAAGGACGAAGTTCTCGACAAAATGGAAGGCGATGAGCTCATCGAGCTTGGCAACAATCTGAAAGCCGGCATTCCAATCGCAACGCCAGTGTTTGACGGCGCGAAAGAAAAAGACATCGAGGACATGCTGGATATGGCCGGCCTCGACAGATCGGGTCAAATGACCTTGTTTGACGGACGCACGGGCGACCAGTTTGACCGTAAAGTGACGGTCGGTTACATCTATATGCTGAAACTGCACCACCTTGTCGACGACAAGATCCATGCCCGTTCTATCGGTCCTTACTCGCTTGTTACCCAGCAGCCGCTTGGTGGTAAGGCGCAGTTTGGCGGACAGCGTTTCGGGGAAATGGAAGTCTGGGCTCTTGAAGCTTACGGCGCTGCTTACACCTTGCAGGAAATGCTTACCGTTAAGTCGGACGACGTTGCCGGACGCACCAAGGTTTACGAATCCATTGTCCGCGGCGAAGACGCGTTTGAATCCGGTATCCCGGAATCGTTCAACGTTCTCGTCAAGGAAATGCGCTCGCTGGGCCTCAATGTCGAATTGCAACATTCAAAACGCGAGAACACATTGCAGGACAACGAACCTTTGCAGACCAAGCCGCCCGCTGAACTGCCGGACGCTGCTGAGTAAGTCACGTTTTACAAAACGAATAAAAATGTCCGGTGGACTTTTTTAAGTGAAGAAAGCCCCAAGCGATGCTGCGAAGGGCAATTTGAGCCAAGATTTAAAAGCTCAGGAGAGCAAAAAGATGAACCAAGAAGTAATGAATCTCTTCAGCCCGCAGGCACCGGCGCAGGTCTTTGACAAGATCCGCATCTCGATTGCCAGCCCGGAAAAGATTTTGAGCTGGTCTTATGGCGAAATTAAAAAGCCGGAGACGATCAATTACCGCACGTTCAAACCGGAGCGTGATGGTCTTTTCTGCGCGCGCATTTTCGGACCGATCAAGGATTATGAATGCCTGTGCGGCAAATACAAGCGCATGAAATACAAAGGCGTCATCTGCGAAAAATGCGGCGTTGAAGTCACTCTGTCGCGCGTTCGTCGCGAACGTATGGGTCACATCGAACTTGCAGCACCTGTCGCGCATATCTGGTTTTTGAAATCGCTTCCATCGCGTATCGGCCTGCTGCTGGACATGACGCTAAAAGATCTTGAGCGTATCCTTTATTTCGAAAATTACATCGTTACAGAGCCCGGCCTGACACCACTGAAAGAAAACCAGCTGTTGTCGGAAGAAGAATATATGAAGGCGCAGGAAGAATATGGTCCTGACAGCTTTACCGGCATGATCGGTGCGGAGGCCATTCGCGAAATTCTTGAGCGCATGGACATGGAAAAAATCCGTGACGATCTTCGCGAAGAATTGAAAGTCGCAACGGGCGAGCTAAAACCAAAAAAACTGGCAAAGCGTCTTAAAATTGTTGAAGCGTTCGTCACCTCAGGCAACCGCCCTGAATGGATGATCATCAAACACGTTCCTGTCATCCCGCCAGATCTGCGCCCGCTGGTGCCGCTGGATGGTGGCCGCTTCGCGACGTCCGATCTCAACGATTTGTATCGCCGCGTCATCAACCGTAACAATCGCTTGAAACGTTTGATGGAACTGCGCGCGCCGGATATTATTATCCGCAACGAAAAGCGCATGCTGCAGGAAGCTGTCGACGCGCTGTTCGATAACGGTCGCCGCGGCCGCGTGATTACAGGCGCCAACAAGCGTCCGCTGAAATCATTGTCCGACATGCTGAAAGGCAAACAGGGACGTTTCCGCCAGAATCTTCTTGGCAAACGCGTCGATTACTCTGGCCGTTCGGTCATCGTGGTTGGTCCTGAATTGAAACTTCATCAATGCGGTCTGCCAAAGAAGATGGCGCTTGAATTGTTCAAGCCGTTTATCTACTCGCGCCTTGAAGCGAAAGGCCTGTCCTCAACTGTCAAACAGGCGAAGAAACTTGTTGAAAAAGAAAAGCCGGAAGTCTGGGATATCCTCGACGAGGTGATCCGCGAACATCCTGTGATGCTCAACCGTGCTCCAACGCTTCACCGCCTTGGCATTCAGGCGTTTGAACCTGTTCTGGTTGAAGGCAAAGCCATCCAGCTGCACCCGCTTGTCTGTACGGCATTTAACGCCGACTTCGACGGTGACCAGATGGCGGTTCACGTTCCTTTATCACTTGAAGCGCAGCTTGAAGCCCGCGTTTTGATGATGTCGACGAACAACATTCTGCATCCTGCCAACGGACAGCCGATTATCGTTCCGTCACAAGATATCATTCTTGGCCTTTATTATCTTTCCATCCTCACCGATGGCGAGAAAGGCGAAGGCATGATGTTCGGCAATATCGGCGAGCTTGAGCAGGCTTTGTTCCAAAAGGTCATTGGTCTTCATTCCAAGGTCAAATGGCGTTTCCGCAGCATTGACGAAGCTGGTAAGCCAACATCGAAAATTGTTGAAACATCGCCAGGCCGCGTGCTGATTTCTCAGCTCCTGCCAAAAAGCGCGAAGATTGATTTCGATGTCGTCAGTAAGCTGATGACGAAGAAAGAAATCTCGAACCTTATCGATATCGTTTATCGTAACTGCGGACAAAAAGAGACGGTCATTTTCTGCGACCGCTTGATGCAGCTTGGGTTCAGCAATGCGTTCAAGGCCGGTATTTCGTTTGGTAAGGATGACATCGTCATTCCAGCCTCGAAAACCAAGATTGTGGAAACAACGCGCCAGCTCGTCAACGATTACGAGCAGCAATATCTCGACGGTCTGATTACGCAGGGCGAAAAATACAACAAGGTCGTCGATGCCTGGGCAAAATGCTCGGACAAGGTCGCTTCCGAAATGATGATCGAGATTGCGAAAGAAAAGATCGACGTTGCTGGCCAAAAGGCTCTTAACTCGATTTACATGATGTCGCATTCATCGGCGCGTGGTTCTCCAGCGCAGATGCGTCAGCTTGGCGGTATGCGCGGTCTTATGGCCAAGCCATCCGGCGAAATCATCGAAACGCCGATCATCTCTAACTTCAAGGAAGGCCTGACCGTTCTTGAATATTTCAACTCCACCCACGGTGCGCGTAAAGGTCTTGCCGACACGGCTCTTAAAACAGCCAACTCCGGTTACCTGACACGCCGTCTGGTTGACGTTGCGCAGGACTGTATCGTCAACGAACCCGATTGCGGCACGATCAGCGGCATTCAGATGACGGCAATTGTCGATGCGGGGCAGATCATTGCGTCGCTTGCACACCGTATTCTGGGGCGTACGGCAGCCCATGACATCGTCCACCCGACAACGGGCAAGGTCATCGTCAAGCAGCACGGACTGATGGAAGAAAAAGACGTTGCGGAAATTGCCAAGGCCGGAATTCAGGAAGTTAAAATCCGTTCCGCGCTGACCTGCGAAACCCGTAACGGCATTTGCGCAAAATGCTATGGCCGCGATCTTGCACGCGGAACACCCGTGAACCTTGGTGAAGCTGTCGGCGTTATCGCCGCGCAGTCCATCGGTGAACCGGGTACACAGCTGACCATGCGCACGTTCCACATTGGCGGCGCCGCGCAGGTGTCCGATCACTCCTTCATCGATTCAAGCTTTGATGGAACGGTCGAACTCCGCAATACCAATATTGCGACCGACAGCGACGGTGTCACCGTCGCGATGGCGCGCAACATGGCCATCGTCATCCGCGATACGGACGGCGAGGAGCGGGCGGTTCACAAGATCACCTACGGCACAAGGCTGAAGGTGAAAGACAAAGACAAAATTAAACGCGGCCAGCGCCTTGCCGAATGGGACCCGTACACACGTCCTATTCTTACCGAAGTCGACGGAACGGTTGACTTTGAAGATCTGGTCGAAGGTTTGTCGGTTGTTGAAACAACCGACGAAGCGACAGGCATCACCAAACGCGTTGTGCTCGATGTTCGCGCAACACCGCGCGCGGCCGATCTCCGCCCTGCGCTTGTTGTCAAAGACGCCAAAGGCAAAGTGAAGAAGCTGAAACGTGGCGGCGACGCGCGTTACATTCTGCCTGCCGAAGCGATTTTGTCGGTCGATGTGGGCCGCGAAGTTCAGGCTGGCGATGCGCTTGCGCGTATCTCGCTTGAATCTGCCAAGACACGCGACATCACCGGCGGTCTGCCGCGTGTTGCCGAGTTGTTCGAAGCACGCAAGCCTAAAGATGCAGCGATCATTGCCGAGACAGAAGGCACGATCCAGTTCGGCAAGGATTATAAAAACAAGCGCCGCCTTTCGATCATCCCTGATGATGAAAGCATCGAGCCTGTCGAATATCTTGTACCAAAAGGAAAGCACATCCACTTGCAGGATGGTGACCGGATTGAAAAAGGCGATTACATCGTCGAAGGAAATCCGGCGCCACACGACATTCTGGCCATCAAAGGCGTTGAGGCTCTTGCAGCCTTCCTCGTCAATGAAATTCAGGAGGTTTATCGCTTGCAGGGCGTTATCATCAACGACAAGCACATTGAAGTGATTGTTCGCCAGATGCTGCAAAAAATGGAAGTCAATGATGCGGGTGATTCAGCCCTCTTCCTTTCAGGTGAACAGGTTGAAAAACTTGAATTCATCGAAGAGAATGAAAGGCTGAAAGCTGAAGGCAAACGCGAAGCGACAGGTTCACCTGTTTTGCTGGGCATCACCAAAGCAAGCTTGCAGACACGCTCGTTCATTTCGGCCGCCTCCTTCCAGGAAACAACGCGCGTCCTTACCGAAGCTGCCGTCAATGGCAAGTCGGACACGCTCGATGGTCTGAAGGAAAACGTCATCGTCGGTCGCCTCATTCCAGCAGGAACAGGCGGACTGATGAGCCAGATGATGGAAATCGCAGTCAACCGCGACAAGCTTATTCTGGAAGAGCGTTCAAAAGGCCAAGGCAATCAGAACGAGCAACCGCAGATGATTACCGCTGCCGAATAACCTGTAAAACGGCACGTAAAAAAACCACTCGCAATCTTGGTTTATCCAAGATTGCGAAAGCAGATTTTTAAATCGACAAACGATTTGAGATGTGCGGCTTTTTTTTACTGACGGGTCGAAGCAAATTCGCTTTGCGCTTTGTAAATTGCTGCGTCAGTGTAATCATCAACAAGTTTATAAACTTGCAAAACGTGTTGGCTCGTTCCGCGAGAGGGATTGCCCTTGCTATCGACAGTCACAAGCGCTGCGGATTTAAAATAATCGGCTCTCGTAAAAATATTCATCATCACATTGTATATGGGCTGTTTTGCCATATCGACGGCGTCCGCCAATTTTTTTGCCTGTTCGGTTTCAGCAGATGACCAGGCATATTCGGTATTAAAATCACCAGGATTACACCAAGGATACTTTAAAAAACTTTGGGCCGATTGCATTTGGCTTTTTTGCATGTCGATTTGTTTTTGCAAGCTGGCTTTTGTCGAGGTGGCCCCCGTTTTTAAAACCAGCGAAGATTGCTGTTGCACCACCACTTGCGCAAGCTGACCTTCAAGATTGTGAATTTGATTATCTGTTGCGGAAATTCGAGTTTTCGCCTCAGCAATTTTATCAGCCAAAACTTTTTCGTTATATTTTTTTGTTAATGTCCATTTGAAAAGCTCAAGCGCTTTAACTTTTGTAGCCAATTCAGGTAATAGCGGCTCAGCGGCAGCAATAGCCTGTGATTTTAAGACGTTAAAAGGAGCCGAAATGATATTCTGCTCGACAATGGCTTTAAAAGCGCTCGTTTTGCCTTCAGGCAATAATAAAGGCGCCGAATGCGTTGTCCGAAAAAAAGGTTTCAAAGCTGTATCTTCAACATAAAAGGCAAGTATGACTTCGAAAAAAGGCTATGACAAGCACTTACACGCAGCCAGTTTTTACATTAATTGAAGGGAAAATGAAGTTGCAAATAGATAAGAAATGTCTTCAAGCCGCTGTAATTTTCTTTTCGCTTGTGCCGTTGCTCGCTGGAGTTTTTGGCGCGCTCTCAGGTCTGCGCTTTTCGGGCGGCTTGGCCACTCTCGATGCCGATAGCCATTTTCGTTATATGTCAGGCTTGTTGCTTGGGATTGGATTGGCCTATTGCAGCTGTGTTCCGAACATCGAGACAAAGACCCAGCGCTTCCAGCTTCTCACATTTATTGTGTTTATAGGTGGGCTTGCCCGCCTGCTGGGTGCTCTTATGGCCGGGTGGCCAGGCAAGCCGATGATGTTTGGTTTGGTCATGGAGCTGGCAGTGACGCCAGCGTTGTGTCTCTGGCAGGGAAATATAGCAAAGCGATTCTCAAGCTTCTCTGCTTGCAAGCCTGAATTTCCCGAATAAAACCAAATTAATTGAAAAAACAAGCTGAAATGCTTGATTTTTAGCCACAAATTCTTGGCTGCAGCTGTTGACCCGCTATTGTGTTTGAGTTACTAAACCTCATCCACAGTTGGCTGTAGGGGTAAGACGTCGCGGCGCCAGGCCATGACACTGCACTTCTAAACGCAATTGATCTGAATTGAACTTCGAAGAGGGCATGACCGGTGACGGTCCTCTGCAATTTCGCCGCCCGGCAGCCGTAAGGCTGTTTTGGGCAGTTCCGCATTGCGGCGAAACCTCTTCACTAACGAGGACAAAAAGGGCGCATGCCAACAATTTCGCAATTGATCCGCAAGCCGCGTACGCCGCTTAAAGTGCGTAACAAAACGCCAGCTCTGCAGCGCTGCCCGCAAAAGCGCGGCGTTTGCACACGTGTTTATACAACCACACCGAAAAAGCCGAATTCTGCACTTCGCAAAGTAGCCAAAGTGCGTCTGACAAATGGTTTTGAAGTCATCGGCTATATTCCAGGCGAGGGGCACAACCTTCAGGAACACTCCGTGGTCATGATCCGCGGCGGCCGTGTGAAGGATTTGCCAGGTGTCCGCTATCACATTCTGCGCGGCGTTCTCGATACACAAGGCGTCAAAGACCGCAAACAACGCCGTTCAAAATACGGCGCCAAGCGTCCGAAGTAAGGAAAAGAATTCATGTCACGTCGTCACGCTGCAGAAAAACGCGAAGTTCTTCCTGATCCTAAATTCGGCGATCTTGTTCTGTCGAAATTCATGAATGCCATTATGTATGATGGCAAAAAATCAACCGCTGAAAGCATTGTTTACGGTGCTTTTGACCTGATCGAACAGAAGATCAAAGGCAAAGCGATCGAAATTTTCCATCAAGCGATGGAAAACATCAAGCCATCCGTCGAAGTGCGTTCGCGCCGCGTGGGTGGTGCGACCTATCAGGTTCCTGTTGAGGTTCGTCCAGAGCGTCGTCAGGCCTTGGCCATTCGCTGGATCATTGGCGCTGCACGCTCGCGCGGTGAAAAGACAATGGCAGAACGTTTGGCCGCCGAAATTCTCGACGCCTCAAACAGCCGCGGCGTTGCTGCAAAGAAAAAAGAAGACGGCCAGAAAATGGCTGAAGCCAACCGCGCATTCGCGCATTACCGCTGGTAAAGAGAAGACATTATGGCTCGGGAATACGATCTTAAAGATTATCGCAATTTCGGCATCATGGCGCACATCGATGCAGGCAAGACGACAACCACAGAACGTATTCTGTATTACACCGGCAAATCGCACAAAATTGGCGAAGTGCATGACGGTGCTGCAACCATGGACTGGATGGAGCAGGAGCAGGAGCGTGGCATCACGATTACCTCTGCTGCGACAACGGCCTTCTGGAAAGGCAAGCGCCTGAACATTATCGACACACCAGGCCATGTCGATTTCACGATTGAAGTTGAGCGCTCATTGCGCGTCCTTGACGGCGCCGTTTGCGTTCTCGACAGCAACCAGGGCGTCGAGCCGCAGACAGAAACAGTCTGGCGTCAGGGCGACAAATACAAAGTGCCGCGTATCGTGTTCTGCAACAAGATGGACAAGACCGGCGCAGACTTTTTCATGTGCCTCAAAGACATCAAAGACCGTCTTGGCGCAAAAGCGATTCCAATTCAGTTGCCAATCGGTGCGGAAAACAATTTCAAAGGCCTGATTGATCTTGTGCGCATGGTTGCGATCACATGGGAAGATGAGGGTTTAGGCGCAAAATTCAATGACGGCCCTATTCCGGATGATCTTTTGCAGCAGGCCAAAGACTACCGTGCGCAGCTTGTTGAAGTTGCGGTTGAGCTTGACGACGAAGTGCTCGCCGCCTTCCTTGATGGCAATGAGCCTGATGAAGACACACTGAAGCGCCTGATCCGCAAAGCGGTTCTTGACGGTGCGTTCTATCCAATTCTTTGCGGCACAGCTTTCAAAAACAAAGGCGTGCAGCCGCTTCTCGATGCGGTGATTGATTACCTGCCATCGCCTCTTGATCGTAAAGGCATCAAAGGCATCAACCCTGACACGGAAGAAGAAATTTTGCGTCAGGCGTCGGACGATGAGCCAACATCTTTGCTCGCGTTCAAAATCATGGACGATCCGTTCGTTGGTACAATCACCTTCTGCCGTATCTATTCCGGCAAGCTCAGCAGCGGCACAACTATGCTTAATTCAACGCGTGATAAAAAAGAGCGTGTTGGCCGTATGTTGCTGATGCACTCCAACAACCGCGAAGATATCAAGGAAGCTTACGCCGGCGACATCGTTGCGCTTGCAGGTTTGAAAGACACACGCACAGGCGATACGCTTTGCGATCCGGCCAAACCGGTCATCCTTGAAAAGATGGAATTTCCAGAGCCTGTCATCGAAATTGCGATTGAGCCAAAATCAAAAGCGGATCAGGAAAAACTGGGCGTTGCGCTGCAAAAGCTTGCGGCCGAAGATCCAAGCTTCCGCGTTTCGACAGATCAGGAATCAGGTCAGACCATTTTGAAAGGAATGGGCGAGCTTCATCTCGATATTAAAGTCGACATTCTTCGCCGGACTTACAAAGTCGATGCCAATATCGGCGCGCCGCAGGTGGCGTATCGCGAAATGGTCACGAAGAAATCAGAAGTTGATTACACCCACAAAAAGCAGTCGGGTGGTTCAGGGCAGTTTGCACGCGTCATCATCATCGTTGAGCCCAATGAGGTTGGCAAAGGCTTTGAATTTGAATCGAAGATTGTTGGCGGTACAATTCCAAAAGAATTCATCCCCGGCGTTGAAAAAGGTCTGACATCCGTTCTGGGTTCAGGCGTAATCGCAGGCTTCCCTGTCGTTGACACGAAAGTGACGCTGATCGATGGCGCTTACCATGATGTGGATTCGTCCGCGATTGCGTTCGAAATTGCAGGCCGTCAGGCGTTCCGCGAGGCTCTGCAAAAGGGCGCTTCAAAGCTTCTTGAGCCTATCATGAAGGTTGAAGTCGTATCGCCAGAAGATTATGTCGGTTCAGTGATCGGCGATTTGAACTCACGTCGCGGTCAAATTCTGGGACAGGACATGCGTGGTAACGCGACCGTCGTTAACGCGATGGTGCCACTGGCCAACATGTTCGGTTACGTCAACAATCTGCGTTCCTTCTCTCAGGGGCGCGCCACCTTCACTATGCAGTTCGATCACTATGAGCAGGTTCCGCAACATGTTGCGGAAGAAGTTCAGAAGAAATACGCGTAAAAGTCATCAACAAAAGTTTTAAGCAGGAGCCTTAGATGTCTAAAGAAAAATTCCAACGCAATAAGCCGCATTGCAACATCGGCACCATTGGTCACGTTGACCATGGGAAAACATCGCTGACAGCTGCGATTACAAAAGTTCTGGCTGAAACAGGCGGCGCGACATACACCGCTTACGACCAGATTGACAAAGCGCCTGAAGAAAAGGCACGCGGCATCACAATTTCAACAGCACACGTTGAATACGAAACCTCAAAACGCCATTACGCACATGTCGATTGCCCAGGCCACGCTGACTATGTGAAAAACATGATCACGGGTGCTGCGCAGATGGACGGCGCAATCCTCGTCGTGAACGCTGCTGACGGCCCAATGCCACAGACACGTGAGCATATTCTTCTTGCACGCCAGGTTGGTGTTCCAGCGATCGTTGTTTTCTTGAACAAAGTTGACATGGTTGATGATCCAGAACTCCTCGACCTCGTTGAACTTGAAGTTCGCGAACTTCTTTCAAAATATGACTTTCCGGGCGATGACATTCCTATCGTCAAGGGCTCTGCTTTGATGGCGCTTGAAGGCACAGACAAAGAAAAAGGCCATGATGCGATCTTGAAGCTGATGGATGCTGTCGATGCTTACATTCCACAGCCAGAGCGCCCAATCGATTTGCCATTCCTGATGCCAGTTGAAGACGTGTTCTCCATTTCAGGTCGTGGTACAGTTGCGACAGGCCGTGTTGAACGCGGTATTGTCAAGGTTGGCGAAGAGGTCGAAATCGTCGGCATTCGTGACACAACAAAAACGACTGTCACTGGCGTTGAGATGTTCCGCAAACTTCTCGATCAGGGTCAGGCTGGCGACAACATTGGCGCACTTCTTCGCGGTGTTGACCGTACAGGCATTGAGCGTGGTCAGGTTCTTTGCAAACCAGGTTCAATCAAGCCACACAAAAAGTTTAAAGCCGAAGCTTATATTCTGACAAAAGAAGAAGGCGGACGTCACACACCATTCTTCACCAACTATCGCCCTCAGTTTTACTTCCGTACAACGGACGTGACTGGCGTCGTCAGCCTTCCAGCTGGCACGGAAATGGTAATGCCTGGCGACAACATTTCGTTCGAAGTTGAACTGATCACACCAATCGCCATGGAAGAAAAACTGCGCTTCGCTATTCGCGAAGGCGGCAGAACAGTTGGCGCTGGCGTGGTTGCAAGCATCATCGAGTAACAGAGACCAGACTTGCCGGAGTGGGGTTCACTCACTCCGGACGTCATACCCGTTTAAGATCTCAAAGGTTTATCACTATGCACGATCAAAATATTCGCATCCGTCTCAAAGCTTTCGATCATCGTATTCTCGATGCATCGACACGTGAGATCGTGCACACGGCAAAACGGACAGGCGCGCGCGTTCGCGGTCCAATTCCATTGCCGACACGCAATGAGAAATTTACGGTTTTGCGTTCACCGCATATCGATAAGAAATCACGCGAACAGTTCGAGATCCGCACACATATGCGCGTTCTTGATATTGTTGATCCAACACCGCAAACAGTTGATGCGCTTATGAAGCTCGACCTCGCAGCAGGTGTTGACGTTGAAATCAAATTGTCAGCTCACGCTGCATAAGAGGATTAGTTAAATGTCGCTTAGAGAAAGATCAGGGGTTATTGCCAAAAAACTTGGCATGACACGCGTCTTCACAGAAACGGGTGAACACGTTCCCGTCACCGTTCTTGCGCTCGAAGACTGCCAGGTCGTCGCACATCGCACGACTGAAAAAAATGGCTATGTCGCCATGCAGCTTGGCGCGGGCGCACGCAAAATCAAGAATGTTACCAAAGCGCAGCGCGGCCATTACGCTGTTGCGAATGTTGAGCCCAAATCAAAAGCGGCTGAATTTCGCGTTGCTGAAAATGGTTTGATTCCGATTGGCGCATTCATTACGGCTGACCACTATCTTCCCGGCCAGTTTATTGACGTCACGGGCACCACAATCGGTAAAGGTTTTGCCGGTTCAATGAAGCGCTGGAACTTCCGCGGTCACCGCGCCAGCCACGGTAACTCAGTCACGCACCGTGCGCACGGCTCAACTGGCCAGCGTCAGGATCCGGGCAAGGTTTTCAAAGGCAAGAAAATGGCTGGCCATCTCGGTCAGGAACGCGTCACAACACAAAATTTGAAGGTTGTACGCACTGACATCGAACGCGGTCTCATCCTCGTTGAGGGTGCGGTACCGGGCAGCAAAGGCAGTTGGGTTTATGTAAATGACGCCGTTAAAAAAGCGCTTCCAAAAGATGCGCCGCGTCCTGGCAAATTCCGTACCGCCGACAATTCAAATTCGGACACGGCAAAGCATGATGCCAAGCCGATAGATCAAGCAGCGTCAACAGATACCACTGCTGAAACGACGACGGAGACTGCATCATGAAGATCGCTGTAAAAACACTTGAAGGCATCGATGCCGGCGATATTGAATTGAGTGATGCGATCTTCGGCGTTGAGCCACGCGAAGATATTTTGCAGCGCGTTGTGCGCTGGCAGCTTGCAAAGCGTCGTGCAGGTACGCATGACGTTAAAAATCGTGCCGAAATTGCGCGCACGGGTAAGAAAATCTACAAGCAGAAGGGCACGGGCCGCGCCCGTCACTCTTCAGCACGTGCCAACCTGTTTCGCGGCGGCGGTCGTTCATTCGGCCCGACACCGCGCGATCACGCCCATGACCTTCCTAAAAAAGTTCGTGCGCTTGGCCTGAAAATGGCGTTGTCATCGAAAGCGATGAACAATGGCCTTGTCATTGTCGATCATATCGACATGAAAGAAGGTAAAACCAAACTGGCCCGCGAGCATTTCGGCAAGCATGGTTTTGAAAGCGTTTTGTTCATTGACGGCAACACGGTTTCTGAAAATTTTGGCCTCGCCGCGCGCAGTGTTGCGCATGTCGATGTTCTGCCCGTTCAAGGCATCAATGTGTATGACATTTTGCGCCGCGAACATCTCGTCCTGACCAAAGCAGCGCTGACCGCGCTGGAGGAGCGCTTCAAATGAGCAAGGCCGCAAAGAAAAAAGCCGATACAAAGGCCATCGACCCAAAAGCATATGATGTGATCCGCTCGCCGATCATCACTGAAAAAGCGACAATGGCCTCCGAGCAGAACCAGATCGTGTTCAAGGTGTCGGGTGAAGCGACAAAACCGCAGATCAAAGCGGCGATCCAGTCCTTGTTTGGCGTTGAAGTCGTCGGCGTCAACACGCTGATTACAAAGGGCAAAAAGAAACTGTTTCGCGGTCGTCGCGGCCAGCGTTCAGATGTTAAAAAAGCAGTCGTGCGCTTGGCCGAAGGCCAGACAATCGATATCACGACAGGGCTTTGAGGATTTAGGATATGGCACTTAAGAATTACAATCCCACATCGCCAGGCCAGCGCCAGCTGGTTCTCGTTGATCGCTCGCACCTTTACAAAGGCAAGCCTGTCAAAAAATTGACAGAGGGCCTAAGTTCAAAGGGCGGCCGTAACAATGCAGGCCGTATCACCGTTCGCTTTCGTGGCGGCGGGCACAAGCGGACCTATCGCATTATTGATTTCAAACGCCGTGAAAATGCGGGCATGCCAGCGACAGTCGAGCGTCTTGAGTATGATCCGAACCGCACGGCGTTTATCGCGCTGATCAGTTATGAAAACGGCACACAGGCCTACATTCTCGCGCCGCAGCGCATCAAGCCAGGCGACACGGTCGTTGCCGGTGAACAGGTCGATATTAAACCAGGCAATGCCATGCCTTTGGCCAACATGCCGGTTGGTACATTCGTGCACAATGTTGAACTCAAACTCGGCAAGGGCGGCTCGATTGCCCGTTCTGCCGGTTCCTATGCACAGATCGTCGGCCGCGACGGCAGCTATGTCTCGCTTCGCCTTTCATCTGGCGAGCAGCGTCTGGTTCTTGGCCAGTGCTATGCGACAATCGGCGCTGTTTCCAATCCAGACCATATGAACATCTCGCTTTCAAAAGCAGGCCGTTCACGCTGGCTCGGTCGCAAACCACACAACCGCGGTGTTTCAATGAACCCGGTCGATCACCCGCACGGCGGCGGCGAAGGCCGTACATCCGGCGGACGCCATCCGGTGAGCCCAACAGGCAAGCCGACCAAAGGCAAAAAGACACGTTCCAACAAGCGCACAGGCAAATTTATTGTCCGCACGCGCCATCAGAAGAAATAAGGGTAGTCATTATGGCAAGATCAGTCTGGAAAGGCCCGTTCGTCGATGGGTTTCTGCTCAAGAAAGCAGAAACAACACGCGGCTCAGGGCGCAATGAAGTGATCAAAACTTGGAGCCGCCGCTCGACAATCCTGCCGCAATTTGTCGGCCTGACGTTCGGCGTCCATAACGGTCAAAAACATATTCCTGTCATGGTTTCGGAAGAAATGATTGGCATGAAATTCGGCGAGTTCTCGCCAACACGCACCTATCACGGCCATGCCGGTGACAAGAAAGCGACGAGGTCTTAATCCGCCATGTCAAAAGCAAAACGTGAACGCCAGCTGGCTGACAATGAAGCGCGCGCTGTGATGAAAACCATCCGCGTGTCAGCGCAAAAACTTAATCTCGTTGCCGCGATGATCCGTGGCAAGAAAGCCAGCGCGGCTGTTGCCGACCTGACCTTCTCGCGCAAACGCATCGCCGGTACAGTTTTAAAAACACTCGAAAGCGCGATTGCGAACGCTGAAAACAACCATTCGCTGGATGTCGATGATCTGATCGTTGCCGAGGCCTATGTTGGCCGCGCCATGGCGATGCGCCGTTTCCATGCACGCGGTCGCGGTAAAGCCGCATCCATCGCAAGACCATTTTCACATCTGACAATTGTCGTCCGCCAGGTCGATGCACAGGGAGCCGCATAATGGGTCAGAAGAGCAATCCGAAGGGGCTTCGCCTCGGCATTAACCGGACATGGGACAGCCGCTGGTTCGCCAATTCGAAAGATTACGGCAATCTTCTTGCCGAAGATCTGAAAATTCGTGATGTGTTGATGAAAGATCTCAAAGCTGCGGCAGTGTCGCGCATTGTAATTGAGCGCCCGCACAAAAAATGTCGCATTACGATTTACTCAGGTCGTCCTGGTGTCGTCATCGGTAAAAAAGGCGAAGACATCAACAAGATCCGTAAACGTGCTGCCGACCTGACCCAGTCAGAAGTTGTCGTCAACATTGTTGAGGTTCGCAAACCTGAAATCGACGCCACGCTTGTTGCCGCGTCAATCGCAGAGCAGCTGGAGCGCCGTATTGCATTTCGCCGCGCCATGAAGCGCGCGGTTCAGTCCGCTCTTCGCATGGGCGCTGAAGGCATTCGTATCAATTGCTCCGGTCGTTTGGGCGGCGCAGAAATCGCGCGTATGGAATGGTATCGTGAAGGCCGCGTGCCTTTGCATACATTGCGCGCCGATATCGACTACGGCACAGCAGAAGCACACACAGCCATGGGCATTTGCGGCGTGAAAGTGTGGATCTTCAAAGGCGAAATTATGGAACACGATCCAATGGCGCAGGACAAGCGCGCCGGCGGTGATGACAAGGAGCAGGGCCGTCGGCGCGACAACGCCGCAGCTTAAGGTAAAGAAACATGCTGCAACCTAAAAAAACAAAATTCCGCAAG